>DATEUP010000195.1:0-38552 GCA_035283065.1 Thermoplasmatota archaeon | reverse complement strand
CGTGCACGCACTGCCCGGGCGCGGTGCGCTCTGCCGTTGCGCTCGCCCTTGCCAACCGGAGCCTTTCCGTTGATGTCGTCCAGACTGCCGATTTCCCTGACCTCGGGCGCAGCTTCAAGATCTCGGCGGTGCCGACGACGGTGGTGAACGGCCGCGCCTTCTTCCAAGAAGGGCGCTCCCCCGTCGAGGTCCTTGAAGCGCTCTACGCCAACCCGCCGAAGGCCGGCGAAGGCCACATGCGCTCATGATGTCGCGGCGGCGCGCTTTGCGCCGCGCGAGGGGGGGTCGGGGGCAAACGCTTCGAGCCCGACCTCGATCACGCGAGCGAGGTACCAGTTCGTCTCTGGAACCGCCCAAACCGGCGCGCGCTCCTTGAGTTCATCCAAGGCCTCCAGGTACGCCGCGTAGGACGTCGGCGAGAGGGCCTCGGCTACCGGGAAGCCAAGCGCGAGAAGGCCCCGGTTCGCGGCCGGCGTGGCGAGCGGGTAGCTCGGGTCGAGGAAGTGGAGGATCGCCGACCACGCCTCGATGGAAACGCCGGGGGGCGCCCCCGAGGCGAGCTCGGGGTAGACGGACCGCGTGAGCGTCTCGTTCAGGCGCTTGAGGGGCGGCAGCGCGCGCTCCTCCGAAGGCCTGCCCGCCCACTTGAGGACGCGCGAAAGGTCCTCGGTCCTGTAGGGGTAGCCGACGGCGTAGAGCACGCGGTCGTAGGCAAACCCCTCGGGGGAACTCCAGGCCTCGAGGATGCTCGCGCGAAGGCTCCGGAAGAACCCGTCAAGGCGATCGCCCTTACGGCTGGCGCGGGGCAATCCACTCCTCCTTGAAGATCTCCTCCAGGCGCACGTCGTCCTCGGGGGAGGGGAGCGTCGCCTCGAGGTAGGCCGCGTACGCGTCCTCTTTGAGGAGCGTCCCCTCGCAGGCGTAGGGCTTGTTCTTGTAGAGCCCTACGCGGCGCCTGTAGCGCTCGCTTGGCACCTTGAGGGGGGGCGTCCCCGCGGGGCGGTTCGCATTGAGCCGGTCGACGATCTCGCGGATCTCGGCCATGTAGAGGGCCTGGTTGTACTCGTTCACGTGCGTCGTGTCGACCGACGGGGTCGCCTCGCCTTCGTCGTAGCGCCCCTTGAAGCCGAGCTCGTAGTTGTGCGCCGCCTTGCGCGACTGCTCGCCGCCGAAGCAGTCGAGCGACGTGGAAACCCACCAGTTCACGCGCCGCTGCAGGATGTCCGTGGGCACCTTGCCCGCCTGGAGGATCCGCTTCAACCCCGTGACCCCGGTGCCAAGGTGGAAGGCTTCCTCCTTCAGCATCGGGCCCATGCTCGCCGAGAGCGGGTAGAACCCGCTGTGCAGCAGGCAGCCGAGCTGGTACTTGCCGTCGCGGTCGAGGAAGCTCGTGTAGCAAAAGAAATCGAGCCAGTTCTGGACGGGGTCGTTGAAGGCTTGGAGGATGCGCTCGCCCCGCTGCGCGTTCCTCGATAGGAGACCCTCGGCCTCCTTCCAGCCCTCCTCGCCGAAGTGCTCGATGAGCACGTGCGCCATCTGCCAGCCGTGGCGCATCTCCTCGACATTCACGCGCGTCATCGACTTCATGTCGTAGGCCGTCGGCGCCTTCTCGAGGAGCTTGCGCTGCTGCTCGACGCTTGCAAACTCCGTGTCGCCCTGGATCGTGATGAGTTTGAGGAGCATCTCGCGCGCGTCGGCCGCGGGGTGCTCCCCCGGCTCGCGCCACTTCTTCTGCCCCTTGTAGCGCCCGAACTCGACGTTCGGGAACGGCGGTTCGGCGTACTTCGGCTCGAGCTTGAAGTCGCCGAGGAGGTTGCGCGGGTAGCCGACGCGGTCGACCCAGCCGTCGAAGTCCTCCATCCATTCTTCGAACTTCGCGTGCGCGGCAGGGGCGGCCATGGGTTGCTTCCTCTTGGGGAGGGCCTCGCGATCGCCTGGGGGCAAATAAGCGGTTCGTATATACGCGCTCGGGGGCCCGCGCCTGCCAGCTCTCGGCCTACCTTTTTGCCTCCTTGCCCCCTCCCCTCCTCGTGGACCGGCTACGGGCTGCGCCGCTTGCCGCTGGTGCCAGCGCTGCGCTGGGGTTCGGCACGGTATTTGGCGCCCTTGCGATGTCCCCCTGGTTTGTCTGGACGGAAAACGCCCTCTCGGACCTTGGGCACCCCCGGCGCGAATCGTCGTGGGTGTTTGGCGCGGGGCTCGCCGCCGCCGGCGCGGCCTACCTCGTCTTCGTTTGGGCCCTTGCCGGCGCGGCGCCGAAAACTGCGCTTGGCGCGGGCGCGCTGACCTCCCTTGGAGGCGGCGGCGCCTCGCTCTCGGCGATCGGGATCTTCAATGAGTCCTATGGAGCCCTTCACCTTGCCGTCTCGGTCACGTACTTCACGCTCGTGCCGGTCGGGATGCTGCTGCTCGCCCTTTCCATGCGGGGTTCGGACCGCTCCATTCGCGCCGCCACGCTCGTCCTTGCCGTTGCAGCGGGCGCCCTTGGGCTCAGCGTGGCAGGCGCGCAAGAATACGGATGGCCGTTCCCCTCGCAGGCGATCCCCGAGCTCGCTGCGAGCCTCCTGCTTGCCGGCTGGTCGGTCATCGCCGCCTTCTGGGTGGCACGCGGACGGCTCGCTGCGGCAGGCTCGCCCGAGCTTACTCCACGACGCCCCCCATCGGCGTGACTTCAAGGCCCTCGCGGCGCAGCCTCCGGATGAGCGCGTTGATCCCCACGCTGTCGCTCGCGATGTGCCCGGTCACGACGAGGTTCTTCGCCCTCGCGCGGAACTCGTCCTTGAGCCGCTTGAGGTGCGCCGGGTCAATGTGGATGTAGAAGACTGTGTCGAGCCCCGCGCGGAAGAGCGCCGAGGCCACGGGATAACCCCCGTTCGTCCCCGCGCCGTGCACGAAGGTCCAGCGCCCGAGCGGCGCTTCGAAGGCGCCCATCCGCGGGACGATCGGGTGCGGGCTGTGGGCAAATTCGGGGAGCCCACGGAGAGCGCCGACGGCGTCGCCCACGCTTGCGCCCGCCCGCACGCCGCTCGCGATCGTTTGATGCATGACTCGCCTCCCGACCTCGTCGGCCGGCGCGTGGATGTTCATGAACGGCATGCCAAGCAGGCGCGCCACGCTCGGCAGCCGGTCGTAGTTCAGCAGGTGCGTGCGCGGCCCGTGCTCCTCCTTGAGGGCTTCGACGGCCGCCTGCGCGTCGCCGGCGGCCACGCCCGCGTCAACCATGATCTTCGCGTGCCTCTCGAGGACGACCGGGAAGCCCGCCCAGGTCGACCCGCCGCAGGGGTGGTGCGCGATCACGACGTCGAACCCCATCTGCTTGGCCAGCGCGAGCTCGCCGGAGTCGATGTCGACGCCGAACATTGCTCGCTTCAAACCGCTGCCCGGGACATAGACTTCCGAGTCCTCCGGCGTGCGCGACATCTCTGCCTCTTCAAGCGCAAGGGCCATGATTCTCGCGGTGTCCACGAACGCGGGCAGGGGGCGGCTCCCGCAAGAACCCATCGGCCCCCACCGCGGAAACGTCCCCCCGGCCCCCCTTGTCTATAGAACACCCTTATCAGCCTCGCGCGCGCCTCTTGGAGGCGAGGCACACGCATGCTTGCAGCGAAGAAGGCCGACCTTGCAGGTCCTGGCATTGGCAACTACGAGGAACTCGAGAAGATCCTGCCCGACGACTACGAGCCGCTCCTCACGCCGCGCGAGACCGCCCACGCGCTCTACTCGACCAAGGCCTTCATCGAAAGGCGCCTGTGCAAGGAGCTCAACCTGTTCATGGTCCCCGTCCCCCTCATCGTGGACGTGGAGAGCGGCGTCAACGACATGCTCGACCGCGACGGCTCCCGCACGCCGATCCAGTTCCACATCTCTAACGACCGCGGCGTGCACGCCGTAGAGGCCCAGGTCGTCCAGGCCGCCACGAAGTGGAAGCGGATGGCGCTCAAGGAGTTCGGCTGCGCCGTCGGCGAGGGCATCTGCACGGACATGCGGGCCGTGCGCAAAGACTACTTCCTCGACCACGACCACAGTTGCTACGTGGACCAGTGGGACTGGGAGAAGGTGATCCGCGAGGAGGACCGCAACCTCAAGGTCCTCACGGACGTGGCCACGCGCATCTGGCGCGTTCTCAAGGGCGCGGAGTCCCACGCGCAGAAGCTCTACCCGCAGCTCAAGGACTCCAGGTACCCGAAACTGCCTTCGAAGCTGAAGTTCCTCCACGCGGAGGAGATCCTCGACAAGTACCCGGACCTCCCGCGCAAGCAGCGCGAGACGGCGATCCTCCAAGAGCACCCGGCGGTCTTCATCTACGGGATCGGGTGGCCGCTCAAAGACGGGCTCCCGCACGAGAACCGCGCGGCCGACTACGACGACTGGATCACGGAGACCCGTTCGAAGGGCGGGCGAGCGATGCACGGCCTCAACGGCGACATCCTCGTCTGGAACCCCGTGACGCGCAGGCGCCACGAACTCATGTCGGGGGGGATCCGCGTGAACGCGGGGTCGCTCGTCAAGCAGCTCGAGATGGCGGGTCTCACGGACAACCTGCGCTTCCCCTACCACCAGGCGATCGTGAAGAACGAAATTCCCCTCTCGGTGGGGGGCGGCATCGGCCAGTCGCGCACGATGATGCTGCTCCTTCGCAAGGCGCACCTCGGCGAGGTCACGGTGTCCGTGTGGCCGAAGATCCTGAAGGAAATCGCGGGGAAGAAGCGGATCCACGTGCTCGAGTGAGGCGCGCGCCGGCGCCCCCTTGCGTCAGTGGCCACGGCGCCGCGCGCGCAACAGCAGCAAAGAGGCCGCCATCGCAACGCCCGCGACGGCTGCGGCACCCGTGAAGCCGACGCTCGGGGGCGCCCCTCCAGGCGCGGGCGGAACCGCGGCGCGCTCCGGGTCGGGGTCGACCGCGTCCTCGAGGCCGTCAAGGTCGAAGTCGCCCTCCAGGTAACGTGCGACGACGTCGTCCTCGAGCCCGTCCGTGTAGGCCGGGCCGTCCGTTATCCACAGGCCGAAGAGGCGCGCGCCATCCGAGGCGACCGCCGCGTCGCCGTCCGTCGCGTTTTCGTCGGGCGGGTTGAGGGGGCGGATGGGCCCCAGCGTCCAGTTGGTAAGGTTCACGCCGCGGTAGTAGGCGTCCACATCCGACCCGAGCCCGAGGGAGTCGTCGTTGGTCTCCCACGAGACGAACGCGCGGTCACCCATGAGCGCCAGGTCGGGCATGAGGTGGCTGTGGGAGCCGCGCGAGGGCGAAACGGTAAGCTCGCGGGTTGAGCCGTTCTCGAAGAGTTCGGAAAGGACGATGATGGCCAGGCTCGACTCCACCTGGCGCTGGCGCTCGAAAACCGCAAAGGCCCGCGTCCCCAATACGGCGACGTCCGCGTTGAGCCTGGAGAGGCCCTCCAAGGCCACCTGGACCCGAACGGGGGCGGTCCAGCCCCCGGCGCGGCGCACGCTGAGGAGCAGCTCGTGGGGCGAGGCCTGCTCGGGCTCGACCTCGAGAAGCGCGGCGGGGGCGCCGCCGAGCTCGAAAACGCGGGCGTCCACGAGGGCGAGCGTGGGGAAGGTCGCGATGACCTCGCCCTCGATCGCATGGCCCGCCGTGAGGTTCACCATCACGGCGGCGCGAAGCCCCGGCGGCGCGAAGCGGGGGTCGTTGGTGACCACCGCGGCCACATCGCGCCCGCCCACGACGGCGGGTGCGGGGCGCTGGGCCACGGAACCCTCGCGGGGCTCGAACAGCCACGTAGCCTCGGGCAACTCACCGCCGAGGCCGAAGCGCACGACCGTGAACCCGTTGGGGAACAGGTTGTAGGCGACAAGGAAGTGGCCGGGCCCCGCCGCCGAGCGGCCGAAGTGCGCCTCCACGGTCGCGCCCCCGACATACGATGTCCCAAACGCCGGCGACCAGTTCGCGCCGTCGAATCGGGCGCCCCACCCCATCTCGAGCCTCAGCGCGGATTCCGGGTAAATCGCCTCCGCGCGGTCGCTCTCCCAGGTGGCAAGAAGCGAGGAGCCGGACGCCACGAGGTCGACGTGCGCGTCGTGGCTCATGTCGAAGCGGTCGCTGAGCCGCACGACAGCGCCGATCATCCCAGGGCTTGAAGAGGCCCCGAACGGCGCCACAACGAGCGGCAGGAGCATGGCGGCGGCAAGCGCGACCGCCGTCCACCGCGAATGCCTCATCGGGAGAACTCTGGCCCCGCCGCCGAAGAGCCATCCGCACCGAACGTATGTACGTGGCCCGCCACGCAAGCGGGGCGCCCCCCGGCTCACCGGCCCGCCCGTCGCAGGACCGATAGCGCCGCCGCGGTGATCCACCGGCTGGGCCGCCCGGGGACCTCGAGGCCGAAGGAGTAGTAGGACCGCCGGACCGGGTAGTTCGGGTCCTCCGAGTCCGGGTGGAGCGCGTCGAGGTTCCACGTGCCGGCAGGGTTGCCCATCCGCTCGAGCCGGTCGAGAGCCGGGCGCATCCGCCGGTCGTCGCCGTAGCCCAAGGCCGTGAGGAAGTCGAGGCCGACGAGGAGGTCGTAGTAGTAATGCACGGGATAGTGGAGGCGCAGCCATGGCGCGTAGGGTTTTCGACCTTCGCGCAGGAGGCCGCGCGCGAGGTAGAACTCCGCGCCGCGCTCGACCGCGCGGCGCACGGCGGCCGAGCGCTCCTCGCGAGGGATCGCCGCAAAGGCCGCCATGCCCTCCCACCCATCAAGCGTGCCTGTCGGCGAGGGGAAGCAGTGCCACCCGCCGTCGGCTTTCTGGTTTCGCACAATCCAATCAATGGCCTTCTGGACGCGCGGGTCTTCGAGCCGCCCGAAGCGGGTCAGCATCCGCACGGCGTTTCCCGTAAAGCAAATCTCGCCCCCCGAAAAGCCGAGGCCTGCGCGCGCGCTTGCGTAGCGGCGAAGGAAGAGGTCGACGGCCTTGGCCACCCTCGGGTTCGTCCCCGACACGCCGAGGTCCGAGAGGACGAGGAGGCACCAATTCGTCGCGATGTACTTCGGACGGTAGAGCTCGCTCTGCGAGGTCCCGGCCGTCTCCCACTGGCCCCCTGGGTGCTGGCGGCGCAGGATCTCGGCGGCCCACCCTTTCCGACCGATCGCTCGCCGGGCGGGGGCCGCCTCTTCGTCGTCGCCGGGCCGGTCAAGGAGTTCGAGCAGGACCCGGTAGCGGACGCTGGGGTCTGCGGCCGGATCGAGGAGCCACGTTCGCAGCGCTTGCCGGAGGACCACGGCCTCCGCCAATGCAGGCTCGCTATTTAGGCGGCAGGACGCGCCCCAGGCACCGCGCGGCACATGCGCCCTGCGCGGTTTACGCCTACGCGAGGGCGGCGCGCACGGCCACGCGCCCCACAAGCAGCGGCTGCTTGCGGAGCAGGTACGCGAAGGCTCGCGGCACCTCGCGGCGGATGTTCGAGGTCCTCGGGCGAAAATGCGACAGCGTGCCGATCAGCCTGTCCATCTCGTCGTCGCTAAGGCCCATGAGGATCCTCTTGAACCGGTAGTGGCGCTTCATGAGCGGCCGCACGGACCGGCCCCACCACTTTTGGTACAGCGAGAGGTCGCCAAGTGCGAGCGCGCGCCCGAGCGCGCGGCCGGTCTCCACGGCGTAGGCGTCACCCGCGCCCGCGCTCGCAAGGACCGCACGCGCCGCCTCGCCTACGATGGCCACTTGGCCCGCGGCGTCGGCGACCTTCACGAGCGGTGGCGAGCATGTAATCCGCCCGCCCACATGTTCAAGGGGCCTTGCCAGGAAGCCCTCGTCGCCCCAGACCGCGGAAAGTCGCTCCCGCCACCAGTCGTTCTCCCGGCTCACCTGGACGCCGCTCGACCGGCTCGAGCCGCAGCCGACCTTGATCACCTGGCCGCCTTGGAAGGCCCAATAGTAGCCGAGGAGCCGGCTGGTCTGGAAGCGGACCATGATCGCGTCGCGGGGAAACTGCGAGGAGCGCACGTAGACCTCGGTCCCCAGGTACATGTCCTCGTCGCGCACCGGCGGCGCGCCAAGGTGCTCGGCGGCGATCCGGCTCTCCGGGCCGTCGGCGCCGACAAGCGACCGCGCGGCGAAGGCCCGGCCGTCCTGGGTCGTGAGCCGCCAAACGGGCTGGGCTCCGGAGCGGTCCCGGGCCGTCAGGGTCACGCGCGCGCGCTGCTCGTAGTGCGCGCCCAGCTTGAGGGCCTTTGAGAGCAGCCAGTCGTCGAACCGCTTGCGGTTCGTCACGACACCGAGCGGGCCCTCGATGCCCAGGAGCTCGTCCGAGACTTCGAACGAGCGCGATGGCGTCTCGAAGAGGATGCGGTGGATCTCCGCCATCCGCACCTCGCGGGGCATCGGCCATCCGATCGCCCCCACCATCGCCTGCCCGAGGCCCCCGCTGCACATGCTGTGGCCGGCGCCTCGCTCGCCGGGTTGCAGCGTGCTCTCGCGGCGGATCCCCTCGAGCAGGACCACGCGCTTGTCCGGGTCGCGCTCGAGCAGCTCGGACGCGGTGCTGGAGCCTGCAGGACCCGCACCAACAATTGCCGCGTCGAAAACCTCTACGGCCAGGCCCCCCGGCGTCTTGACCCCTTTGCGCCGGCCCGATCGATGGCGGTGGGGCCCTAATGAGAATATCGGCTCATGGCTGGGCCGGGCTATAGAGTCAGGCCAGCAGTCATCGGGCGAGGGTTCCCCAACGGACGCCTAGATTCCCAGCACGACCCCGAGCGCGACGCCCGCGATCAGGAGGACCCCGAAGAGCGCCGTGAGCAGGATCGTCCCGGCGTTGGCCGGGATGAGGGCGTGGGGGTCCGTGTAGTTTGCGTGCGCGACCTTCACGGTCTTCATCGCGATCGGCGCGGCGGCAAACGCGAGCAGGGTGGTCACCGGCACCGCGCCAAGCGCCGCGGCCGCCCCGACGCAGGCGAAGGCGCCGACCAGCATCCCCTCGTACACGCGCAGCGAGCGCACGGGGCCCAGGCGCGACATCCCCGTCCGCTTGCCGACCGACAGGTCCGCCTTCTGGTCGGGGAACTCGTTGATCCACAGGATCGCGGCAACCAGGAGCCCCATCGAAAGGGAAAGCAGCACGGCGCCTTCGGAGACCGTGCGCGCCTGAACGAGGAAGGCCCCGATGAGGACGAGGGGCCCGAAGCTGAGGCCCACGACCACCTCGCCAACGCCGCGGTGCGCAAACTTGAGGGGCGGCCCGACGTAGAAGACAGTCGAGCCCCACCCGAGGACCCCAATGAGGAGCAGGAGCGAGCCTGCAAAGGTCGCAAGGCCGCCGAGCGCGAAGAAGATGAGGAACCCGAGGGTTGTGCCGACAAGGAGGAACGAGACGGCCACCGCCAAATGCACCTTGAGGCCGACCCGCCCCGTCGTGAGGACCCGGCCGCCCCCGGCAAAGGGGTTCTTGTGGTCCACCGCGAGGTCGTTCCCGCTGCGGTAGTCGAAATTGTCGTTCAGCATGTTCGTGGCAAGCTGGAAGCAGGCGACTCCCGCGAGCGTGAGGGCGGCGAGCGCTGCGTCGAAGGCCCCCGCCTGCTCGAAGGCCAGCAGGATCCCGAGGGCAGCGGGGATAAGCGAGGCGATGAGGAACGGCGCGCGAAGCGCGAGGAACCAGAGCTTTGCCTGCGTGGGGAGCGGGGCAGAGGGCGCCTCGGCGGCCTCTGCGGAGGCTGCAACGGCCGCCATCGGGCCCACCTACACGCGGCGCGTGAAGCCCATGAAGCCGACCTGCGTGCCGTCCTTGAACTTCGGGCGCACGGTGAGGATCCCCTGGAAGCGCGAGCCGTCCTTCCGCACGAGCGTGACCTTCTCCTCAAACTTGCCGGTCTCCACCGCGGTCTTAAGGAGCCGCGGGACGAGGGTCGCAACCTTGTCGGGCTCGTGGAAGGCGGCCACGCTCATCTTGCCCACCACCTCCTCGGCCCGCCACTGGAAGAAGTCCGAGGCGCCGGCCGCGTAGGTCTGCACGATCCCCTCCATGTCACAGACGATCACCGACGCGAGCTCTTCTTTGCTGGGTTGGTATTCGAGGGCCATATTGACCATCGCCAGCAACGCAATACCAGCGTATCGGGCTGCGGGTTAACAGGTTAACCCCGCACCGAGGGGCTTCTCCACCCGCGAGCTGCGCATCCCGGGTACCGGGGATGGACGTTTGGCCGTGTAGTTGGCGCCGGCGATCGGACTTTGGGGGGCCCTCTGGTCGGAGGTCTATGGGCCCCGCCGGGCCCGCCCCGGGAGCGGTCCGAACCCCGCCCACGGCTCCCCATCCGGCGAAAGGTTCTTTCCACGGCCGTCAAGTCGAAGCCCGTGGACGCGCTCGACATCCGGATCCTGCGAGCAATGGGGATTCAGCCCTACGGGCGCGCGCCGCGCCCCCTCGAAGGCCTCCGCGCACCGGCAATCGCCCGCTCCCTGAAGGTCTCGCCCGAACGCGTGCGCGCGCG
Source organism: Thermoplasmatota archaeon (assembly GCA_035283065.1). Lineage (GTDB taxonomy): Archaea > Thermoplasmatota > DTKX01 > DTKX01 > DATEUP01 > DATEUP01. The sequence continues at coordinate 28,128 of DATEUP010000195.1, read as the reverse complement.
CATCGCACGGATGGAGGCGTCCGGCCTCATCGCCGGCTATGACTTCTATCCGAACTACCGGCACCTCGGCCTCGAAGCGACGTGGCTCTACTACACCCTCGACAACGAGGACGACGCCGAGGACGTCGGGGAGAAGCTCGCGCCCGTGGAGGGGATCGGCGCGTGCTGTTGGTTCCTGGGCGGAACGATGTGCGTCAATGTCCTCTACCGCTCGCCGGCCGACCTCGAGAGGAAGCTGCGCCTCCTCCAAACGCTCGCCGGCAAGGGCGGGCTGCACAAGCTTTACGACGTCGAAATGCCCGAGGTCCACCGCCCGCTCTCGCGGCTCGACTGGCGAATCCTCAAGGCGCTTAGAGGCAAGGTCCTTCGGCCGCTGCCGGAGGTCGCGCGCGAGGTCAGGGCCTCAACGAAGACCGTGCGGCGGCGACTCGACCGGATGGGTCGCGAGGGCGCTTTCCTCCCGTTCCCCGTCCTTGACCTCAGCCAAGCCGAAGGCGCGATTCTCTTTTATCTCGCAGTCCGCTTTGGCGCGTCAGCGTCCCCCGACCCGGTAGGCTCGCTCGTGCACGCCTTCGAGGGGGCGCTCCTTGCCACCGACCGCATCGCATCGCCCGACTTCGGGTCGATCATCCTGATGCTTGCGGCCAAGTCCACCGCCGAGGTGGCTACGCTGCGCCGCCGCGCGGCGAAAATGCCGGGGGTCGCAAAGGCCACGACACTCATGTTCGCCGGCGTCGAAGAGGACGAGGCTTGGATCGAAGAAGCCATCGAGGAGCGAATGAAGGACGCGCCAGCCGGCTGACGGCTGGGTTCGCCCTTTTGGCGTGCCCGACCCCGCAAAGGGGACACAAGGGGCGGCCCCCCGGCCCTCGCGCAGGAGCCGGCATCCGTCGGTTTGGTTTGCCGAGCGCGGCTTCGCGCGGCCCGAGGAAAAACGATGGCCAAAGTCACCGTGAACCGCCAAGTTAATGCCAGCCCCGAGACCGCCTTCGAACGATGGCTCGCCGCCTACGAGCGCCTCCACGAGCTCTACCCCGAGCGCATCAAGAGCATGAAGGTCCTCGAATGGAAGGGCAACGAGCGCGTCACCCTCTGCGTCGAGAACTGGGCGGGCCGCAACTTGTCCTACACGATGCGCGAGACGCTTTTCCCCCCGCACCGGGTCGAGCAGCGCATCGTGAAGGGGGCCGGCAAGGGCTCGACGGGCGTCTGGTCGTTCCAAGGCAACCCGGCAGGGACGCTCGTCACGGTGGAGCAAACGATTACCGGTGTGGAGGGCTTCTTCATGGGCGTCCTTTTCCGGAAGCTCTTCGTGCGGCAGATGAACGAAGGCCTGTCGCGTTACGCGATGTTCATTGACAGCGCCAGACCCGATCCCCGGGGCCCGTAAGAGGACTCATCGCGTCGGCGAGGTGACGGGGCGGGGGGGGCGCCTACCGTGGCCTGCACCTGCGGCGCGCTGGCCGCCTCCCTGTGGCGCAGGCCGCGTGACCTTGGCCCCGCGCTCATCTCGACCCGGCGCGCGCCCGTGGGGCGGGTCGTTTGGATCCCGGGGAACCGCCCGGCCGGAATCCGGTCGCTGCAGCGGGCGATCATGGAGGGCCCCGCGGGGGAGCGCGAGGTGCTCATCGTCTCGCGTGCCGGGTTCACCGAGGGCGCGCGAGCGCTCGCGGCCAACGTGGCTGGCGTCCGGCTTTACGCGGGGCCGCGCTTCGCGCGCGCCATCGGCGTCGGCGATCGGATTAGGGACGAGGGATGAGGGCAAGGGGCTCAACCGGGGCCGGCCCGGGAGCCGTTCGAAACACAGCGGCTCGCTGGGGGATGGCCTTTGTCCTGCCGGCGCCGGTTCCACGCGCAAACGGCGGCCGCCGACGTCGACTGCGACAATTGGCGCCGCCGCGGCTTGCTGGCTTCCCGCGCGGAGATTCATTCACCAAAGACGAGACCGTCCAAGGACGCAGGCCCTTCAAGCGCCTCTTGAAATAACATCGCGCGTTCACGGCCCCCCGGAGCCTTTGCGCTCACGCACCTGCTCCGAGGGGTAAAGAAAACATGCGCAATAGCGACACCACCGCCGAAACCGTTGAGCCCAACCAGCGCACGCGAAGGGTCGAGAATGGACTGCGCCGCGCTGGGCTGCCGCTGCTGCTCCTTTTTGGCACGGCCGCCTTCCTTGCCGCCTCGGCGTCGGCGGCGCCCACCGTGGCAATCGTCACCCCTTCAGAGGGCGCAAGCGTCGATTCCGGAACCGTCGCGCTCACGCTCGACATCCAGAACCTCACGCTGAACGGCGCGGCCGTCGGCCAGGCGGCGGTCACGGGCGAAGGCCACTACCACCTGCTCCTCGACGGCGCGTACGTCAAGTTCGACTACACGACGGCCACGTTCCTTGCCGACGTCGCCGAAGGCACGCACGAGGTGCGCGTGGAGCTTGCAGAAAACGACCACACGCTCCTCGGCATCAACGCAACGGTGAATGTCACGGTCCTTTCGGGGGCTCCGCGCCTTCGAATCGTCTCCCCCTCCTCGAGCGGCGCGTGGGGGTCCAGTTCGGCCGAGATCCAGGTATGGAAGGAGAATTTCACCTACAACCCGTCGGCGGTGGGCCAAACGTCGGTCGCGGGCGAGGGCCATTACCATGTCGTTGTCAACGGCGTGTACTTCTATTTCGGCACGACGGAGTTCTTCAACGTGACCTACCTCAAGATTGGCGGGGCCAACACAGTCCGCGTGGAGCTTGCCAACAACGACCACACCTTCCTCTCGGACCCCGCGTTTGACGAGGTGCGGCTGACCGTCCCCTCGGGCGTCCCGGAGATCAAGATCGACGCCGCGCTCTTCGAGGCGCAGGTGGATTCGAGTTCTCTCGAGGCGGCGCTGACCTTCTCCAACATCACGATCGACGCCGCCGCAATCGGCCAGACGTCCGTCCCCGGAAGGGGCCACTACCACTCTTGGCTCGACGGCGTCCTGCTCGGCCCGTCCGCCGCGAACCCGCTGATCCTGACGGACCTGCCGGAGGGGCCGCACATGCTTGTCGTGGAGCTTCGCAACAACGACCACTCAGTGCTCTCGCCGCGCTTGGTCGACTGGGAGCCTTTCACCGTCCTTGCGGGAGCGCCCCGCGTGAGCATCCTCTCCCCCGCCTCCAGCAGCGCATGGGGGTCGAGTTCCGCGGAGATCCAGGTCTCGAAGGCGAATTTCGCCTACAACCCAGCGGCGGTGGGCCAAGCGTCGGTCGCGGGCGAAGGGCACTACCATGTCTTTGTGGACGGCGTCTACTTCTACTACGGCACAACGGAGTTCTTCAACGTCACCTACCTCCACATTGGCCGAGCCAACACGATCCGCGTCGAGCTTGCCAACAACGACCACACCAGCCTTTCGGACCCGGTGTTTGACGAGGTGCGCCTGACCGTCCCCTCGGGCGTCCCGGAGATCAAGCTCGACGCCGCGCTCTTCGAGGCTCAGGTGAACGCCGCCTCGCTGGAGGCGGGTCTCACCTTCTCCAACATCACCATTGACGGCGCGGCCATCGGCCAGCCCTCCGTGGCGGGACGGGGCCATTACCACGCCTGGCTCGACGGGATCCTCTTGGGGCCCTCCGCGGCGAGCGCAGTCCTGCTCACCGAGCTCTCTGCCGGCCCGCACCTGCTCGTTGTGGAGCTTCGGAACAACGACCACTCGCCGCTCGTGCCGCGTGTCGTGGACTGGGAGCCTTTCACCGTCCTTGCCGGCGCCCCCGGGATCTCAATCACGAGCCCCGCGGCCGCAACCGCGATCGGCCTGAACTTCACGGTCGTGACCGTCGCCACCCAGAACTTCTCGATCGTCGACAAGGGCGGACTGCCAAACGTAGCGGGCGAAGGACACTGGCACCTCGTTCTCGACGGGGCGCTTTACAATATGTTCTACGGGCCCAGCGGAGTCGTCCTGGCGCTCGCCGGAGGCACGCACACGATCCGCGCGGAGCTTGCCCAGAACGACCACACGCCCCTGGCGAGCCCCGCCTTCGACATCGTCACGGTCACGGTGGGGGGACTTATGCCCACCCTTTCGATCGCGTCGCCTGCCGCAGGGGCCGTCCTTTACGGCAACTCGACGGACGTGACGGTGGCAATCGCCAATTTCACGCTGGCGCCTTCCAAAGTCGGGCAGGCGGCCGTGAACGGGGAAGGGCACTGGCACGTGTTTGTCGATGGGGTGTACTCGGGCAACACCGCGACCCTATCGTTCACGCTCGCGGGCCTTGCGCCGGGCGACCACGTCGTGATGGCCCAGCTCTTCAACAACGATCACACGCCGCTGGCCGTCGAAGTGTCGGCCTCCGTCTCCATCACCGTCGCCGCGGTTCCCTCCGTCCGCGTCACGACGCCCGCTGCGGAGCTCACCACAACGACCGGCCAGGTGACGGTGACGGTGGAGCTTGGCAACTTCACGCTGGACCCCGTGGGCACACCGACAAATGCAGCCGGGCATGGGCACCTGCACGTGTTTGTGGACGGAAACCTCACGGAGATGGTTTCGGTCAGGACGATCAATGTGTCGAACCTCAGCGTTGGGACGCACACGATCCGCATCGAACTTGCGAACAACGACCACTCGGCGATTGCGGGCGCAGGAAGCGCGTCCACCGTAACGGCGACCGTGAACGCGCCGCCGCCCCCGCCGGCTCGGGGGTTCCTGCCCGGGTTTGGAGCGGCCGAAGGCCTTGCCGCGCTTGCCGCGCTCGCCGTGATGGTGGGTGCGCTCCGACGTCGGCGCGCGTAAGGGCCCCGGCGTCGGAGGGCCGGCTCGCGGCCGGGGCGATGGCGCGCGCCGTGGGCTTCGGCGGCGCCGGGAGACCCCATGTCGCGCGCACGGCCCAGGGCAGGCCCGCAAGCAGCGAATCGCGCGCGTGCCGGCAAGAGGGGATGTGGGCTCAGACGGGCCCAATGGAAGACCGATTCGAAACGCTCCGCGAGCCATGAATTGACAAGAGCCGCCAAACTGGCGGATGCGGAGCGCGGCGGCGGTTGGCGTCCGTTATATCGGTCACTTGCGAAGGAGTGCTTGACGCAACAAAACCCTTCTAGGGTGTCGGCATTGTGCGCCCGATTGACCACGCATATAGGTGCGCCTCTGGGCGCCACAGCGCAGCGCGAGGAGGGATCTTTGCCTCGGGCGGCGGGTCCGACGGATGAATCTGTCGGCACAAGGACAAGCCGCCCCCCAGTCACCGCCATCGAAGGCCCCGGAGCCCCTGCGGACACGGGCGACCTTTTCGCCAACAAACGCCGCGTGCTCGTCATTGTGTTCCTCGGCGTTCTCATGGCCACGCTCGACGGTTCGATTGTGAACCTCGCGCTCCCCGTAATGGCGACCGGGTTCCGCGTCGACCCAGGCGCGGTGGCGCCTGTCGTTTCCGTTTACCTCGTCGCAATCGCCGCCACGGTGCTGCTCTTCGGCGCCCTGGGCGACCGCCTTGGGAGGCGACCTCTCTACCTTTCCGGGTTTGCGCTCTTCACGGCGGCATCCACGCTCTGCGCGGCGGCCTGGTCGCTGGAGGCCCTCGTGATTCTTCGAGTCGTCCAGGCCGTCGGCGCAGCCATGATATTCTCCGTTGGCCCCGCGATTCTCACGCAGTCCTTCCCGAGGAGCGAACGCGGCGCGGCGCTCGGCTGGATCGCGACGGCCGTGGCGGCAGGCCAGACCGCGGGTCCAGTGCTCGGGGGCCTTCTGCTCGATTCGTTCGGCTGGCCGTCGATATTTCTGATCAACCTTCCGATCGGCGCGGGCACCTTCCTCGCGGCGAGTCGCCTGCTTCCAAAGGGCAAGGCGGAACCGCGCAGGCGCCGCTCGGACACAACGCTTTCGGGGGACCACGCCAAGGGTGTCGTGCGCCGCAACCGCGAATTCGTGGCCGCCAGTGCGTCCACGTTTCTCTCCTTCATCACCATCGGGGCGGTGGCGTTTGGGCTGCCCTTTTACCTCAACCACGTCCTTGGCTTCGGAGCCTATCGCATGGGGCTCGTCATGCTCCCCACCCCGCTTGCGCTCGCGCTGATCGGTCCGCTCTCCGGGCGACTCTCCGACAAAATCGGGCCGCGGATCCCATGCACGGCAGGCCTTGCGCTTGCCGCTCTCTCCCTCGCCGCGCTCTCGACGCTCGACAGGGCCTCCGGTGATTTCGATATTCTCTGGCGACTCGCGCTCTTCGGCGGGGGGATGGCGCTCTTCCAATCGCCCAACAATTCGTCCGCGATGGGATCGGTCCGTCCGCAGCTGCTGGGGCTTGCCTCCGGAATGCTCGCGACCATGCGGGTGCTCGGTCTTGCCGTCGGCGTCTCCCTGGGCGCCCTGCTGCTCGGCCTCTTCTACGCCGCGCAGACGGGCGGTGCGCCGCTGCCGCCGGGCGATGTGGCCCCGGAGGCGGCGGCGTTTGTGGCCGCGCAGCGGCTCATGTTCCTCGTCATCGCCGCCATCTGCGCCGCGGGGATCGCCACGAGCCTCGTGCGCGCCGACCGCGCAGCGAAATCCCCACCTCACGGGACAGAAACGTCTTCGGCCATCCGCGGGCGATAGGGAGTTGGTCAACGGGACTTCGAGGCGGCGAGTTGGCGCCCGCGCTATCCAAGCGCTAGCCCGCCGCCTGATTCTGAGGGCCACACGCCCCACGCTCATCACGTTTCCAGTCGACCCGCCGCCACCGCTTTGGGGGAAGTCGCTGATTCCCTATTCTTGCCGAAGGTCAGGATGAACCCTTCACGGAAGGACGGGTTCGCCGTTTGCGACAGCGCTTAGCCGAATAGGAGAGCCTGCACCAACAAAGCCCTTGTAGGGTGTCGGGGTTCGCGGTTCTATTGAATCCTGACCCAAGTCCGGCTCTGGCCTCCGCGGTACGTGAAGCGGATGCAACTTTGGCTCCGTTCCCTGTCTCGGCGGACGAATTCGTGGTCGTCGGGACCAGCCACCGCTTGGCGCCCCTGGATGTGCGGGAGCGCCTTGCCCTGCCCGAGGCCCGCTCACGGCTGCTCGAGCTTGCCCATACACACGCGGGCCTCCGGGAGGCCTGCCAGATTGTTACGTGCAACCGCGTTGAGTGTTGGGGACTTGCGCCTGCGCCTGTGGACGACTCCAGCGCTCGGCGCCTGGAGGGCGCCCTCTCGATAGACTCCGGCGCGTTGCACGTGCTTTCAGGCGAGCGGGCCTACCTCCATGCGATCCGCGTGGCAAGCGGACTTGATTCGGCGGTGTGGGGCGAGCCCCAGATCATCGGGCAGGTGCAGGCCGCTTCGCGGAGCTCGCCGGACGCGGGCGGTTCGCCACAAATTCACTCGGCGGTCCGGAAAATAGTCCGGGCCGCGCAGGGCGTCCGCAAGCGAGCGGGCCTCGGATCCAATTCGCGCGGAGCTCCCGAAGCCGCCGCAGACCTCCTGGAAAGGTGCGTGGGCGGCCGGGGGGCCCGGGTGCTGGTTGTTGGGGCAGGGAGCGTGGGCCGGCGGGCGGCCGCGTGCGCAGCGCGTTTTGCGGCGGTGACCGTCGCCGACCGGAACCTCGACAAGGCGCGGCGTGCGGCCGCATCTGCCGAAGGGCAGGCCGTGCCCCTCGCGGAGGGGACTTCCTCGCTCCTCAATTTCGACGCCGCCATCGTGGCCCTCAGCTCACCGGGACCTCTCGTCTGGGACGTCCACCTGCGCGGGGCCGGCCACCCGCATAGGGGGTCAATGCTCCTTGTTGACTTGTCCTTCCCGCGGGCCGTGGCGCGCTCCGTCCGCGCGATACCTGGCGTTCGACTCGTCGATGTCGACGACCTCGCCGAGGAAGAAAGGCGTCCCGGCGTTCCTCCCTCATCGGCCTTGGCCGAGAGAGCCGCTCGCGAGGCGGCGGAAGCGCTATACAGCGAGCAGCGCGCCCGGGGGGCCGACGCGGTGGTTGCGCAACTCCGCTCACGCGCGGAGGCCATCCGCCGCGATGAGCTCGAGCGCGCGCGCCGCCGGCTCTCGGGCGAGCCCGCGGCGGACGCGGCCGTCCTTGAAAAGCTCGCTGAGCGCCTTGTCAACCGGCTGCTCCACGACCCCACGCAAGGGCTCCGCGCGGCGTGGGCCCGCGAGGACGCGGACGCGGTGGAGCGCGCGGCGCGTCGGCTCTTCCGCCTGGAGGGGCCTCCGTGAACGGGCTATTCCGAATCGGGACGCGCGCAAGTCCCCTCGCGCTCGTTCAGGCGCGCAGCGTGGCGGACGGCCTGCGGGCCCGATGGCCCACCCTCGTGTTTGACTTGGTCCCCATCGTCACGGAAGGCGACGAGCGGGCCAAGAAGTTTCCCGACGAGAGCCCCGATTTCAAACGCGCGTTCACGCGCAGGCTCGAGGAGGCGCTCCTCACCGGCCGCATCGACGCGGCCGTGCACAGCCTCAAGGACATGCCGGCAACCTTCCCCGAAGGGCTCGTCCTTGGCGCCGTGCCGCCTCGCGAGGTCCCCTTCGACGCCTTCGTGAGCCGGGACGGGCGCCCTTTTGCGGAGCTGCCGGAGCGCGCGCGCGTGGGAACGAGCAGCCTTCGGCGCATCGCGCAGCTGCGCGCCGCGCGGCCCGAGGTCCACACGGCCGCCCTCGACGGCAACGTCGACACACGGCTACGCAAACTCGACGCGTCCAACTATGATGCCGTTGTGCTGGCCGCGGCGGGGCTCAGGCGGCTCGGGCTTGCGCGGCGCATCACGGAGCTTTTTCCTGCCGAGGTGATGGTCCCCGCGATCGGCCAAGGCGCCCTGGCCGTCGAGATTCGCACCGACGATTCGCTCGCGCGGGACGTGGTCGCCACAGTCAACGACCCTTCCTCGCGCGCGGAGGCGCAGGCGGAACTGACCGTCGCGCGCGCGCTGGGCGTTGGGTGCAACCTCCCGGCCGGCGCGCTCGGGCGCGCCAACGGCGCGAACTTGCGTCTCACTGCGCTACTTGCGACGCCCGACGGGCGGCGCGTAATCCGCGCCTCCGCTGCGGGCGCCACGGCCGACCCAGAAGGGGTGGGCAAGGCCGCAGTTGCCGAGATGCTCCAGAAAGGGGCCCGAGAGATCCTGGGGGAGGCGGTTGCGGGTTGACCGCCAATCGAGATTCCAGAAGTCCGCGCGCGGTCCTGCTCGCCGCCCCCGCCGACCGCGTCGCCGCGCTTGCCCCTGCGCTTCGCGCGCTCGGCCTGCGCGTGCTTGAGGCGCCCGTCGTGGAAACCGCTCCGCCCGAGGATGCGGGCGCCCTTGACGCTGCCCTTGGGCAAGCTCCCTATGACTGGGTGGTTTTCACGAGTGCGCGGGGAGTCGAAGCGGTCGCCAAGCGTTGCCGGGCGCTCGGCCTGCGGACGGCCGCAGTCGCCCTGCGGACGGCCGCCGTAGGCCCTGCGACAGCCGCGGCCGCGCTGAGTAGGGGCTTTCCGGCCATCGCAACCCCCCGCGAGTTTGTCACCGACGCGATCCCGGAAGTCTTGGGCGACATTCGCGGCGCGCGCGTGTTGCTGGCCCGCGCCGACCTCGCGACGCCGGCGCTCGAGCGGGCCCTTGCGTCGCGCGGAGCCAAGGTGACTCGGGTGGCCGCCTACCGCACCCTTCGATCGACCGCGCCGGTCGCGCCCTCCGATGCCGCCGCGGCCGACGGCGTCCTCTTCACAAGCGCCTCGGCGGTCCGCTTTCTTTCCCAGGCGCTTGGGGACTTGCCGATGAAGGAACTCACAAGGCGTGCCACGGCCTTTTGCATCGGTCCCGTGACGGGCACAGAGGCAACCGGAGCGGGCTTCGCGAGCGTCCGCGTCGCTGAGCCACACACGGGCGAGGGCCTCCTCGCGTTGCTCCGCGCGGAGGTGAATTCCCTTGCCTGAGCGCACGGCCACCCTCGCGGTCCGCCCTCGCCGGCTCCGGCGCACGCCCCCGCTGCGCGCCTCCGTGCGCGAGACGCACCTGTTACCCGCTCAGCTTGTGCTGCCGATCTTCATCCGGCAGGACGCCTCGATTCCCCCCGATATTGGGTCCCTGCCAGGCGTCCGACGGTACACCCCGAGAGAAGCTGCCGCCTGCGCTGCCGCCTGGAGCCGCGCGGGGCTTGGCGGCGCCATGCTCTTTGGCGTCCCTCGCCGCAAAGACTCACGCGGGACGGCCGCGTGGTCTTCCGCAGGCCCCGTGCCCCGCGCACTCGAAGCGATGCGCAAGGCGGCCCCCGACCTCGTGCTCTTCGCGGACGTTTGCCTCTGCGGGTACACCACGCACGGGCATTGCGGTGTCCTGCGCGGCCGCGCGGTCGACAATGACGCTACGCTGCCCGCGCTTGCGCGTACCGCCGTGGCCTACGCCGAGGCGGGGGCCGACCTCGTAGCGCCGAGCGCGATGATGGACGGGCAGGTCGCGGCCCTGCGCGCTGCGCTCGATGGTGCGGGGAGGATCGAGACGGGGATCCTTGCCTATGCCGCGAAGTTCGCCTCGTCCTTCTACGGGCCTTTCCGAGAAGCCGCGCGTTCGGCCCCTTCCTTTGGCGACCGCCGAGGGTACCAACTCGACCCCGCCAACGGCCGCGAAGCGCTGCGCGAGATCGACCTCGATGTCGCTCAAGGGGCCGACATGATCATGGTGAAGCCGGCCCTGCCGTACCTCGATATCCTGCGCGCCGCCCGCCGGCGCGTGTCGCTTCCCCTTGCCGCGTTCTGCGTAAGCGGCGAGTACGCCATGATCGAGGCCGCCGCTGCGCGGGGCTGGCTCGACCGGCAGGCTGCCGTCCTCGAAGCCCTCACCGCGGTCCGCCGCGCGGGGGCCGACCTCCTCCTTACCTACCATGCCGAGGAGGCCGCACGATGGCTCAACGCCGCGAAGTGACCCCGCAGCTGGAAGGCGCGCCCAGTGCCGCCGCGCGCGAGTACCTCAAGTACACGTTCTACCGCGTTGCGCAAAGCTGGCGCCTGCAGCGGGCGGAGCCGCGTGCCGCGCAGAAGCGGGCGTTTTCCGCCGAGCTTGCCGCGCTTTGCGACGCGCACAGGATCCGCCTCTACTCGCTCGTGGGGCTGCGCGGCGATTGCGACTTCATGACATGGACGATTGCCGACCGCGCCCAGGACCTGCAGGAGGTCGCGCGCCGGATCGTCTCGACGGAGCTTGGAGCGCACCTCGAGACGCCGTACTCTTACCTCGCGATGCGCAAGCGCAGCGTGTACCTCGGGGGGCACGCGCACCCGGGGCAGGATGGCGCCGGCGCGCCGGGCGTGCCGGCCGGCGCCAGCTTCCTCTTCGTCTATCCGTTCACGAAGAAGCGCGAGTGGTACGCGCTCCCCTTCGAAGAGCGCCAGAAGGTCATGCGCGAGCACTTCCGCGTCGGCCACAAGTACCCGAAGATCACGATCCACACGGGCTACTCGTTCGGGATCGACGACTACGAGTTCATCCTCGCCTTCGAGGGGGACGACCCCGGCGAGTTCCTCGACCTTGTGATGGAACTCCGCACGAGTGAGGCGAGCCGCTACACCGCGGTCGAGACCCCGATCTTCACGTGCATGGCCGCGGAGCCCGAGGCCCTCGTGGCTGCGCTGGGGGACTGATTGCTTGCGCGTTGAGGCCCAGGCATCCCCGCAGTCGCGAAACGAGGCGCTCTTTGCCCGCGCCCAGGGCGTTCTAGCCGGCGGGGTAAGCAGCCCCGTCCGCTCGTTCCGGGCGGTCGGCGGCACCCCGCGCTTCATCGGGCGCGCGAGCGGCGCGCATCTCACCGACGAGGATGGACACACCTACATCGACTTCGTCCTCTCGTGGGGCGCAGTCATCCTTGGGCACGCGCACCCCGCGGTGGTTTCCGCCATAAAGGCCGCGGCGGAGCGGGGCACGACCTACGGCGCGGCCACGGAGGCCGAGGTCGCGCTTGCCGAGGCGATCCAGAAGGACATGCGCTCGCTCGAATTGCTGCGGTTCGTGAACTCGGGCACCGAGGCGGCGATGTCCGCCCTGCGCGTCGCGCGCGGCTTCACGGGGCGCGACCTCGTGGTCATGTTCGAAGGGTGCTACCACGGGCACGCCGACCCGTTCCTCACCAAGGCGGGGTCGGGGGTCGCCGCGGCAGGTCTGCCGAAGTCGGCGGGCGTCCCCGCCGGGGCCGCTCGCGACACGATCGTCCTGCCGTTCAACGACGAAGCCGCACTCGAGCGCGCGTTCAAGGAAACGCGCGGGGGCATTGCCGCCGCCATTGTCGAGCCTATCCCCGCGAACATGGGCGTCGTCCTCCCGCGGCCCGGCTTCCTCGAGCGCCTGCGCGAGGTCTGCGAGGAGCACGACAGCCTCCTCATTTTCGACGAGGTGGTCACCGGCTACCGGGTCGGGCGCGGCGGCGCTCAAGGCCGCCTCAGGATCGAGCCGGACCTCACGTGCCTCGGCAAGGTTGTCGGCGGGGGCCTGCCCGCCGCGGCGTTCGGCGGCCGGCGCGAGGTGATGGAGAACCTCGCTCCCCTCGGGCCCGTGTATCAGGCGGGAACCTTGGCTGGGAACCCACTCGTGATGGCGGCGGGTCTGGCGACGCTGCGTGCGCTCACTCCGGCTGCCTACGAGCAGCTGGACGCGGCAGCGGCGCGCCTTGAAAACGCCCTAAAAGGGTCGGCCGCTGCGGCGGGCGTCCCGCTCACGACCGCGCGCGCAGGTGGGATGGTTGGGGCTCACCTGCGTTCGGGGCTCGTCGAGAATTTCGCCGACGCGCGCGCCACAGATCTTGATGGCTATCGGCGGCTCTTCCACGCGCTGCTTGGCCGGGGGATCTACTTCCCCCCCTCGCCTCTCGAGGCGCTCTTCGTATCGCTCGCCCACGGAGCTTCGGCAATGGCCAAAACGGATCGCGCGGCTGCCGATGCGTTCGCGACCCTGGGGAGGCGGGTGGGATGAAAGCGCGCTTCCTCAGCGCCTGCTGGCGCGAGCCGGCGGACGCCACTCCGGTCTGGTTCATGCGCCAGGCGGGCCGCTACCTGCCCGGCTACCGGGAGATCCGCAAGACGCACGGCGTGCTCGACATCGCCCGCTCGCCGGAACTTGCGGTGCAAGTCGCGATCGAGCCCGTGCGCACGCTGGGGGTCGACGCTGCCATCCTCTTCGCGGACATTGCGCTGCCCCTGCAGGCGATGGGTTTCCCGATCGACATCGAGAAGGACGTTGGGCCGGTCACCCCCTCGCCCGTGCGCGCGCCGGACGATGTCGAGCGCCTGAAAGAGTTCGACCCCGGGCTCCTCCCCTTCATCCCTGAGACCATCGGGCGCCTCAAGGAGAAGTTGAACGGCGCCCCGCTCATCGGATTCTGCGGCGCGCCCTACACGCTCGCGAGCTACATGATCGAAGGGCGGCCGACCAAGGACTTCGCCGAGACGAAGGGGTTCATGTGGCGCCACCCCGACGCGTGGGATGCGCTCCTTGAGCGCCTGGCGGAGGGGATGGGCGCTTACCTAGGGGTGCAGACGAAGGCGGGGGCCGATGCGGTCCAGGTCTTCGACTCGTGGGTGGGAGCGCTCGCCCCCGAGGATTACCGCGCGCGCGTCGCGCGACCCACCGCCCGGCTTTTCCGGACGGTGCGCGAGACGGACGTCCCGGCCATCCACTTCGGCACCGGGACGGCGGCAATTCTCCCGCTGATGCGCGAAGCCGGCGGTGAGGTGCTTGCAGTTGACTGGCGCCTGCCCCTCGATGAAGCGTGGGTGCGCGCGGGTGGACAGGTGGCGCTCCAAGGGAACCTCGACCCTGCGGCGCTGCTTGCCCCGCCGGCGGTGATCGAAGAAAAGGTGCGAGACATCCTCGCGCGCGCAGGCGGTCGCCCCGGGCACATCTTCAACCTCGGGCACGGTGTGCTCCCGGGCACGCCGGTCGACAACGCGCGGCTCGTGGTCGAGCGCGTCCACGCGATGACGGCGGGAGGCGCCTGAGGTGGGGCCCGACCCGGACGGCACGGCCGTCGTCCTCATGGCTTATGGGAGCCCCCAGCGAAAGGAAGAGATTGGTGCGTACCTTGAGCACATCCGCGGGGGGGAGCGCCCGTCCGCCGAGGGCCTGGCGGACCTTGAGCGCCGGTACGACGCCATCGGCGGCCGCTCGCCGCTGCTCGAGATCACGAGGGCACAGGCCGCCGAGCTGGAGCGCGCCTCTGCCAAGCGCGGGCGGCCGGTCCGGGTGTGGGCTGCGATGAAGCACAGCCCGCCGTTTGCCGCCGAGGTCGTCCACGAGGCGCACGCCGATGGGACGCGGCGGTTCCTCGGCGTGGCGCTCGCGCCCCACTTCGCGCGCATGAGCATCGGCGGGTACGAGCGGGCGCTGCGCGCGACCGCTGAGGCGCTCCCGGGAGTGAAGTCCGTCGAGATGGTGAAATCTTGGCACCTCGAGCCCGCCCTCGTCGACACATGGGCGGAGGCGATCCGCGCGATCCGCCGCGCCCGACCGGCGTTTGCGGCCTCCGACGCCTCAGTGCTCTTCAGTGCCCACAGCCTGCCCGCGCGCATCGCGGCGGAGGGCGACCCCTACCCGGGCCAGCTCGCCCAGACATGCGCCGCCGTCGCAAAGGCGAGCGAGGTGGAGCGCTTTTCGTTCGCGTGGCAGAGTGCCGGGACCCGCGGCGAGTGGCTTGGGCCCCCGCTCCTCGAACGCCTCCGTGAGCTCGCCGCGGGCGGCGTGCGCACGGTTCTCTCAGCGCCCGTGGGCTTCGTCTCAGACCACCTCGAGGTTCTCTACGACCTGGACATCGAGGCCCGGGCCGAAGCGGAGCGCCTTGGCCTGCAGTGGGCCCGAGCGCCGATGCCCAATGTGGCTCCACGGCTCATCGAAGCGCTTGTGAACGTCGTCGAATGCGCGCTCGCGGCCCCGCGCCCTAAGGCGGAAGCTGGCGCTCGAAAAGCGGAGAGGGGCTACGCGCCTTCCTGAACCTCGATGATCTCGTCAGCGAGCAGCCCGTGCGCCTCCTTGTGCACGGCGGCCGCCGCTTCCTTGCTCGGCGCACGGCAGAGGCAGAAGACCTTGCCCGAGTTTGCATCGAACCAGTACTTCTTGTAATCCACGCCGTGCTTTTTCTGAACCTTCAGGTCCGCCGCGTGCGCTTTCGCGACAGCTTCCTTTGTCAATCCTGGCACGTGCTTGTGGACATCCATGTACAGGGGCATCTGGGCATACCTCACGAGGCGCTCGCATTTTGCGAGGGCCTTTCCAGCAAATCGTGCGAGCGGTACTTATCATGATCGCCGCCTCGCCCTGAGGAGGCTGGCGCCCCTTGGCCGGCGGGTTCGTGGGGCCACGAAACGAAAGGCTTCCAGAGGAGGAGGAGAAATGGGCTCAGCCGGGGCCGCGGATAAGCCGGTTCGAACTCGATCGGGGGCGCTAACCGGGACATCGCCGCACCGACCCCGTGTCAGGCCCGATCCGAGTTCGGGGCCGCCCGCTCAGGTCCCTGCAGCCGGAGCTTCATTCCCGGATGGTCCCCAAGTCGAGGGTTCACCTCGGTGGGAGCGAAAAGCGCCCGGGGCACGAACAAACCCTTCAGCAAGTCAGCAGCAAAGGAGCGTTCCCCGGCCTCAAGGGGAAGCAGGCTCTCCGTCCATACATTGGCGCGTTTGAGCAGCTCGTCCCGCGGGGCGACTTCGTGGTTTAGGAGGAGAGGCGAAACCTTGTCATCGATGTCGCGCTGCGTAATCCGGTGCGCAAGCGACGGGTCAAAGGCAGAGAGGTCGAGGGAGCCAAGGAACCCGTTGAATAGCGCCACCTTGCGTACGACGGCCGCGTCAAGAGCGATGTCCCGGAAGCGAGCGACGTCAAAGAGGTCTCGCGGCGCGCCTCGCAAGCAGAGCGTGCCGAGTTTTTGGCCCGCGACTTCGTTGGCGGGCAAGCAGGCGACGGCCACCCTCTCGCCCGGGATGTCAAGCGAACAGGGCCTCCATTCGATGCGGCCCAGGATTGGGACCCTTTCCAGGAAATTCAGGTCCACCTTCAGGAATTCGTCCGATCCCGTCGTCGACGCGTAGCGGAAACGGAATTCCGAAAGCGCGTAGGGCTCGCGTTTCAACGCTCCACGATATCCCAGGGATCCGCCGAGTTTCAAGAGCTGAGCAACGACCGCTGGCCGTTCCCGGAGCATTCCCTCGCGTTCGACCGATCCGACATAGTCGAGGTCCGCGTCGATGGAGAGTCGAGCCGGCCGCGCGAGGAATAGGTTTAGGGCCGTCCCCCCCTTGAGGACGACGCGCCCTCGCAGAAAGTCGTCCTCCGCAATCGCCTCCAAGAGGCCCACGAGGCGGACGGCTTTCTCGAGTGGCCCGCGCCGAAAACCCGTGCCTTCGGCGAGCACCGACAGGCCGCGCGCCGAAAGGTCAATCGCGGCCAAGCCCGGCCACCTCCCTCGCGGAACGCGGCACGAAAAGCCGCCACTCGCGGACATACAAAGACCTCTCGCTCCGTTCTCCGAAGTAAACAGGGCTCCCGCTCATCCGCTCGCGGAACGGGTTGAGTTCGTTGGGCTTGATCCCCCATTCGCCGCGGTTGAGCGAGAGAAGAAAGCCGGCGCGATTGAAAATGCTCGATGTCCCGATCGCCTGGCACGCGTCAAAAACCTCCGGGGCGCTGATCCTTCGGAAGCCTGAGCTGCTCTGGGCGATCTCCTCGAACCCGGCTCCCTTGGATGGATGCCGGCAGCACATTGTGATCGTCCATTCCGGGCGGGTTGCCCGGATCACCTCGCCTTCGTGGGGGTAAGCACTCGAAGCCTTCTCCATAAGGCGGGCGGGCATCAGGTGCGGCTCGAAGCGGACCCCCTGAAAGGAAAAGGGCGAGAAGCGCGAAGAAACGGCGACATGGACGCGCGACTCCGAGGGATTGTGGGCCACCCCTGCGATCACAAGGGCGCTGTGGAAGGCGAGGGTAGCCTCGGGGCGGAGCCGCGCGGCCACAAGGTACGGGTTCCAGTTGGTCTCCCACGCGGGGTCCTGGCGGGGGCCCGGCACGTAAAGGCCGCGGCGCACCTTCACGAGCAGGCCCGAGCGTTGGAGGGTGTAGAGCGCTTGGGCGGCCGCGCGGCGGTTTCCGGAATATGCGGCCGCGGCATCTTGGATCGACAGGACGGGACGGTGAAGGAGCGGGCGGTACGCGGGGTTGGGTGCCGGCATGTGATAATTCCACGAGATAATCTGTCATATATAAGATTATCTCGCTATTTTCGCATACGCTTCACACACGCTTACGGTTTGCTTTTCTTGCGCCAAGATCTTCCAAATAACAGATTTTAACAATATTTGTGCATATGTGAACCTGCTCCCCCCATCCCCCCACGTAGTGGGGGGATGGGGGACGATGGGGGGTGGAACTCACCCGGAATGGAAGTGAATGGGCTCAGCCGGATTTGAACCGGCGACCTCGACCTTGTGAAAGTCGCGTCATGACCAACTAGACCATGAGCCCGCGGTGGCCCCTTGGCGGGGCGCCTTCCGCCCCGAGAGGGGGGGCCCCATAAAAAGATGAGGGGGTCGACGCCCTGCGCGCAAGAGCCGCGCCTTTTTCCCTTCGCCCGCCCTTGGTTGGCCCGGTGACCCGGTGCCCCGAAAAACCCCCGATGTGATCCTCATCGCCGTTGACGGCTCCAAGGCCTCCCTCCAGGCTGCGAGGCAGGGCTTCCAGATCGCCAAGGCGATGGGCGCGAGCGTGGAGATCGTGAACGTGCTCGTCTACGGCGGGTCCGGAGCGAAAGGCGCGGCGGCCACGTACTGGTACTCGGCGCTGCCGAAACTGCGCGAGGACGCCCGAAGCACGCTCTCGCAGGCCGTGAGGGACGCCGAGAGCGCGAAGGTGCCCTTCGAGGCCAAAGTCCTCGAAGGCCACGACGCGGCGGTCGCGATCGTCCAGGAGGCCGAGGAGGTCCACCCCAGGCTCATCGTCGTCGGATCGCACGGACGCACGGGGATCCAGCGTGTCCTTCTCGGATCGGTCGCCGAAAAGGTCGTGCGCCTTGCGCCTTGCCCCGTGCTCGTCGTGCGCTGATCAGAGGGCGCCCCCGACGACGACGTGGCCGTTCATCGTCGCCTCGTGCCCGGGCACGTCGCAGAAGTACCGGTAGTCCCCCGCGCTGGCCGGGCCCACCACGAGGCCGACCGTCTCGCCGGGGCCAAAGAGCCGGGTCCCGAGGAAAAGGTCGCGGATCACCAAGTTGTGGATGAGGGCATCGCTGTTCGTCACCTCGATGAGCATCTTGGCGCCGGGCGGGACCCTCAAGGTCGGCGACCGCGTGGCCCGGCCTTCCGCCTCGACCTGGAAGAAGCCGGTCATGTTTGCCAAAAGCACCACGCGCACCCCCGCGGGGCTCGCGCCGTGGAACGGGAGGAAGAGGACGCGCATGTCTTCGTCGAAACCCGCGTGCGCAGCTTTCAGCCGCTCGAGCGCCCCGCCGACATCGGAGTCGTTGCCAAACATCATGATTTCAAGGAGCTGGGTCGCGTTCTCGCGGACGGGCCGCACGCTCGTGTTGAGGAGCGGGGCCCAAGGCGTGTGCTGCGCGGCTGTAATTAGCGCCTTGAGCGGCACAAACGCCTCGGTCTTGCGCCCCCCGGCCAGGAGCCCTTCGAGTTCGCCAAACCGCGTCGCGACCTCCGTGGCGCCGGCTTGGTTGGCCGCAACCTCCGCTTCACTCTGGGCCTTGGCCAACTGGGTCTTCAGCGCGGCGACCGTGGCGTTGAGAGCGGCCACTTCGGTCTCGAGCGCGGAGGTGTCCACAGGGGGCGGCGAGGCCGGCGCCCGCGCAAGGAGGGCTCCCCCGCCGACACCGAGGAGGAGCCCGACCACAAACACGCCGGTAAGTGCGGCCGGCAACCGGAGCGCCTTTTCGTCCGCAGCGTCCAATCGCGCATCCTGCCCCTTCGGGCAAAGTCGCAATTTAGGGCCGCCTAACGCATGAACCTGCCGTGCTTACAGACAATGGGGAGCGCCGGGGGGCCCGGCCTGTAGGGGGAAAAAGAAAGAGAGCCCGGCCTTGCGGCCGGGGGAAGGGAAAGGGGGCCCGAGCCTCAGAGCGCCTTGGGCGGCTCGACGGGGGAGGGCGTGTCGCTCTTGGGAGCGTCCACCTTGACCTCCTCCTTCTTCGGCGCCTCGGGCTTCATGTCCGAGAAGCTCGAGGGCGCGTGGGACGGAGAGTGGGCGGGCGCGGCCTCGCCCGTGGGCGGGCGCGGCCGGCGCATCATCGCGAGCACGCCGACAAAGAGCGCGAGGACCGCGACGATGAGGCCCCAGTTCGCCGTGTTTGCCGCCGCCGAGATCGGCGACGCGCCGCCCGAAGGACGCGTGAAGAGCGTCGCGCTGCTCGAGCCCGCGCTCCCCGCGTAGGCGATGACGAGCAGGTCGCCGTCGGCGGCCGTCGTCGAGGGAACGACAAACGTCAGGTCGCCCTCGACCGCGCTCACTTCGTACTGGCGCGTCCCAACGGAGTACCCGCCGGGCAGGCTGCCCGCCCCGCCGTAGAGCGTCACGGTAATCGTTGTCGTGGCCGGCATCGTTGCACCGCCGACGGCGACGAACTTGTAGTGGATCGTCACCGTGTCGCCGGGCTTGTACGATTTGTCCGGGACATCGATCGAGAGCGCGAGGTACTTCTCGCGCGACACGCTCGTCGAGTCCTGGGCCACGAGGCCGCCGCAGGACGCCGCGACATTGATGTTGTACTCGTCGTCGGGTTCCGCCGGGATCATGAACGTGATCCGCGCCGTCTTGCCGCCGGGGGTCAGCGTCCCGTTCGCGATCGGGTCGCCGCCTGCGTCCGGGGTCACGATGAAGATGAACGTCGCACCGCCGGCGCCGCAGTCGCGGTCCGTCACGAGCGTGGCGCCAATCTCCATGGTCTCGCCGGGGTTGTAGGAGGTCTTCACGGGGTTGAGCAGCATCGCCCATGAGAAGACGTTGGCGTACTCCCCGCGGTTGTACGTGCGGTCGTCGGGCGTGTAGACCGTGACGAACACGTAGATCTGCCCGATGAAGTCCGAGGGGATCTGGATGTTCTTCTCGGAGCCCGTCGAGGTCCCCGTGACGTAGTCCTCCACGAGGACCGCGCCCGTGTTCGAGTTCGTGACGCGCCAGTGGTACATCGCGCCCGAAAGGAGCGTCGAGTTCGTCGTGATGAACACGAGCCTCGCGTTGATCGTCTCGCCGGGCTTGTACTGGGTCTTGTCGAGCTTCAGGTCGATCGAGAGGCCCGTGGCCGCCCGGATTGTGAACTGCGCCGAGGCTTCCTGCGTCGAGCCGCCGCGGGAGGCTGATACGAAGACACGGAGGACCGTGTCGTCAGGGATCCCCTGGTGGAGCGTCAGGATGAAGGAAACCGTGCCCTGCTGGCTCGTCGTCTGGGAGGGCACCGAGTACGAGGTGTCTTGGCTCCAGGTCGCGTTGCCGGCGTCGTACTTCTCGACCTTCGTCGCGACGGCGACTCCCGAGGTGGGCTCCGAGTAGATGTAGCTCGTCGTCGCGGTCACGGAGACAACGATGCTGTCGCCCGACTGGTACACGGCCGGGAAGCGGTCAACGGACACGGCGAGGTTGAAGGTCCCGACGAGGATCGGGACCGACTGGGTCTCCGAATGCATGTTCGTTGTGTCGTTGTACGTGAGGTAGAGCGTGTAGCTGTTCGAGCGGGTCGTGGAGGGCAGCGTGAACGAGAAGCTGCCCTGGGTGGCCGAAACGGCCTCGCCGAGGTTGTCGGTCACGAAACCCGAGCCGTTGTCGCGCTGGATCTGGAGGCGCCACCTTCCGCTGCCGCTGTCGAGCGGGCGCTGGTCCTCGACCTTCTGCGTGAAGTAGAAGACCGTGACCTGGTCGCCTGCAAGGTACACGCGGTGGTTGGCTTCCGCGTTCAGGTCGAAGAGGTGCACGTAGAAGGAGTCCGTCCGGGCCGGGAAGACGCTGCCGTTGCGGTAGGCGTAGATCGAGTACCATCCGTCCCAGTCCGCGGGGATCGCGATCGGCCACACGTACGTGCCCGCAGCCGTCGACGAGACGTTGTACATCTCCATCAGGTCGGTCCCGTTCGAGTGGCGAACGAAGATGTCGTACCCGACCGAGGTGGACATCCCGCCGACGGTGATCGTCACGGACTCGCCGGGGATGTAGGCGTCCGGGTCCTTGGAGGGCGTGAGGTCGATGCTCTCGGCTGCCGACGGCAGGGCGAGGGCCGCGAGGCCGAGGCCGAACATCAGAAGGGCGATCGACAGGCTTTGGCACAGGCGTACGGGAGTTCGCACGTTCTCACCTTGGGGCGCATTGCGAGACGTTGAGGCATTAAAGGTAACGGCGAAAACCGCAGGACTGATTCCATCACCCAGGTGCGTCTCATAACAGGAGCCAGCGGGCCTGGCCCGGCCGTCCCTGCATCGCGAACGCGTGAGGGAGCCATCGGCGGTTGTTGAATTTCCCGGCGGGCTCCAGCTGCCCCCGCACGTCTCCACCGGCCGACTCACAACGTTCTTTTCCCAGGGCCCCCCCTCGAATTTCCGGGTAGGGCGTGGCGGAAAAGACGCTTGACGTCGACAAGGTGCTCCTCGCGATCGACGAGTTGCGCCGATGGGAGCGGCGTGCGAGGGAGCTTGGCGACGCCGGCGGCGCGCGTGCGTCCCCCGAAGAGGCCGCGCGTGTGCGACAGCAGATCGCGTACTACAGCGGCCTCCTCCAGGACATGAAGAAGCGCGCGAACCCCGACAGCGCGCCGCGCCTCATGGGCCGGTTCCGTTAAGGCGGACTTTGGCGCCGCCAACGCCTCCAGATCATGACATGAGCGAAAGGATCGCCTCAGCCGGGCTTCCGTCGGCGCTGCGAAGGGCCGAAATCGCCGCC
Organism: Thermoplasmatota archaeon; assembly: GCA_035283065.1. Classification (GTDB taxonomy): domain Archaea; phylum Thermoplasmatota; class DTKX01; order DTKX01; family DATEUP01; genus DATEUP01. The sequence goes on along the minus strand of DATEUP010000195.1, from coordinate 6,323 downwards.
TTGCGCGAGCAGCCGGCCTGGTCCATCACGAGCCGGACGTCGTCCTCGGGGAACTCTGAGGGCTCGGCCGGTTCGTCGCGGCGCGCGGGGGCCGGGAGAGGCCCCTTGGCGGGGGACCCCGAAGCGGGTGCCCGCTCCTCTGGCCGGCCGACGACCTGGTAGGTCGAAGTGCCCTGCGCGCGCACCTCGACGACCTGCGGCTCCTTGAAAACAAGCTCCTTCGAGCGCAGTCGGATCACGACCTCCAACACGTCGCGCAGCTCCTCCTGCTCGATCCCCATCTGCTTCATGAGGGCCTTCATCTTGCGAGGGTCCATCCCGCCCGGCAGCATGGTTTGCACTCTCCGTCGTAAACGAGGATTGAGCGGCCTTTGCTTTCACGGTTCCGGTTCGACCTCGAGGCTGAAATCGCAGGCGGGCGCGGAATGCGTGAGGGACCCGCAGGAGACGATGTCGGCAAACGGCGCGACCTTGGCGATGTTCGAGGCGTCGATGTTGCCCGAGACCTCGACGAGGACGCCTGGGTAGCGCGCCTTGAGCGCCCGGTAGGCCCGGCCAAGCGAGCGCGCGGGGAAGTTGTCGAGCATCACGATGTCGGCGCCGAGCTCGGCGGCCTTTAGGGCGTCCTCGAGGTTGGACACCTCGACCTCGACCTTCTTCGTGAAGGTCTTTCCGCCGCGGGGCCCCAGGGCCGCCATCGCCCGCTCGACGCCGCCCACGACCGCGAGGTGGTTGTCCTTCACGAGCACCATGTCGTCGAGGGCGAACCGGTGCGGGTCGCCGCCGCCGAGCGCGACCGCGCGCTTCTCGAATGCGCGGAAGCCCGGCGTCGTCTTTCGCGTTGCGGCGACAATCAGGCGGGGGTTCGCGCGCCTTCCTGCCTCGACGGTCGCCCGCGTGAGCGTGGCGATCCCGCTCATCCGCTGGAGGATGTTGAGGGCCACGCGCTCGCCCTTCAGCAAGGAGCGCGCCCTGCCACGCACTTTGGCGACGACCTCCCCCCTCGAGACGCGCGCGCCGTCCCTTGCCTTCGCGTCGAAGGTCAGCCCGAGCTCGCGGAAGACCGTCCCGGCCTCCTCGAGCCCGGCGACCACGCAAGCCCGTTTCGCGACAATGCGGCCGCGCGCCTTGGCCTTCCGGGGGACCACGAGCTCAGAGGTGATGTCCCCCCGCCCCACGTCCTCGTCGAGAAAGGCGTGGAATTCGCTCCGGCGCGGCACGGGGTGGCCACCCCTCCGAGGGGTCAAGTAGGTTGCCTTGGGACGCGCCTGCCCCCGCCCTTGCCAAGCCTGCCGGAGAGGCTATTTATCCGCGCTCGGGGGGATCGATGGGCGCCTTGACCGAACGTGGCGAGCCCCGCCGTTTCGAGGGGGCAACGCGCTTGCTCTTCCTCGGGCTTGCGGCGCTGGGGGCCTTGCTCCTCGCGGGCGCCCTGGCGCCGGGCGCCGCCGCGATCGACCCGCCTCTTGCCACGATCGCGACTCCGCCGAACAACTCAGCCTACGACGCGGGCTTCACGATCGACTTTTCCGCGAATGGCTCCACGGACCCAGAGAGCGGCCCGCTCTACTTCATTTGGGACTTCCCCGGGGAGCGGATCGAGGGACCCTCTTTTCAGGTCGTGTACTTCTCGAACTTCACCGTGCCCGGGACCTACGTGGTCCGGCTCACGGTGAGGGACAACGAATCCCTCGAAGGGTACGCGAACGTGACGGTGACCATCCGCCCGTCCAACGCGCCGCCTACCGCAGTGATCGGGGCGCCACCCAACGGCTCACGCTTTTTCACGGACGAGTTCATCAACTTCAGCGCCACGGGATCTTCGGACCCGGAGGGGGGCCCGCTCGCATTCTTCTGGTCGACAAACCTCTCTGGCCAGTTCGGGACGGGCGAGAACCTCAGCGTCAAGCTCCCGGTCGGCCGCCACAGGATCAGCCTGCGGGCCGTGGACAACCGAGGCGGGGAGGACACGGCGGCCATCGAGCTTTCCGTGGAGGTGAACGTCCCGCCCCACATCGATGCGACGCCTGTCACGCCGGCCACGGGATTCGAGGGAGACGCCTTCACGTTTGAGGCTACGTACAGGGAGGACAACGGCGAGGCGGCCCTCCGCGTGCTGCTCGTCCTCGATGGAACGCCTCACCCTATGGCCCTTGGCTCAGGCGCCGACCCTCGCGCAGGGCAGCGGTTCACTCTGTCGCTTACGCCCTTCGCGGGGCGCCACTCGTTCTATGTCCTTGCCGACGACGGGCGCTTCACGAACCTCACGCCGGTCCTTGCAGGGCCCGACGTCTGGCAGGGCCGCCGAGAGTTCCTCTCGGCCGATGGCCTGGCCACGCTTGGCCTCGCGGTGCTCCCGCCAGGGAACTTCAGCGTCGTTAGGGACGCTGGCCCGTCCCCGCCCGACCCCGCCGGGCTTGTCCCCGCATCGCCCGCCTACCGGGTGAACGGCAGCGCGCTTGAGGCTTCGAATTACACGCTCGAGGTCGCCTTTACGCCGGGGGCAGGCGTGAACGCCTCCTCCGCGCGGCTCCACCGGCTCGAAGCGGGCGCATGGCTCGCCCTCGTCACGGCCCTCAGCGGGCCCTCGAACGTGGCGACCGTCGGGGGCACCGCCGCCGAGTTGACGGCCACGTTCCGCGTGTTCGCGAGCCCCCTGACTCCGCCATCGAACGCGCCCCCCAACCTGGAGATTCGGTTTTCCGGGGACTTCTACCCGAACGCGACCATCGCCTTCGACGGCGGCAACTCGAGTGACCCCGAAGCCGACGCGGTCCTCCTCTCATGGAACATCAGCGGGCCGGGCGTTGCGACCGGATGGCTGCCCGGACGCGCGGTGCGACTCGCCTTCCCAGAGGTCGGGCTTTACAACGTCTCGCTGCGCGGCGACGACGGTTCGGGAAACGTCGTGTACCGCAACATCACCCTCGAAGTGCGGGAAAGGCCGCTGCCCCCCTCGGGTTCACTGGAGGAGCCGCTCACGCTCGCATCGCTTGCGGCGGCCGTGGCCCTTTCGGCGCTCCTCGCCCTCTGGTGGAGGGGGCGGGGACCCGTGCGCAAGGAGGCGTACGAGGACCAATACGGAAGGCTCTACACGGGCCGGATGAACGAGGAGAAGGAGTACGCCCAGCTCTTTGAGAAGTTCGCGCAGCCGCAAGACGACGGTGCCGCCCCGGCCACGGCACCCGAGGCGCCGAAGGATGAGGCGCCTTAGGCGTCCGGATGGCTATCCAAGCGCATGACCCACTCGTCGGCCGGGGGGCCCCCGCGGATCGAAACGGCCCGTTCCTCGCCAACACGCCGAAACCCGCACTTCTCAAGAACCCGGAGCGAGCCGACGTTGTTCTTAGCCACGTGGGCATAGAGGGGCCGCGCGCGGACCTCCTTGAGGAACAACCGCAGCGCTTCGGTCGCCACACCTTTCCCCCAGAATTCCCTCCCAATCCAATAGCCGACCTGAGCCAAGCCGCCCTGCTCCCAGCTGTTGATGGTCCCCGCGACCTCGCCGCCGGCGAGGACCGTCCTGCAGGTCACCGACTTGTCGGCGAGGATCTTCCCCCAGTGCGCACCAAACGCCTCCTCGTCTCGCGCGGGGAAGGCAGCCATCTCCGTCGCGATGGGGTCCTGCTGGTTGGCAAAGAGGGTGGGGAGGTCGCTTTCGCGCACTTCTCGGAGGGTGACGCGGCCCGCCAATCGAACACCACACGGACTCACGGGAAGGAGAAGGGCGCGCGCCCGACCCTGGAGCCGCTAACCTCGGCTCAACCGTCACCAGCGGGCTGCCGGGCCTTAACCGCTCCGGGAGCGCATCGAAGCGCGAAAGGGCTAAGGCTCCGGCAGCTGGATGCGCAAGGAGAAGGAAGATCGGGCCTCGATCGTCAGCCAGAGCGCACCGCCCTCATGGTGGGGAAGGGTCGCGCCCGGAGGGTCGAGCTGAATCAGGACAACATCCCCCGTGCTGACTCTAAGGTCCCCGTCGTCCTGAAAGCTGATGTTCACCTGCACACCGCCGGTCGTGCTGAGGTTGGCGCCGCCGGATCCGCTATAGTATGGGTAGGTGACGCCGCTCCCCGTGTCCTCCAAGTCATAGAACAATTGAGAGAGGTTCGATTCAGGCAGATTGCCGACGACTGAGACACGGATCGCCAGCGTTCCGGCTGTCCAATTCCCGCTTTCGAGGTGGATGTCGTAAGGGAGCCTCGTCTCGCCGACCTGATGCGCTCCAAGAAAGACTCGGACCGTCCCCCCGCGCAAGGCCGTCGACGAGGGCGGATGCAATTGGAGTCGAACGAAGTCGCCCGCCGAGACATTCGGCGATTCGACATTGTAGTAGCTCAGGTTCACCGTCGCGCCGGCTACGCGCGTCTCGTTGAGGCCCGGTGAGCCGTTATAGAACTCCCGGGAGGTCGCTCCTTCCATTCCCGAAACCACAAAGGTGAGGTTTTGAGGAAGTGTGCCGGAGGCAAGCTCGGCCTTCGCGACGAACAGGTTGACGCCACCGCCCTCCCAGGAGCCCGTGGACAAGACCACTTGACCTGGCAGGATGCTCGGAACGCCGCGCGAGTACAAGGGAAGGAGGAAGAGCAAGGCAACCACGGCAAGCGCGGCAAACGCAAGCGCAGCAAGGACGACGACCCTCACCATGGCATTTCGGCCCCCGTCGTTTTCCGATGGACTACAGGGCGCGCCCCATAAGGCTTTGGGAGAACCCCTCGCGGTGCCGGGTTGCGCGCGGTCGAGGCATGCTTGGGGCAGGGAGGGTGAACGGTCGCCGGTCGTTCGCGCGCCGCACGGGCGTGGCGGGCGTTCCATCGTTGGGGGTCCGTTCACCCCGGGGGTACAGAGTGTCCCCGGTTTGGCTGAACGCCCGGAGATGGGCGTAAGTGCAGGCGCCGAGCCCTTGAAGCTGGCGCCCTTGGGTCATCCGTCAGTCAGCGGGTTTTTGCACCGAGGGGGTAACCCAGACTCGTTCGAGGTCGTTGAAGGCATAGCCTGTCCGCGGCACCCATCGGGCACGTACCGGACCGAAGCGCGGTGGACCCGCCTTTGCGCCCCCACCGCGCCCATGCATTACGAAAGTGTCAAATAGATCAAACATATGTTCGATTTGTCGAACAGCATGCATTTCCACAACCTCCCCGAGCACCTCCTTGGCAGCCGCACGCGTCTCGCCGTTCTCCGGGCGCTCTTGCGGACTCCGGGCGCGCAGTTCACAGGCCGCGAACTCGCGCGGGCTGCCAACGTGTCCCCCTCGCAGGCGCTTGCCGCGCTGCGCGTGTTCGAGATGGAGGGGTTCTGTCACCAGCGGCGGCACGGGCGCTCCAGCGTGTGGGCGGCCGACCCCGACCACTTCATCACACGTGGGCTGAACGACGTCCTGCATTTGGACCAAACCGCTCAAGCCCGACTCGAGGAGGTCCTGCACCAGGCTCTCGATAGCTCGGGTGCCGAGGAGGCCTACCTCTTTGGGTCGGTTGCGACCGGGGCCGAGGACGCAAACTCGGACATCGACCTCCTCGTGGTTTTCCCGTCGAGGCGAGCGGCAGCGGGTTGGCAGAAGAAGCTCGAAGCGCTGCGGCCGCGTGTGGAGAAGGAGTTCTCGAATTTCCTGTCACCCTTGGTCTACGCGCGCGAGCAGGTTCGAAAAGGGGCCCCGATGAAACTGCTCGAAGAGGCCCGAAGGACAGGCGCCGTCATTGAGGTGGGAAAATGACCGGCCAAGCGCAAACGGTGCCCGCCACGAAGGCCGAGGCAAGGCGATTTCTCGCCAAAGCGGAGCAGTTTCTCTTGGGCGCCCAAGGTTCGCTCCGCGACGGCCACGCGACAAATGCTGGCTTGCTTTCGGTCCATGCTGCAATCTCCGCGTGCGACGCCCTCACGGGGCATTTTCTCGGAGTCCGGTCGAAGAGCCAGCGCCACCAGGACGTGCTGGGGTTGTTGAAACAATTGCCCCTCGGGAACAAGGAGGGACTCGCGCGCCAGGTCCGCCGCCTGCTTGACGCCAAGAACGTGGTGGAGTACGAGGACAAGTTGCTCCTTAGGATGGAGGCCAGCGAGATGGTCGAGCTTGCGGAGCGCATTGTGGCGACCTGCAGGAAGTCGGTGCGCTGAGAGCCCCGCGGGGGCCCGCGCCCGATCCGCTGGGGGGCGGGCAAAAGGGACAACAGAGCGCTTCTCAAGGGGGAGGGCTTGCCAATGGGGGCCAGCCCTGTCGGGGGTCCGCACTCTTGCTGCCTGGTCGGTACGCGTGGCTTCCACCGCCCGCGCGGCGGTGGAGACCGCCAGCTACGCTTGCTCGATGCACCGCGAGGAGTGGGGCGATC
>DATEUP010000194.1:0-2778 GCA_035283065.1 Thermoplasmatota archaeon | reverse complement strand
CGCTTCAGGCGCGAGCCGCTCCGCACGCTTCGTGACCTTAGGCCCGTCGAGGGCGACGAGGCCGAGGGTCCGCACGGCCTGGACGCCCGGCAGGAAGCGGCGCGCCGCCAGGTAGACGAAGTCGCAGGAGCGGCCGTAGGTTTCGAGGTAGGACCTCGCGAGCTTCGGCGTCACGGCCGCCTGCCAGTCCTTCACCTCGACCCCCACGAGGCTCAAGACCCCGCCCCGCAGGAAGAGGCCGAACACATCGCCGATGAAGCGCTCGTCCTCCCGGCCGAATTCCTTCCGGTAGCATACCTCCCGGCCCGAGGCGACAAGCTCGCCGTGGTGGGAAAGGGCCGCGAGGAGGTATTCCTCGTTCACGGTCCCGACGCCCGGGTCGACGAAGCGCATCTGCGCCGTTCAGCGCGCGACCCCCATAAAAGCGCGACCGGGGGGTGAGCGAACGCGAAGCCGCCCTCGGGGACCGTGGTTTCAGACCGTTGCAGGCCTTTCGCTCCTTTCGGCCAGCCCCCCTCAAACTCAAATAGGCCCAAAGGCTGGTTGAGGCGTCTTCGCTCGCTTTGAAAAAGAATTGCGCCAGGGTGGTCGAGCCAGGTAAGACACCTGCCTGAAGATCAGGCACGAATGCCCCAAGCCTTCGTCCGCGGGTTCAAATCCCGCCCCTGGCAACCCTGGCGCAGGAGCCCACTTGCCGCGGCACTAATTGAGGCTTGCGGGGTGAGACGCCCGCCGCCCGAACGATTTACCCGTACGCCCGCGTGTCCGCCGCGTAGGACTCCTCGATCGCCGTGTAGACCCACTCGCCCTTCGGGTAGCGCGGCAAGGGAGCCGCGGGGAGCCCCGCCTCGACGATTACCCAGCTGTTGTCCGCTCGCACGCCGCGGGGCGCGACCACGAGGTCGAAGGCGTTGAGCTGGCTCGCCGTCGGCGCGTCGCTCATCGCCGTGAACGGGCGGATGTCCGCGCCGAAGTTCAGGAGCTCGATGAGCCGGAAGAGCACCTCGTTCCTGATTGGCGGCAGGGTGCCGCGGCAAAGCACGAGCGTTCGCCCGTCGGCCTCGGTCATCCGGCGCGTGGCGATCGTCTCGACCGCCGCGCGCGTGAGGTGCCTCCGGAGCCCCTCGCCGAGCCGGTAGCCCTCGGGCGGGCGCGCGACCTCGAGCATCGCGACGTCCTTGAGCGCCGACGGGTTCGCCCTGTCGAAGGCCTCCATCGCGACGTCGACGCCCCCCAGCGAGACCCGCTTCTCGACGAGGAGCACGCGCGGGATCACCGCGAGGTGGTTCTGGAACGTCGGCCGCCCCATCTCGTCGGGCGGGCCCTTCCCGAGCCTCGACAGGAGCACGTCCTCGCCGGAGGAGGCGGGGTGGAGCATCCTCGAGTTCACGCCGCCCTCGGACTGGACGGCGTCGCCTCGGATCGGCGTGTACCGGCCCCGCAGCGCGGAGTCGAAGAGCGCGATGTTGAGGCCCGCCGAAAACGCCTTGATCCCGTACCCTTCCCCCGGCGTCACTCCGTAGGTCCAGTGGTGGAGCGCCACGGGGCCGCCTGCAACTGCCAGGCCCCTCCCCCCCTTCCCTTCGACCCTCAAGCGCGCAAGGCCGGCTCGCCCGCGCGCCTCACGCCGGCGCGCCGCCCGCGACCTTGTCGGCTTCCTTAACGTCGTCGGGCACCTTGTTGGCCACATCGCGGAAGTGCTCGATGAACGCGACATACTCGTCGTAGGAGTAGTCGATCTCCGCGCCGCCTTCGGCCGAGAAGCCCTTTCGCACGATCCTCGGGGGCCCTACCGGCGCCATCCCGGCTTCGGCCTTCTCCGTGTGGATCCATGAAATGAAGTAGCTCGTCTGGTCGAACGACACGCCCGCGACCTTCCCGCCGCGGATTTGCGAGAGCGTCTGCGGCAGGAACGCGCGCAGGAGCGCCTCCGCGTACTCCTTGCGCTCGCGCTTCTTCTCGCGGGCCGGCATCCCGCGCGTGAGCCCGAGTTTCGCGAGGACTTCGTCGCGCAGCGTGTCGAACTTCGAAAGCACGATCGCCGGGTAGATGATCGGCAGCCCCGGGTTCATCCCCTGCGCCTTCATCCGGTCGTTCTCGTCCTTCTTGTACTTCTGGAACGCGACGCAGAGGGTCGCCACGTCCCCGTCGTACTTCAGCATCCGCTTGTAGAGCTGGCTGTCCACGTCCGTCGTCATCTTCGAGCAGTCCACGAGGATCACGACGACAAACGCGCGCAGGAGCTGTTGGATCACCGGCGAGGCGGCGACCCCCGTCTCGATGAACTCCTGCACGTCCTCGCCCGACACGTCGTAGGCCCCGAAGTCGAGCGTCGCGAAGGGGTTCATCCAACGCTGCTCCTTGATCCAGGTCGGCAGCCGCCCCGCGATCATCTTCCGGTAGCCGAAGATGAACTCCACGAGGCTCATCTCGTCCTTGAGCGTCGCCGACGGGAACATCCCGTCTTTCATGTTCTGGTAGACGGCCGCCATGAACTTGAGCGCCTGCGGGGTCGCCGAGAAACGGAACGTGTCCTGGCGCCCCGTGCCGTACTTGACCTGGGCGGCGTAGAGGAGGCCGAGGAAGGTCGTCTTGCCGGAGGCACGGTCGCCGAGGATTGCTGCGGGCACGAGGGCGGAAGTCGCCTTGGAGCCTATTTAATCATTGGTCGCGCGGGAACCCACGGCTTCAAAGAAAGGACGCTCTGCTTTCTAGCCCGCCACGCGCCCAAGGTGTGCGACGAGCCCCTCGAACTCCTCGAAGGGGTAGACGGGCTCG
>DATEUP010000193.1:0-8099 GCA_035283065.1 Thermoplasmatota archaeon | reverse complement strand
CGTCCGCCGAGTTCACGCTGAGAGGCGCGAGGAACCGCACCCTCGCGCGGGGGTAGGGCCCGCCTTCGATGAGCGACTCGACCTCGAACCTGCGGTCGCCCCGCACGAGGAGGAAGAAGGTCCCCTTGTCCTCCGCGACTTCCTCGATCGTCGCGCGGCAGCCGACGCGGAAGGGGGTCGCAGGGCCGCCCACCTCGTCGCCGTACTTGATGAGCGCGATGCCAAACGAGCGGTCCCCGTCGAGCGCGTCCTGAAGCATCTGCTTGTACCGGGGCTCGAAGACCCGCAAGGGGAGCCACGTGCCGGGAAAGAGGACGGTGTTGAGCGCGAAGAGGGGGATGTCGACGGTCGGAGGCTGCTGCGTGGAATCCTCCCCTGCCCGGGGAAGGGACTTGCCCTGCAAGAGGCCTCGCGGCTGATGAAGGCTAGCCTCAGGAGACGACGAGCCCGTCGGCCCCGGAAAACTCCTGCCAGGCCACGGTCGCGAGGATCTCCATCTCGAATTGGGCGTCGCGGCGCGCGAAGTCCATTCCGTCCGAGATGCTGCCCACGAAGTGAAGGTCCACACGGACCGTCGCGTTGAACGCTCCGACGGTTTCGCGGAGAACCCCGATCGTCGGCTGCGGGGGGGCGAGGGGCCCCGTCCTTAGCGTTGACCAAGCGTACGTCTCGAAGTCGTGGCTGCGGCCGAGTTCACGGTGCGAGGTGAGGGTGGCGTTTCCGCGTCCGGCGATTCGCAGCATGGATCGGTTCTCCAGCACCGTGAGCGTAGCCGCCACGTCGGCAGAGGACGAGCCGAGGGACGTAACCGGAGGGGCTGGCCTGTCGTCAAGGAGCAGGACCGGGAGGTAGAGGACAAAGAGGTCGGAGGGATTTGCGGAAGCGACCTCGATGGAGAGGTCCTCGGTCGTACGCGGCGGCGCGGCGGGCAGGTTGATGCACCCGGCGAGTGGAGGGGCGAGGAGAAGCACGGCGAGGAGCGGTGGTGCCCACCTGGTTGCGCGGGACAGCGCTCGGTTCGGGCCCTTCCTCATTTGCGCCGCCCCAGACGGGTACAAGGAGCTTCGAGGGCCGGCGACTTGAACTTAGTGGCAGGGGCGTGCCCGCCCGAGGGCCCCCCAAAAGGTTCACTTACGCGCCCTCCGCTGGGCCGGTCGGTTCGCATGCCGAAGTCCTACAAGTCCTCGCCCTCCGACCCGGACGCCGCCCTGCGCACGCGCTCATACGCCCGCAATTTCGACGTCGTCTACCAGCAGCTTTTCAACATGGTCCGCCGCCCGCTTAGGGGCTGGGGCCTCGAGGACCGGGAAATGGCCCAAGGCATGATCCGCGCCCGCTACCAGCGGCTCTTCTGGCGCGCCACCGTCACGGCTTGGGTCCGCAAGCTCGAGGGCGGCGGCTGCGAGGTCGACGTCGAAAGTTCGAACGCCCCCTCGGGCCGGGGCGGCAACCACAGGCGACGGGTCCGAAAAGTCCTCACGGAGCTCGACGCCGCGCTCCTCGGGGAGAATCCCTTCAAGCCGACCTACCGCTGACGCGCGTCCAGGCCCATCGGCCCAGCTTGCAGGCGAATTCCTTATTTGCCCCTCCCCATGCCCGCGCGAAAGGGTCTCCCATGGCAACCCAGCAACTCCAGCACAAGCGGACATTGATCGATTACCGGAAGGAAGGCGGCATCGGCATTGCCGAGTTCAACCACCCGCCTGCGAACACGTACACCTACGAGTTCATGCAGGACCTCGATTCGATCATCGAGGAGGTCCGCTTCGACGAGGAGGTCGGCGTTTGCATCCTTACGAACAAGGCCGGCACGAGCATGTTCTCGGCCGGCGCGCACATCCCCATGCTCCAGAAGGCCGACCCGAAGTGGAAGGCCATGTTCTGCCTCAACGCCCAGGAAACGCTCGACAAGATGGCGCGCACGCCGAAGATCTTCATCGCCGCGATCCGCGGCCACTGCGTGGGCGGCGGGCTCGAGATCGCCCTTGCGACCGACCTGCGCTTCATGCACCGCGTCAAGGGGCCTAAGACGCCCAAGATCGGCCTGCCGGAAATCACGCTCGGCGTGCTGCCGGGCACCGGAGGCACGCAGCGCCTCGCGCGGCTCATCGGGACTTCAAAGGCCCTCGACCTCATGATTACGGGGCGTCTCCTCGAGGCCGACGAAGCCGAGAAGTTCGGGATCGTGAACTATGTCTGGGACGAAGCCGAGTTCTGGAGCAAGACCTGGGAGTACGCCGACCGGATCGCCAAGGGCCCGCGCCGCGCCTCGGGCTTCATCAAGCGGGCCGTGATGGAAGGCGTCCAGATGTCGCTCAACAACGGCCTCGCCCTCGAGCGCGAGCTCCAAAACCAGCTCTTCGCGATGGAAGACGCGAAGGAAGGGTTCACCGCCTACGTCGAGAAGCGGCAGGCCAACTGGAAGAACAAGTAGGCCTGTCCGCGCGCCGGCCGGGGCGCGTGCCCCGGCCGCTTCCCTTTTCATCTGCCGCGCGCCTGCCGGGGTGGGTCGCCCCTTGTCCGACGAACTCGAGCGCCGCCTCGAAGGTGGCGTGCTGACCCTCACCCTGGCCCGGCCCGAGTCGCGCAATGCGCTGAACCTCGCGCTCATCAAGGCGCTTGCCGCGGCGCTGCGGGAGGCCGAAAGCGACCCCGCCGTGCGCTGCGTCGTCCTCACCGGCAAGGGCAAGGCGTTCTGCGCGGGCGGCGACATCAAGGAGATGACCGAGCGGGCCGGCAAGGCGGTCGCGACGAAAGAGAGGCTCCAGCAGGGGCTCAACCGGGTCGCGCGGTCGGTTTGGGAGATGGAGAAGCCCGTCGTGGCGAAGGTGAACGGCGACGCCGCGGGAGCCGGCTTCGGGCTCATGCTCGCTTGCGACCTCGTGTACGCCGCCGAGAGCGCGAAGTTCCACGCGTCGTTCATCCGGATGGGGCTCATCCCGGACGTCGGCGGCTCCTTCACGATCCCGAGGCGCGTGGGCCTCCACCGCGCCAAGGAGATGCTCTTCCTTGGAAAGACGGTCAACGCGAAGGAGGCGGAAGGGCTCGGCCTTGTCAACCGCGTGATGCCCGCCGACGAACTCGACGCCCACGTTGACGGCGTCGCGGCCACGCTGGCAGCCTCTCCGACCAAGACCCTCGGGCTTGCCAAGCGCGCGATGCACCGCGGACTCGCGTCCACTTTTGACGAGGCCCTCGAGCACGAGGCCTACGCGCAGGGGTACTGCTTCACGACCGAAGACCACGTCGAGGGCACCAAGGCCTACTTCGAAAAGCGCGAGCCGAAGTTCAAGGGGGCGTGAGCAGTGTGGCGGTTGCGGCGGGGCCTCGCATAGACAACTTCGCCGCGGCGCTCCAGGCCACGAAGAACGTCTTGCCCTATGCGATCCTCTTCTTTGGCATCAACTTCTTCTTCTGGTACCAGGGGACACCCGGCCCATCCAGCGATTTGCAGCTCGTCCAGAACCTGCTCTTCGTCTCCCTGCTTACCGCCGGGTTTTGGCTCATCGACTTCTTCCGGGTTCGCGGGAGGCTCAAGCAGGCCCAGGCGGCTCAGCCTCAAGTGATCGTCGTTCAGCAGCCGGTCTACGTCCCGGCACCCCCCGGCTACGCATTTCCGCCGTACCCGCCGCCGGGCGCCCCCGGGGGGCCTTCCGTTGGCCCGCCGCAAGAGCCCGGGGTTGCGCCGGCACCCAAGCGCCCTCCGGAGGGGTCGCCCTGACGCGGGCGCCCTCCCCCAAGCCGATCGCCCGCTTCGTCGACATCCACATCCACATCCAGGACTGGTCGGAGCTCCTGCCCGCCGTGCGCAAGCGCATGGAGCACGACCGCGCCGACCTTGCGCAGGTGCGCCTGTTCCAGGAAGACCCCGACGCGTTTGCAAGCTTCCTCGACGAGAACCGCGTCTCGCGCTGCGGGCTTGTGAACTACGTCGCGCCCGACCTCATGGGGTTCACCTGGCACGCCAACGAGTTCGCGGCGGCCTACCGCAACAGCCACCCCGACCGGTTCTTCGCATACGGCAGCGTCCACCCCCGCCTCTCGAAGGACCCCAAGGCGGAGATGACGAAGCTCATCTCGAAGCTCAAGGTCGACGCAATCAAGATTCACCCGCCCCACCAGCTTGCGCACGCGAACGGCTACATTGACGGGTCCGCGCCCGCGCTGCGGACAATTTACGCGATGGCGCAGGACGCGGGGCTCCCGGTGACGATCCACACGGGCACGAGCGTCTTCCCGGGCGCCCGCAACCGCTTCGGCGACCCGATCTTCACGGACGATGTGGCCATCGACTTCCCCGACCTCAAGATCGTCCTTGCCCATGGCGGGCGGCCCCTTTGGACAAAGACCGCGTTCTTCCTCGTGCGCCGCCACCCGAACGTGTTCCTCGACCTCTCGGGGATCCCGCCCGGCCAGCTCCTCGAGTCGTTCCCGCGCCTGGAGGAAATCGCCCCCCGCTGCATGTTCGGGTCCGACTGGCCCGGCCCCGGCGTGCGTTCGATCCGCGCGAACGCCGAGGCCGTCGCGGCGCTCCCCCTTTCGGCGAGCGCCCTCGACCACATCTTCCGCAAGACGGCCGCACGCGTCTTCCCCGCGTGACGCGCCCCCAAGCGCTTTCGGGCGCGGAGCGCCAACGCGGATGTTCTTCGTCGCCTGCGACCCTGAATGTCTGGACGGTGCGAGTCACGCCTTCGCGGACGCACAAATCCCGCGGACGCATCGGATCGGCGGCCAACGAAGGTCGCAAACGGTCGTGCGATACCTACAATTCCCCAGAGGCCTATCCCTGGGGGGCCCCATGCCGAAAATGATCGACCCGTCGCCGCTAGAGCGGCCGGTTGAGAAAGGCGACGACGCCGCGGCCGTCGAGTCGTTCCTCACGATGCGCGAGCGGGGGATCCCGCTTGACCAGCTCTACCTCACCTGCGCGCACATCGGGGCCCGCCGCTACGACTTCGAGACGCCCGCGCCCAACCTCCCCCACGGGATGATGGCGATCAACGCGGCTTGGGGCCTCGGCCTCCACCTCAAGGGCCGCGAGGAGCTTACCGCCTTCGGGCTCGCGCAGGGATTCGCGCTGCTTGCCGCCGAGAATCGGGCCTTCGAACGCGCGCGGACGGTCTCGCGCCGGCCGGTCCGGGGCATCGCGATCCCGGACCTTGCAAACCTCGTTATCGAGAAGGTCGAGAAGGGCGACATCGCGGAGGCCGACGGCGCGCTTGCCCAGCTCATCGAGTCAACGACCGACCGCGCGCTTGTCGCGAAGGCCTTCTTCGTTTCGGGCGCCCAAGACCTGCAAAACGGCGGACACAAGGGGGTCTTCGCGGGCCACCTGTGGCAACTTGCCCAGCGGGACAACTTCTCGGAACTCTTCACCTTCCTGCGCCCCGGGATCCACTACTTCGCGGCGTTCGGCTCAAGGGACGAGAAGCGGCAGATCGAGCGGCACTCGGCCGACCTCGACGTCCGGATCGTCGAGCCCGGGCGGCGCCAGGAAGACGGCAAGGCCGTCGAGGCCCTCGCCGAGCGGATCCTCGCGGGGGGTTCGACGCGCGCGATCATCGAGGCCCTCCAGGCGGGCTTCGGCATGGAGGACGTGATCGACGCCGTTCTCCTTGCCGCCTGCGAGGACATCCGCCACTCGACGAACAAGCCCTCGGCGATCGAGACTCTCACGTACGCGCACTCCGCGCGCACGGCCGCGCGCGCGGCCGGAAACATGGCGATCCTGCCCCTCCTGCAGGCCGGAGTGTGGGCCCACGACTGCGCCTCGACGAAGACGCTCATGCCCCTTGGGTCCCAGCCCCATGTCGATGCCTCGACGGCGGCGGCCTGGGCGCTTGTCGAGGACTTTGCTCCCTCCCAGGGACACGTCGCCAAGCTTACGGAGGCAATCCTGGCCGAGCGCGCGGAGGCTCCCCCGTGGATGGGCGAGCGCCTCACCTCGGCGCTCCTCTACGCTGGCACGCTTTCGCAGTCGAGACGGGCGATGCTCGAACGGTACCAGGACCGCCTGAAGATCGACCCGCAGTTGCGGACCGCTCAGCTCGTTGCGCCGGCCTGAAGGCCGCGCCTCATTTCTTCCCGCCGTGAGGCATCGGGCCCGGGCCCCCGGGGAACGGCAAGTCCGGCTCCGCGTGGTGCGGGACCGCCTCCGCATGGAGGCCCGGCGGCAAGGCCTTCTTGCCCACTTCGGCCGGCACCTCCGGCACGTCCTTGGGCTTCAGACGGTGGCGGTAGGTAATTTGGGTCCCGCCCTTGCGCAGCATCGCGGCCACAGAGCAGTACTTCTCCATCGAAAGGTCCACCGCGCGCTTCAGGGAGGCCTCATCGAGCCCTTCGCCCGAGGCGACAAACTCCATGTCGACTCTCAGGAAGACTCGGGGGGGCTCGGGGGCGCGTTCGGCATTGAGGACGACGTCGAGAGATCCGAGGTTCTGGCGCATTTTCCGCAGGATGTCCACGACATCGACAGACGAGCACCCGCCAAGCGCCATGAGGACCATCTCCATCGGCGAGGCGCCAATCGGCGGGGCCTCGCCCGATTTCGACTCCATCAGCACGCCGTGGCCGCTGTCGCCCTCGCCCACGAACCGCATGCCTTCCGCCCAAGAAACGCGTGCCCGCATGGTTTTCGACCGCTGTGGGTTCGGCCCTCGCGCGAGATAATCCCTTCGTGCAAACCGTGGCCGCTCGGCCCCCACGCGCTGCCTTTAAGAGGCCGCGCAAGCGTGGCCGCAGGGGGGAAGCCAGCATGGGGCGGCGCGTCGCGGTGGTGGCCGCTGGCTCGACGGCCTACGGGGACTCGCCGGTCGGCCTGCGCGAGATGGTGCGCGAGGCGGTCGACGAGTGCGCGAAGTCCGCAGACCAGGGCGTGGACCTTCGCCGCGTAGGCGAGGGGTTCGTGGGCTCCTTGGGCTTCGGCGGGGGCCAGCTTGGCAACCTCGCGGCGGTCCTCAACGAGACCGCGGGCCTTCGCCTCGTCTCCGCGCGGCGCGTCGAAAACGCGTGCGCCTCGGGCGGGTTTGCCTTCCGCGACGCGGTCGCCGCCGTGTCCTCGGCCTCCTGCGAGTTGGCCCTTGCCGTCGGCGTCGAGCGGATGAACGACCAGACGGGCCTCCGCAAACGCTACTGGCTCGGGGTCTCCGGCGAGACGGAATGGGAGCGGATGGCCGGACTCACGTTCCCCGGCGTGTACGCGACCATGGCCTCCCGCCACATGCACGAGTTTGGCACGACAAGCGAGGACCTCGCGTCGGTCGCCGTGAAGAACCACGGCTACGGCGCGCTCAACCCGAAGGCCCAGTTCCGCCGCGCGGTCACGCTCGAAGACGCGTTGAAGGCGCCGGTCGTCGCCTCGCCCCTCACACTCTACGACTGCTGTGCCACGACCGACGGGGCCGCCGCGGTGCTCGTGGCTTCCGAGGAGGCCGCGCGCGATGTCACCGACACGCCGGTTTGGGTCGCCGCCTCGGCGGGCGCGTCGGACTTCCTCGCCGCCCACGATCGCGAGTCCCTCACGCGGCTTGACGCGACGCGGAAGGCCGCCAAGGACGCCTACGCCCGCGCGGGCGTTGGGCCCGGGGACATTGACGTTGCGGAGGTCCACGACTGCTTCACGATCGCCGAGATCATGGCCCTCGAGGACCTCGGGTTCTGCGCGAAGGGCGCCGGCGGGGCCTTCACGCGCGAGGGCCAGTCGAAGGTCGGCGGGAAGGTCGCGGTCAACACAAGTGGCGGCTTGAAAGCCAAGGGCCACCCGCTGGGCGCGACGGGCGTGGGCCAAATCTACGAACTCGTCCGACAACTGCGCGGCCACGCGGAGCCCGGCCGGCAAGTCGGGGGCGCCGAGACTGCACTTGCTCACAACGTCGGCGGCTCGGGCGCGACCTGCGCGGTTCACATCCTGACGAGGTGAGGCGCCTGGCGGGAATCTCATGCGTGGGGTGGGCCCTGCCCACCCTTGCCCTGAAGGCCGAGGAAGCCCGCAGGGCGACCGGCGCGTGGAGCGCGCGCGGCGTCACGGAGAAGACCGTCGCGGCCTTCGATGAGGATGAGCTCACGCTCGGCGTCGAAGCCGGGGCGCGCGCCCTTGCCGC
>DATEUP010000192.1:0-13157 GCA_035283065.1 Thermoplasmatota archaeon | reverse complement strand
CGAGGAGTTCGCCGGCGCGGACCTCGCGCTCGAAGAGCGGGTCGACGCGCGCCTGGACCTCCACGGGGGGCCCGAGCGCCAGGCGCCTTCCCCGCTTCACGAGCGGCTGCCGCTCGACCTCCGCGACACCGCGACGCCTGTGGGTGACGAGCCCCCAGGAGGGCCGGCACCTATCCATGTTCTCAAGAGTGGTGGGGAGGCTGCCGGTTACCTGGCCGACACCGACGAAGAACACGTGGAACGCGTGGTGGGGGATCGGGTTTTCGGGAAGGCGGACGCGAAGGCGCGAGGCGACCCCGGGCGGCAGCCCGCGCTTCGAAAGCGCCCTGAGCACCGCCTGGAAATCCTGGTGCGTGAAGCCCTCAAGGAGCTCATTGCCGATCCAGTAGGCTTCCACGACGCTGAGGTCAAGGGGCCGGCGCCTGTGCTTGACCGCGAGGGCCGCCAAGTACGGCGAGAGCGCCTCGAAGCGCATGAGCGCCTCGGCGGCCGGTTCGACAGCCTCGTCGTCTTCAAGGGCGCGCCGGAGGAGAGCGGGCGCCCCCTCGGGTCCGCAGTACTCGCGGCGGCTGGTTGCCAGGCTGAACCGCGCGCAGAGGCGCACACCCTCGCGCACCTTCACGCCCCGCTTCGGAGCCCGGCCCGGGCCGCGATGAAGGTCTCACGCCACAGGTCGCGAAGAGCGGCGACCCCGACGACGAGTACGACGCCCAAGACGATCGCCGCGGCGCCAAGGGCCTGCGGGAGCGCGAGCGGAACCCTGCCGGCGATCGCGCCAAGCGCCCAGGTGACGGGGAAGGCGAGCACGAGCACGGAGGAAGCCACCGAGAGGTCCACGCGCGCGAGCCCCGCGTACCAGGTCGTGACGAACGCCACGAGCAGGAGCGCGCTAAGGAGCACCCACGTCCACTGCGCCTGCGAGAGCGCCCCCACGGGCCCGAACCCCGACGTGAACGCGAGGTACCCGAGGAGGAAGAGCGCGCCAAACCCCATGCGGCCGAGCGCGACCGCGGTGGGCGCGATGTCCTTGAGCGCGCGCTTCGAAAGGGTGTACTCGCCGGCCCAGAGCACCGTCGCGGCAAGGACCAGCAGCGTGCCGTCACTCCACACGGGCGCCGTGAGCGATAGGAGCGCGAAGTTGCCCGCCAGCAGGAGCGCGGCCCCCGCGACCCAACGCAACTGCACGCGCTCCTTCAGCGCTACGACCGCGAAAACCGTCGCGAAGATGAAGAGCGCGCGGTACCCGAAGGTCGCCGTTGCGGCCCCCCCGGAGGCGGAGGCCTCCTGGAGCCCGCGGAAGAAGAGCAGGAACGGCACGGCGCCTCCGACGAGCCCGATGAGGGCGAGCCGCCCGACGTCGCGGCGAGGCAGGCGCGCGGTCGCGCCGCCCCCCGCGAAGAACGCGACGGGCACGAGGATTACCGCCACGAGCGTGTTGCGCGCGGCGATGAAGGCGTCCGAATTGGCCCCCTGGACGGCGAAGAAGTTTACGAAGCTCGAGACCCCGCTCACGAGGGCGGTCAAAAGGACGAGCACGAGCCCTGCCGAGAGCACCCTCGATCGTTTGCCCGACGGACCGTTTATGGCGTTTTGCACGGAAAACCACGCTCCCTTTCACAGCAAAGAAGCGCCTTGCGCCCCATTTACCAGCGTTATTTACAGTACGGGCCTTCCCGCGCAGTCTGCACGTGCCGATGCCCTCGCCCCGCCGCAAATCGCCCCCGAAAGGCGCATCGGCCCGCCTGCCCGGCCGCATGGCCGGCCGCGGAGGGGTATGCCGCGCCAGGCCGTCCACGCCGCGCCTTGCAGGCGAATCCTCCAAAGGTTGATGGGGGGCGGCAGGTGTTTCGGCCCCGATGAACGTGGACCTCCGGTTCGTCATCGCCGCACTCGCTCTCCTCGGCGCGGGCGCCCTTTACTCCGCCTTCCGCGGCACGGACACCGCCCTCTCATGGTCGTTGCCCTTCGCCCTGATCCTGCTCTTCCTTGCCGCCGCCGGGCCCTCGCCCGCCGGCCGAGTCCCGCACCTCACCTCGGACGAACCGCTCCGGTAGCGGGCGCGCGACAGTCACGCCAGCGCGTAGGTCTCCACGAGGTGCAGCAGGAGCTCGTTCGGCACCGGCTTCCTCTGCATGATCTTCACGAGGTTCGGGAAGCGCACGAGGACGTTCGGCGGGTTTTCGAGCCCTGTCACGACGAGCACGGGCACGTCCGGCGAGTTGCCGCTCATCCACTCGAGCACCCGCAGCCCCGAGATCCCGGGGAGCCCGAGGTCGAGCACGATGAGCGAGACGCCGCCCTTGCGCAGCTCGGATATCGCGGCGGCGCCGTCGCCGACCGCGACGACCTTGGCGCCCTTCGACCCGATGACCGCGCTGAACGCGTCCCTTATGTACTCCTCGTCGTCGACGACGAGGATCCGCGCGGGCTCGCTTCCCTGCATTTCGCCCCCTTCAGCACGGCGCCGGTCGATAAGGGTTCGGCTCGCCCCCGCCCTCAGCCGCCGTCCACGTCCTCGCGGCCTTGGCGCCCCGCCTCCCGCCGCACGAGCCACACCTTGTGCGCGGCCACGGCCGCGAAGAGGAACGGCAGCCCGTAGAGGAACGCGAGGACAATGCCGTGCTCGAGGCTCACCGTTACGGTCGAGCGCGAGAGCGTCGTGAGGCGGTAGTCCGTCGATACCGAGGCGTCGCCCGAGGGGGAGGTGTAGGCGCCCCGGTCGAAGAAGTGGATCGCTTCGCCCTTCGTCATCACGACGTGGTGGTCGTCGGGCCTTGCCAAGTTGTCGAAGCGGTGGACCTTGCCCCACGTCGGGTCGGCCGGGACCCACCCGTAGCCCGGCATGTAGAACTCGGCCCACCCGTGTGCGAACCGGTTCACCGTGAGGGGCTCGCTCGTGTTGAAGTCGGTCCCCCAGCCGGAGACCCGACGCGCGGGGATCCCCGACGCGCGCGCAAGCGCCACGAACACGTTGCCAAGCTCGGCCGAGCCCCCCTCGCCGTGCTCGATCACCCAGGAGGCCGGCCACTCGCCCGGCAGCTGCTGGTACACGACCTTGTCGACCGCGAAATTGTAGATGTTCCAGACCGTCTCATAGACGTCCCCCGAGGCGGCCTGGAGCTCGCGCGCCTTCGCGACCACCGAAGGGTGCGTGGAGTCGGCAATCGCGTTCGGCTGCAGGAAGGCGTCCTCCTCGCCCCCGTAGGTGCCCCCCGTCCCCGGCCGGATGTTGATGTCCATGTTCCTGAGTTCGACCGTTGCGTTGAACGTGGCCGTGAAGCGCTGCCCGGCAAGGAGCCGTTCGATGAAGAAGACCGCGAACGTGTTGCCCATCGTGTCGTTGTACGTGCGAAGCGGCGCCGGCGCGATGTCGGTCGAGAGCACCCGCTGGTTCGGCACGCTGTCGCGCACGAGCGCCACGGTGAGCGGGATCGACTCCGCGTCGCCCGGGCCCGCGTTCGTGACCACGACTTCGTAGCGCACGGCCATCGTCGTCACGGAGTACGTGTCGCTCTTCCCCTCGTTCAGCGCGAGCGCGAAGACCGCAAGCGACGACCCGACGAGCAGCGCGGCCGCCACGAGCGGCCAGAGTCGGCCGCTCATGCGCCCACCCACCCCGCCTTGTCCCACCCGCGCGCGAGTTCCACGCGCCGTGCGACGGGCTCGAATTCCGCGTCCTTCAGGCGGGCCTTCACGAAGTCGATCCGGCGGGCCACGCCCTCGGCATTCGCGTTCTGGACCGCGAGCCCCGGGCGCTTGTTGACCTCGAGCACAAGGGGCCCGTGGACCCGGTCGACGACGATGTCGACCCCCGCGTAGCCGAGCCGCGAAGCGGCCTGCGCGCGCACCGCGACCTCGAGGATCCTCTGCCAGTCCGGGACCTTGAGCTCGGCAAAGGGGCGCCCCGTGTCCGGGTGCTTGTCGATTGGGCCCCCTCCGGTCGTCCAGAACGCCCGCACGGGCTCCCCCGTCGCGACCGAGAGGCCAACGCCGACCGCGCCCTTGTGGAGGTTCGCCGCACCCCCCGACTCCTTCGTTGGAAGCCGCGTCATGGCCATCAGCGGGAACCCTCGCAGCACGATGACCCGGATGTCGGGGACGCCGCGGAAGTAGAACCGGTCGAAGAACGCCGCAGGCTCGACCCGCTCCTCGACGATCGCCTTGTCGTGGTGCACCGCCGAGTACTCGCCGTCGAGGATCTCGCCAGCCCGCGCCACGAGGTCGCTGCGCGTGATCGGCGTGCCGTCGACCTTGAAGTACGTGTCGCCCTCCCGCCGCTCGACCACAACGATCCCCTCGCCGCCGTGCCCCCTCGCGGGCTTCAGGGCAAACGAGTCGAGGTTCTTCAGGCGCTCGTCGAGCACCGCGAGGTCTTTTCGCTCTTCGACTACCATGACCGTCCGCGGCGTCGGGATCTCGAGCCCGTGGAGCGCACGCTTCATCTCGACCTTCTCGACTCCGGCAAACGCCCAAGGCGGGTTGAACTCCGCAATGACGCCGCGGTTGCGCTCGTTCATGGAGAGGACGCCCTCGAGCCCGCCCTCCCCCCCGGCCGCCGGCTTGAAGCGCAACCGCTCGGAGAGCCGGAAGCGCACACGGCGGGCGGCCCAGATGTTGAGGCCGATCGCGCCGACCCATAGCGGAGGCGTGCGGATGAAGAAGTCGACGAGCGGGCCGGTCGTCATGAGCGCGTAGGAAGCCAGGATCAGCGCCACCGTGCCCCCGAGCTTCTTCACGGGCTCGACCCAGTCCATCTCCTTCACGTTGTCCGCAAACTCGTCGGCGAGCCACGAGGTGATGAGCACGGGCAGGAGCAGCGACGCCTCGATGATCTGGAGGTGGACGACTTCGCCGAGGACCTCGAGGAGCGTGAGCGAGAGCGCAACGGTCGTGATCACGACGGCCACGCGGTGGTTCGCGCCGAGGCGCAGGGGCTCGAGCACGAAGCGTGTGCCCAGCGCAACGAGGAAGACGTCAAAGAAGAGCACGAGGCCCCACACGGGCCCCGCCTTGAGCAGCGCGAAGGTGACGATCGTCGGGCCGAACACTCCGAACGCCTTGATGCCGACGACATTCCGCAGCATCGCGATGAGTGTGGCCGCCAGGATGAGCTGGAAGAAGATCTGCGAGGTGAAGAGGATCGGCGACAGCCGGTACATCTGGGCCCAGACGACGAGCGAGATTGCCGAAAGGCCGGCGAGGAACGCGACGAGCCACAGGCGCTCGTCCTGCCTCACCGGCGCTTCCTCCGTGCCACGAGGACCCCCGCCCCCCCAAAGGCGCCGAGCGCCCCGAGTGCGAGGAGGGGGACGGACGGGAACGGCGTGGTCGCCGGGCCGCTTGCGGGCGGGGGCGCGGGGTCGTCGAGGACCTTGGAGCCATCAAGGGCGACAAAGTGCGTCGCTCCACCCACGCGGACTTTCCAGGCGAAGGCGCCTTCGAAGATGCCGCGCTCGACATCCTGCGGCGTGATCGCCACGCCGTAGCGGGCCTCCACCGTGGCCTTCACGGCGGCAAAGGTCGCCGCGTCGGGCCGAATCGGCCCTGGAGGCGCGACATAGGGGCCGTCGAGGAGCGGCGTCTGCACGGCGTTGCGGCCGTCGAACGCCTCCACGCGGAACGTGTGGTTGCCCTCGGCGAGGTTCCACAGGAAGTCGAACGCGAGGCCGTCCCGCGCGCTGCCCGACCCCAACGGGTACATCTCGAACCAGTCGCTGGCGTCGATCTGGAGGCGCACGTGCCTCGGCGCCGCGCCCTCCGCCTGCCTGTACGTGGCCGTGAAGCGGAACTGCGTCGTCGGAGACCCCGCCGGCGGGTCAACCGCGGCGGCGATTTCGGGCGCGTGGAAGACCTGGACGGGCGGGGGGTTGCCTCCCGGGCTCGTCCCGTTCGATTGGTTCCCCGGCAGCGTCCCGTTCGATTGGTTGCCCGGCAGCGTCCCGTTCGTTTGGTTGCCCGGCAGCGTCCCGTTCGTCTGGTTGCCCGGCAGCGTCCCGTTCGTCTGGTTGCCCGCCAGCGTCCCGTTCGTCTGGTTGCCCGGGGGCGGCACGGGGCCGGGGTCGAACCGGACCTCCACGACCGAGGGGTCGGACCTCAGCGATGCCGACTTGAACCCGTCCGAGGCCGTGACCTGGTAGGTGAAATTGCCGATCGGCAGCGTCCGCGCGAAAGTGAAGGTCTTCCCATCCGTCACGTCGAGGTCGGCGACGACCTCGGGCACCATCACATGGCGCTCGCCGTTCACGGTGAGCACGATGCGCGCCGGCATCTGGCCGTCGCTGTCCGCGTAGGTCACGCGGAAAGCCACCGCGCTCGTCGAGTTCGTGACGGCCGGCGCGGCGGTGAGCCCCGAAAGGGCCGGCGCGCCGTTGTACAGGTCGGGCTCGAGCGTGAGGAGCGCCACGATCGTCGAAAAGGTGTCGGCCACGGCGCTTGTGAAGTTCGCGTGGTCGGCAAACGCGCCGTCCGTCGACTGCAGGCGTGCGAGGTAGTCCTCCATCGCCGTCCGGTCCGCGGGCAGCGAAGCCGCCGCGTCGAGCGCAAGGGCCGCCGCGTAGCTGTAGAGGGCGGCCGAGAAGTTCGCCGGAGCCGTTGCGTCGGCGGGCGCGTGCCTGAAGCCCCCGTCGGGGTTCTGCGCCTGGCCGATGTATGCCACCGCCTGCGAGAGGTTCAGGGGGAGGGCGCCAAGCAGCCCCAGGGCGACCGTGGCCTGCCACGTTACCACCATCGTCGAACCCGTCGAGCCCGCCCCGTCGGCGAACCCGCCGTCGGCCTGCTGGCGGGCCTGCAGGAATGCGAGGGCGCCCGCCGTCGAGTTCGGCCGGTCGCCGAGCACGTCGAGGCCTACGACCGCGCGGTACGTGTAAGTGACCGTGGACGCGCCGCCCGGCGCCGAGGCAAACCCGCCGTCGCCGTTCTGGAGCGACCGCAAGAACCTCGAGGCGTTCTCGGGCCTCGGGATCGGTTCCCCGAGCACCTGGAGCGCGGCGAGCGCACGCGAGGTGGACTCCGCCGACGAGAGGCCCGCTGCGCCAAAGCCGCCGTCCGCGTTTTCGAGCGAGAGGAGGTACGCGGCGGCCCCGGCGGGTTCAAGCGGCCTGCGGCCGAGCGCGTTCAGCGCAAAGACCGCGTCGAACGTGAAGCGGACGTTCGATGTCATCCCCGGGTGGTCGCCGAAACCCCCGTCGTTCTCGGATGGGACCACGGCCAGCGCGAAGGCGAGGGCCTGGGGCTCGTTGAAGGGGGTGCCGAGGATATGCAGCGCGCGCGCGGCGAAGTACGTCGTGTGGATCCCCTCCAAGGGGTCGAGCGGGTTCTCCACGAACCCCCCGTTTCCAAGCTGGTTGCCAAGCAGGAACGTGGATGCGGCCGAGGGGTTTGAGGCCGACGACCCGAGCGCCTTGAGGTCCTCGAGCACGTCCATCGTGTAGGCCGTGCGCGACGTGAGGTTCCCCGCGTTCAGCCCGAAGCCCCCGTCGGCGTTCTGCAGGCCGCGCAGGAACGTGACGGCCGCCGCGGGGAAGTCCGCCGCGGCACCGAGGATCTGGAGCGCCGCCAGGCCGTCGAAGGTGGCCGTGGCAAGCGACGGCCACGAAGTCCCCCAGAGCCGGTTCGTCTGGAGCCCGAAGCCCCCGTCGAGGTTCTGGTGGGCCCTCACGTAGCTCGCCACGACGGTGGCGTTGAGGACCGGGGCCCCGAGCGCCGCATACGCGCGGACTGCGTTCGCGGTGCTTGACACGTCGGAGTCCCTGTCTACCCTTGAGGAACGGAAGCCCCCGTTCGAGTACGCGGTGCCGGTGATCTGCAGCGAATCGAGGAACGCGAGCGCGCCCGTCCGGTTCAGGGGGGCGGCCCCGAGGATCGAAAGCGCCTCGGCGGCCCTCGCCGTCGAGCCCGTGCGCGACCGGTCGCCCTCCCAGTCCCCGAACCCGCCGTCCGCGTTCTGGAGGGCCTGGAGCCGCTGCGTGAGAGTCGCATTCATCGTGGCGTTCAGCGTGGAAAGCGAGGGGTCGAGCTCCCGGACCGTCTTCAGGAGGAAGTAGACCTCGCTGAGCGCATTGTAGTCCGTGGCTGCAATGTTCTGGCTCCTTTCGAGGAAGGGCGCGGCCAGCCCGATCGAGGGCAGCCCGAGCGTGGCCTGCGGCGCGGGGGCGGCAAACACCGCCGGGGCGATGGGGAGGAGGACCAGTACGGCGGCAAGCAGGGCGGCGGCAGGTCTCCTCGGCACCTTGCATCCCTCCCTTCCCCGCGGCGATTCCTGTGGTCGTGTTGTCGTGCTGGCGCTAGTCGCCCGCGGTTGCCGCTTTGGTGAAAATGCCTCGGCTCAAGGTCACTCCTCCGGCTTTCGCCATAGCGCGGCCGCCGCACCCGCGGCGACGACCGCGCCAAGCAGCAGCGGGATCGCCGCGTCCCCGAGCGGGACGCCCTGCGGCGTCGTCCCGAGTAAAGAAACTGTCGGCACAACGGAGAGGACGAAGACGTGCACGCTGAAGTGCGGCACGCTGAGAACGAGGGCCGTCAGGTTCCCGGACGAGGTCAGGAAGTATTCGGGCAGGCCTGCGTCGTCCGTGGCGTTCAGGGCGTCGGCAGACGAGGACGCCCGCGCAAGCGGCCGGCCGTCGAAGGTCGCGTTCACAAGGTCGCCCATGTCAATCGAAGAGCGGGGGACCAGCACGAGGAGCGACGTGCCCCCGGCCTCGGTGCCCGCAACCGCGACCGTCAGCCGCGAATCGTCGAGTGTCACGTTTACGTCGACCGTCCCGTAGCTCACCCGGCTTACCGGCGCGTCGGGCCCCTCGGCGCCGACCGAGACTTCGGCGCCCAGGTTGCCTTGCCCGACTGCATCATCGAGGTCCACGAAGGGCAGGACATCGGCCTGCGTCGCCGCGCGGAAGAAAACCTCGCAGGCCTGTTCCCCCGTTGCGAAGTGCGCCTGCCCCGCCTCAAGCGTAAACGCCCTGCCTTCGCACCAGGCGAAGAGCACGCCCTCGGCCCCGCTTGCCCGCACGTTTACCGAGGAACCGCCGCCCTGCTCGAGAGTGACGCCTTCGGCCGGGACGACCGTGAGGGCCCGGAAGGGCCCAAGTTCGACCTCGAGGTAGCCCGCCAGCGCGTCCACGACCTCGAGCTTCACGCCTTCGCCCTCGGCTTCGATCCGGCCGCCCTGCACCCGGGATTCTTCGCGCGCGTACTCCGACACACGGACCTCGGCAAAGAAGCGCACGCCCTCCCTCGTGAAGTTCGCGATGACCGCGCCCTCCGCGGGCAGCTCACCACCGACGTAGGTCCCGTCGAAGGCCCCGCCGCCCTCCGTAAGGACCGGCGTGCCCACCTCGCCCGGCGTCTGCGGCGTGTCGTCGTATCCGCCGCCGTCGGCCGCGGCAGGCGGCCCGCCAAGCGCCAAGAAGACCATGAGCAAGAAGAGCGCGCCCGCGGCCCATCCGCTCCTCCCCGTTGGGGGTCGTGGGGGGGTTTGGGGAGGGTGCAACCGCGGGCGCCTCACGCACCGCCTCGCCTCCCGCCTATAAAGCGCGTGTTGATCAAGCGTCAAAAGGATTTGCGGGGAGGCGGATTCCGAGGTCCACAGGCGGGCGCCTCCAAGGAACCTTCAAGTAGGGAGAAGGGGCGCCACGCTTTTCGAGGGATCCGAGTGGTCGCGCTGGAACTCTTCATGGGGGCCGTAATCGCCGGACTTGGCTTCTTGCTCTGCGGCGTGGGCGCCGTCGCCTGGCGCCGCACGAGGTTCCGGAAGATGGCCCTCACCTCCGCGGCCTTTGCGGCCGCGGGGGCCGGCGGCGCCTCGTACGCCTCCCTTGTCATGCTTGAAGGCACCGGCAGCACCAACGCGCCCCTTGCGCTGGCCCTCGGCATCGCGCTCTCGCTCGTGGCCTTCTACTTCGCCCTCTTTGGGCGCTCGGACTGAAAGGGGGGCGTTCCGATCGGCACACCGACGCCCCCCCGCAGCGAGGAGCCGCCCGACAGCGAGCTCTCCGCCGCGCGCCGGATTTTTCGGGCCATCCGGGAGGCGCCGGGCATCCACGTCCGCGAAATCGAGCGGCGCGCGGGGGTCGCCTATGGGGCCGTCGACTACCACCTGCGGCGCCTCGAAGAGCAGGGGCTCGTCCGCGGCGAGCCCTTCGAGCAGCTCAAGGTCTACTTCGCCACCGACTTCCCTCGTGAGGACCGCGCGCTTGCCGCCCTGATCCGCGCCGACCCCGCGCGCCGCATCCTCGTCGCGCTCCTCTCCCTCAAGGAGCTTGCCCACGGCGACCTCACAAACGCCACGGGGCTCGGGCTCTCGACCGTCTCGCACCACGCCAAGCGCCTGGCGGCCAAGGGGATCGTGCTCGCGCGCGAAGAGGGGCGGCGCACGTTCTTCTCCCTGGCCGAGCCCGCCCGCGTCGAGCGCGTCCTCGTGCGCCACGGCCACAGCGTCGGCGACGGCGCGCTCGACGCCTACATCACCGTGTGGAGCGAGTGGCGCCGCCCTCGATCTCCAAGACCTGAGGAGGGGCCGCCCTAGTACGACTCGGGCCTGTACTTCGCGGAACAAAGCGCGCTGCAGAAGCGCAGCTCGCGCCCCCCGAACATCCTCGCCACGTGCCCGCCCGGCTTCATCGCCTTCCCGCAGTTGTCGCAAAAGAGCGTGAGGTCCTTGCCGAGGTGCTTGATGTCCTTGACCGCCGCCCTCTCGACCCGGCGCACATCCTTCACCGCCGCCTTCTCAAGCCGCTTCGCCCCCCGCACGGCTTTCCGCTCGACGGCGACAAGGTCGTCCTCGAGCCTCGCTTCGACCTTCCGCAACTTCGAGCGCGACTGCACGACGCGCTTCGCTCCGACCCTCGCCTTCTTCGTGTAGCGCCTGTACGCTCGCTTCGCCCCCATCCCCGTGCCTCGCCCCTTGAGCGACGGCCGTATGGGTTAAAGTTTTCGAAAGGCGCCCGGACGGGCGCTGCCGGGGCGACCGCCTCGGGAAAAGGCCCTCCCGCCCCGCGCGCCTGGCTCACCCTCAAGGGCGAGTCCCCGTCACCATCAAATGAGCCCGAGTTCGACGCATTCGACCGACGAGACGCCCCCCAGCTTGGAAAGGCCCTCCTCGATCTGGTCGGTAAGCCCCGAGCCGTCCTCGACGACGAACTTCGCGATCAGCACCTTGAGCCCGAACGCGAAGGGCTCCTCGGCCACCTCGACCCTCTTTGCCGCCTTCCCGAGCGCCTCGACCTTCGCCTTCAGCTCCGCCGTCGAGACCTCCGTCCCCTCAGGCATGATCCGGTACGTCACAAGCACGTTTCCCACCGGGGCAACCCCCCCTTTCCCTTCGCGCGCTCACGGCCCTTCAAAGCCGCAGCGCCGGCACCGGTAGTGGACGCCCTGGTCCCGGCAGCGCACACACCGCCCGATCGGCACTTCGCCGCAGGACGGGCACTGGAAGTTCGCCCGCCCCTTCTCCGTCAGGCGCACCCCGCAGGATGCGCAGGATTCCGCCATCGCCTGCGCGTGCATCGTGCCGCGCGCATCCCGAGGGGTCTATAAATGCGTTTGGGGCGCGCCGTGCGGCCCTTGGCCCCCTGCCATCAGTGCAACTTCTGCAGCGACCGGAGGAACTCGACAGCCTCGGCGCGCACCGCGCTTGAGGGCACAATGAGCACGACGAGCAGGTCCTTCGTGACCCCCGAGAGGAAGGTCTCGAACCCCGAGGACTTCACCGTCATGAACTCGGGCTCGTCGCCCTTGAGCTCGTTGTTCACTGTCGAGGCCGCCCCGAGCATCGTCGCGCACATGATCGCGAAGGTCTCCTCGTGCACGGCGTTTGGCAACTTCGACGCGACCGGCTGCCCTTCGCGCGAGACGAGCGCGTAGTGGACGCCCTGCCTCTGCTGCGCCCAGGCGGAGAGCGCGTCCTTGATCTGGTCGCGCGCAGCCAACTCAAGACCTCGGCCGCCTTACGCTCGAAGCGCGGCGGCTGAAGGAGGGGGCGAATGCCTCTTAAAACCTTCTTCGCGTGTGCGCGCATTGCCCGCCACGCGCCCTGACAATTATCCTCCCCGACAAATGTTCCCCCAGCCCCCCGCCGCGCACGGTGCCGCCCACCGACGCACTGACCGCACGAAAGGCCTATCTCGCGCTTCGCGCTTGCCCCACCCCATGGCCCTGCGCGATCGCGCTCCGAAACGCGACGAGGACCCCGCCCGAGGCGACGGCTGCGGTGTCTCGAGCTGCGGCAAGCCCGTCAAGCGGCACTTCCCCGTCGGGCGCGTGAGCGCTGCGCTCCCCGGCGAGAAAGTCAGGGGCAGCGGGCGCTCCGTCGGCCTTTGCAAGGACCACTACCGCGCGTTCAAGAAGGCCACGAAGAGCGACCGCGACCTCGAACGTGCGGGCTGGTGAAAGGCCTCCACCACGCCGTGCCGTGCGGCCACGTCGCGGCAGCGCGATGGGGCCGTGTGCGCTCGCGGAGCCTCCAAAGTCCCTCTTTTATACGCAGAAGCCTTCCCAAGGCTCACCCGAGGTTTCCCCGTGCCTTCCGTGCTCGTGGCTGACGCCGTACGCACGCCAATGGGCAAGATGAACGGCGCCTACTCGCTAACCCCCGCCACCGCGCTTGGCGCCCGCGCCGTCGCAGGGCTCCTTTCACGCACGAAGGTCGACCCGAAGAGCGTCAAGCATGTCATCATGGGCAATGTGCTCACCGCGGGCCTCGGGCAGAACCCCGCCCGCCAGGTCGCGCTCGGCGCCGGGCTGCCGCACACCGTGTCGGCCTTCCAGGTCGGCATGGTCTGCGGCTCCGGGATGAAAGCCGTCCACTGCGCCGTCCAAGCGATCAAGTCCGGCGCCGCCGAGGTCGTGGTGGCCGGCGGGATGGAATCCATGACACGCGCGCCGCACTTCCTGCCCGGCTCGCGCCTCGGCTACAGGCTCGGCAACGTCGAGGCCGTCGACTCGATGATCCACGACGGGCTCCTGTGCGCCTTCGAGCACGTGCACATGGGCTGCACGGGCGACCACATCGCGAAGAAGTTCAAGATCAGCCGGCTCGAGCAGGACGAGTTCGCCCTCGCATCCCACGGGAAGGCCGTGCGCGCGATCGACGCAGGGCGCTTTGCCCACGAAATCGTCCCGGTCGAGGTCGACCTCGGGAAGGGCAAGAAGGCCCTCGTCGA
>DATEUP010000191.1:0-17660 GCA_035283065.1 Thermoplasmatota archaeon | reverse complement strand
AGTTCCTGCCGCTCAAGTGAACTGGGGGAGGAGGTCCAAACCATGGCTGGCTATTCGTACCAGGGCTGGACGGAGCAGGACGGGACGGTCGTCGGCTCGTGGGAAGACCTCTCGGAGGACGGCCGCGCGAAGTACGCGCGCGCCCTCGCCCTCGAGCGCGACATCTCGCGGAAAGCCGCCCGCGAGATTTCCGCCACGATCCGCGGCTGGCCCCTGCAGGACGCCATCGAGTACCTCGAAGCCGTGCGCCGCAAGGAGGTCCACGTGCCCTACCACCTCCACACCAAGCAGGTCACCCACAAGCCCGGCAAGGTCCTCAAGGGCGAGGTCACCGGCGAGGTCCACAGGATCCCGAGCTCGCCCGGCCGCTACCCGCTAAACGCCGCGAAGGAGTTCCTGCGGGCGCTTCGCTACGCGCAGGCTTACGCCGAGGAGCGCGACCTCAACACGCAGTTCCTGCGCCTCGTCCACATCGCGAGCCACATGGCCCCGACCCACATGAGCTGGATGCCCCGCGCGCACGGGCGCGCCACGCAGAAGGCGCGCCACCGGATCAACATCGAGGTCGTCGTCCGCGAAGACGAGGGCCTCGAGGGCCGGGCCGAGTCGCGCGAAGAAAGCCGGGAGGAGTGAGAGCGTGGTCAGCGAGCGGAAGTTCATCAAGGAGAACGTGCGCCGCGTGCTCCTCAAGGAGTACCTGCGCAAGCAGACCGCCCGCGCGGGGTTCGGGGGGATCGACATCCAGCGCACGCCGCTTGGCACCCACATCACCCTCATCGCCGAGCGGCCCGGGCTCGTCATCGGCAGGCGCGGCTCCACGATCAACGAGCTCACGCGGGCCGTCGAGGAGGACTACCACTTCGAGCACCCGCAGATCGAGGTCTCCGAGGTCGCAAACCCCGCCCTCAACCCCCACATCATGGCGCAAAAGCTCGCGCTCGCCCTCGAGCGGGGGTGGCACTTCCGCCGCGCGGGGCACTCGACGGTCCTTCGCATCATGGAGGCCGGCGCGAAGGGCTGCCAAGTCACGATCAGCGGCAAGCTCACGGGCGAGCGCCACCGCACGGTGCGCTTCAAGGCGGGCCACGTGAAGTACTGCGGCGAGCCCAAACTCGAGTTCATGTGGACGGCCTACGCGACGGCGATGAAGAAGGCCGGCATGATGGGCATCAAGATCCAGATCATGGACCCCAACGCGAGGCTGCCCGACGAGATCGACGTCGTCGAGCCCGAGGAGGCGCTCGTGAAGGGGCTCATCCCGAAGAAGGTCGATGCGGCCGAGGTCGTCGGGGGCGTCGAGGTGCCCCTTGGAGGCCCCGAGCCCACGGACGAGGAGATCAAGAAGGCCCTCGAGTCGGCCCCGGAGGGCGCGCCGAAGCGCCGCCCGAGGGCCAAGAAGGCGGCTCCCTCCGAAGGGGCCGCGCCCCGCCCGCGCCGCCCGAGGGCCAAGAAGCCCGCGGCGGCGCAGGCCCCACCGCCCTTGGAAGCCCCCGCGGCCGAAACGCCAAAGACGGACGGTTAGAAGTGGATCACGATCGAGGAGGAACCCCCATGCCCACGCTGAAAGCCAAGCAGGTGCGCCAGATGAGCGTCGAGGAGCGCGCGCAGAAGCTGCGCGAGCTCCAGAACGAGCTCGTCATCGAGCGCGGCAAGGCCGCCACGCACGGCGGGGGGCGAAGCGCCGGCCGAGTGAACGCCCTGCGGAAGCAGGTTGCCCGCGTCCGTACGGTGATGCGGGAGAAGAACGAGGGCTGATATGGCGGGTATCTGTCCGACCTGCGGGCTTCCGGAGGAAGTCTGCGTCTGCGAGGAAATCGCAAAAGAGCAGCAGGACATCTCGATCTACACGGTTCGAAGGCGCTACGGGAAGGTTGTCACAATCGTCGACGGGATTGACACGGCGGACATCGACATCGACACACTCTGCAAGGAACTCAAGAGGGCATGCGCGTCGGGCGGCACGGTGAAAGAAGGGCGGATCGAGCTCCAAGGAGACCACAAGGCGCGCGTGACGGAAAAACTGGCGGAGATGGGCTTTTCAATTCAGGAGAAGTGAGGACGATGCGGACAAAGGGCAACCTGGCGCGCCACGAGTGGATCGGGCTCGAGGCCCGCGTCGAGGCGTCGGCCGACCCCTCGCAAGCCGAGGCATCGGGCCGTGTCGTCGACGAGACCCTGCGCACGGTCACCCTCGAAAGGCGGGACGGCCGCGAAGTCAAGGTGCCCAAGCGCGGCACCCGGATGGCCTTCGCACTCCCCTCGGGCGAGCGCCAGTCCCTGGACCTCGGTGCGCTCGAATTCCGGCCTTGGGACCGCGTGAAGCGCGCGAAGGGCCGCGCGCCGCGGTAGCCGGACGGACAGAAATCTCACGAAGGAGGCAAGGAAACCATGGCGGCACCGGCAAAGGCGGGCGGACGGGACATCGGACTTGGCGTCGAGGGGCCGCAAGGCGCCTGCGCCGACCGGCACTGCCCGTTCCACGGGAACCTCCCCGTGCGCGGCTCCGTCTTCGACGGCGAGGTCGTCTCGTCGGCGATGGCGAAGACCGTCGTCGTGCGCCGCGAGCTCGAGCACGCGGACGCCAAGTTCGAGCGCCTTCGCCGCGTGTCGCGCAAGTACTCCGTCCACTCGCCCCCGTGCCTCAATGTCAAGATGGGCGACTGGGTCCGCATCGCCGAGTGCAGGCCCCTTTCAAAGACGGTCTCGTTTGTCGTCATCAAGGTCATCGAGGCCGCCACCCCGGAGGCCGCGCTGAAGCTGCCGACGGCCAAGCCCGAGGAGATCCCCGTCGAGCTCTCGGCGCGGCCCGTGAAAACGAAGAGAGAGCGGACGAGGGTTGAGGGCGAGAAGGCCCCCGCCACCCGCGACTGAAAACTCTGGGAGGAAAAACGATGAAGGGAATGCCGGCCAAGGTCATCCGCGCGCTGCCGAAGGGCGCGCGCCTCACCTGCGCCGACAATACGGGCGCCAAGATCGTCGAGGTCGTCGCCGTCCTCAAGTACCACGGGACGGCCCGCCGCACGCCGGCCTGCGGCATCGGCGACCTCATCACCGTCGCCGTCAAGAAGGGGACACCGGAGATGCGCCACCAGCTCGAGCGGGCCGTCGTGATCCGCCAGAAGAAGGAGTACCGCAGGCCCGACGGCACATGGGTCGGCTTCGAGGACAACGCGTGCGTCCTCGTCGGCGACGCGGGGGACGCGAAGGGCTCGGACATCAAGGGGCCGGTCGCCCGCGAGGCCGCCGAGCGCTGGTCGCAGATCGCCGCGAAAGCTTCGATGATCGTGTGAGGGGGGAACGCCTTGGCAAACGGGAGATCTTCTTCGAAAGCGCGCAAGGTGCGCCGCCGGTACTTTGGGGCCCCGTCCCACGTCGTCCACCGCCAGTTCACGGTCCCGGTCTCCGGCACGGAGACCAAGATGATGGGCCTGCGCCGCGCGGCCCTGCGCGCGGGCGACCGCGTCGTCATCGACCGCGGCCAGGGCCTGGAGGGCAACTACGCGGAGAAGGACACGAAGGTGAAGGACGTCCAGGGGAAGGTCCTGCGCGTCGACTACAAGCGCCGCCTCGTCTTCATCGAGGACCTCAAGGAGCGCAAGCGCGGCAACAAGGTCGCCGACCGGCCGATCGACCCGCGAAACCTCACGATCATCGCCTTCGACCTTACCGACCCGAAGCGCAAGGCGAAGCTCGAGAAGCTGAACGCGCAGGCCCTTGAGTAGGGCGAAACGGAGGAACAACCATGAGCCAGCACCTGAAGCGCATGAACGCCCCGCGCGCGATGCGCGTGCCCCGCAAGAGCCACTACTGGGTCGCGAAGCCCCGGCCGGGCGCGCACCCGCTCCGCCGCTCGGTCGCCCTCGGCGTGCTCCTGCGCGACCACCTCCACATCGCGGAGACCGCTCGCGAGGCCGGCGCGATCCTCGCGGGGCGCGAAGTCCACGTGGACGGCCGGCCGGTCACCGACGGCAAGTTCGCGGTGGGCCTCATGGACGTCGTGGCGATCGAGAAGACCGGCGACTTCTTCCGGATCCTGCTCGACGGCCACGGCCGCCTCACGGCGATCCGGATCTCGAAGGACGAGGCCCGCTGGAAGCTCGTGCGCGTCGAGAACAGCCGCACGCTACCGGGCGGCCTCCGTCAGTACAACCTCCACGACGGGCGCAACGTGCAGACCACGAAGGCGCACTACAAGCCCGGCGACACGCTCCAGATCGAGGTCCCCTCCCAGAAGGTCATGTCGACCTTCGAGTTCAAGGAGGGCGCCTCGGCGCTCATCATCTCCGGGACCCACACGGGCCAGCTTGCCAAGGTCGCGTCCCTCGAGGTCGTGCGCTCCTCGCGCCCGAACATCGTGAAATTCGACGAGGGGATCTCGACGGTGAAGCCCAACGTCTTCGTCGTGGGCAGGGACCGGCCCGAGATCCAGGTCGTCGAGAAGGTGGTCGCATGACGGGCCGACCGAAGCCCCCGGGCGTCGAGGAAAAGCCCGAGGGCCCCCAGAACCCCATGCGGCGCATCCAGATCGACAAGATCGTCGTGAACATCGGCGTCGGGCAGGCCGGCGAGCAGCTCATCAAGGGCGAGAAGGTCCTCGAGATGATCACGGGGCGCAAGCCCGCCCGGACGCGCTCGAAGACGCAGAACAAGGAGCTCGGCATCCGCGTCGGGATGCCGATCGGCGCGAAGGTCACGCTGCGCGGCAAGGGCGCCGAGGGCTTCCTGAAGACGGCCCTCGACATCCGCAACAACAAGATTTCCTGGTACTCCTTCGACCCCGAGGGCAACTTCTCCTTCGGCGTCCAGGACTACACGTCGTTTCCCAACCAGAAGTACAGCCCCGAGATCGGGATCTTCGGGATGGACGTCTGCGTGTCGCTTCGCCGCCCCGGCGGGCGCGTTTCGAAGCGCCGGCGCGCGCGCGGGCACATCCCGCGCACGCACCGGATCACGGCCAAGCAGGCCCAAGGATGGCTCGTCGAGAAATTCGGGGCCGAGGTGATTTGAATATGGCCGGACCGCGAAAGAAACTCAAGACCAGGCGCAAGGGCTGCGAGCGCTGCGACCGCCAGCGCGGGATCGTGCGCCGCTACGGGATGCACCTGTGCCGCCAGTGCTTCAGGGAAATCGCCCCCGAGATCGGCTTCAAGAAGTACAGCTAACGAGGAGGACCAACGACCATGCAGCACGACCCGCTCTCCGACGCCCTCGTGGCGATCCGCAACGCGGAGCTCACGGGGCACAGCGCCTGCGACCTCAAGCCCTCCTCGAAGCTCCTCGGGCGGATCCTCAAGGTCATGCAGGACGAGGGCTACATCTCGACCTTCGCCTTCGTCGAGGACGGCAGGGCCGGCACCTTCGCCGTGACGCTCTCGGGCAAGATCAACCGGTGCGGCGCCGTGCGCCCCCGGTTCCCCGTGGGCCTCGGCGAGATTGTCAAGTTCGAGGAGCGCTACCTGCCCGCGCAGGACTTCGGCGTCCTCATCCTGTCTACGACCAAGGGCGTCATCACGAACCGCAAAGCCAAGGAGCTCGGGATCGGCGGGCGCCTGCTTGCCTACGTGTACTGAAAGGGGAGGGGGAAACATGGGTGTGCGGCAGGTGAGCGAGGAGGTGGAGTTCCCCAAGGGGGTCACGTGGAAACTCGAGGGCGGGGCGCTGAAGGTCAAGGGCCCGAAGGGCGAGCTTACGCGCGCGTTCGTCCACCCGCTCGTCCGGCTCGAGGCGGACTCCGGCCAGCTCTTCATCAAGGCGAAGGACGCCCGCAAGCGCGACCGCGCGCTTGCCGGCACCTGGGCCGCGCACATCCGCAACATGGGCCAAGGCGCCCTCAAGGGCCACGAGTACCAGATGAAGATCGTCTACTCGCACTTCCCGATCAAGGCCGGCGTCCAGGGTTCCGAGTTCGTCGTCGAGAACTTCCTCGGCGAACAGCACCCCCGCAAGGTCCCGATCCGCGGAGCCACGAAGGTGAGCGTGGCCGGCGACAAGGTCACGGTCTTCGGCCCCGACCTCGAGGAGGTCTCGGGGACCGCGGCAAACATCG
Source organism: Thermoplasmatota archaeon (assembly GCA_035283065.1). Taxonomy (GTDB): domain Archaea; phylum Thermoplasmatota; class DTKX01; order DTKX01; family DATEUP01; genus DATEUP01. Next base: position 11,614 of record DATEUP010000191.1, on the reverse strand, counting down.
AGCAGGGCACCCGGATCCGCGGGTTTGACCCCCGGGTGTTCCAGGACGGCATCTACATCGTTTCGAAGGGTGAGTGAAATGGCCAAGGACGAGAAGCGGGCAGAAGAGGCCGAGGCGCCCCCGAAGAAGGGCAAGCCCAAGGCGGGGAAGGCCCAAGCCCCAGCGCCCTCCGGGGGCGACAAGGCCCGGAAGTCCGACGAGCTCAAGCTCGCGTCGAAGGCCGACGAGGAGTCCGAGGCCGACGCCCGCGAGGGGCAGGATGAGGCTGAAGGCGAGGCGCCCAAGGCGGGGAAGGGGGAAGGCGCCCGCAAGCCCCGCGCCGAAGGGAAGGCCAAGCGCGCCCCCAAGGCGCCGGAGCGTAAGGGCCGGCCGCGCCCCACGCTCGACGCGCTCACCACCGAAGCCCTCAAGCAGCGCAAGGCCAAGGACGCCCAGCGCCCCGAATTCCACCGCCAGGAGTGGTTCCGCTACCAGCGGCTCGGCGACAAGTGGAGGGCGCCCCAGGGCATCCAGTCGAAGATGCGGCGCCACTGGGGCACCCACGCGGACGTCGTGTCGATCGGCTACCGCGGGCCGAAGGCCGCGCGCGGCCTCCACCCGTCAGGCTTTAGCGAGGTCCTCATCCACAACGCGGGCGGCCTCGAGGGGCTCGACCCCGCACGCGAGGCCGTGCGAATCGCGGGCTCCGTCGGGCGGCGAAAGCGCCAGGAGATCCAGGACGGCGCCAAGAAGCTCGGGATCCGCGTGCTCAACTGGAGGCAACTCTGATGGTCGACGTCACGAACCAGCGGCGAATGGCCGCCGACATCTTGGGCTGCGGGCTCAACCGGGTCTACATGCCCCCCGACAAGGAAAAGCTCGAGGAGATCTCCGAGGCCACGACGCGGGCCGCGGTGCGCTCGCTCATCGTGCGCCGCTACATCCGCAAGCGGCCGGCCCGCGGCGTCTCGCGCGGGCGCGCCCGCGCGCTCCACGCGCAGCGGCGCAAGGGCCGCAGGCGCGGCATGGGCTCGCGCAGGGGGAAAAGCGGCGCCCGGACGAACGCCAAGACCCGCTGGATCTCGAACATCCGCGCGATCCGCAGGGCGCTAAGGCGCCTGCGCGACGGGAGCACGATCACCTCCGCGCAGTACCGCACGTACTACCGCCAGGCGAAGGGCGGGCAGTTCCACAGCCGCGCGCACCTCATCTCGCAGATGGAGGCGCGCGGCGACCTCAAGGCGCAGCCCGGCCGCAGGGCCCCGCCGCCCTCGCCTGCCAAGCCCGCGGCCCCCAAGAAAGCCAAGGCCGCCCCGCCCGCGGCGCCGCCCAAGGAGCCGAGGCGCAGCCTCCTCTCTCGCGGCAAAGGCAAGAAGGAGGCGTGAGCCATGGCAAACGGACCCCGGTACGCGGTGAAGTTCCGCAGGCGCCGCGAGGGCAAGACCGACTACAGGCGAAGGCTCGCGCTCCTCAAGAGCCACCAGACGCGCATGGTCGTTCGCCGCACGAACACCCGCACGATCGTCCAGTTCGTCGACTTCGACCCGAAGGGCGACATCGTGCGCGCGGCCGCGACCTCCCAGGAGCTCAAAGCCTTCGGCTGGCCCCAGGGCCACTCGAACACGCCCTCCTCGTACCTCGCCGGCCTCTTGGCCGCCAGGCGCGCGGTCAAGGCCGGGGTCAAGGAAGCCGTGCTCGACCTCGGCCTCTCAATGCCCGTCGGCGGCGGCGGCCTCTTTGCGGCCCTCAAGGGCGCGCTCGACGGCGGCGTCAAGGTCCCGCACGCGCCCGACGTCCTGCCGGCCAAGGAGCGCCTCGAAGGCGCCCACATCAACCCCTCCCTCAAGGCCCCCTTTGACGCGGCCCGCAAGCAGATCCTGGGAGACGAACGAGGCGATCGACCATGATGGCAAGGCCCCCCGAAGAGACATTCGACATCACGAAGTGGAGCCCGACGACGAGGCTCGGCAAGCTCGTCCAGAGCGGCAAGGTCACCTCGATGACCGAGGCGCTCGCCTGCCGCCTGCCGCTCCGCGAGGCGCAGATCGTCGACGTCCTGCTGCCGGGCCTCGAGGACGAGGTGCTCGACGTGAACATGGTCCAGCGGATGACCGACTCGGGCCGCCGCGTGCGCTTCTCGATCACGGTCGCCGTCGGCAACTCGAACGGCTACGTCGGGCTCGGGCAGTTCGAGGGCAAGGAGGTCGGGCCCTCGATCCGCAAGGCGATCGACGCGGCCAAGCTCAAGGTCATCGAGGTGCGACGCGGGTGCGGCTCCTGGCAGTGCGGCTGCTACACGCCCCACAGCCTGCCCCTCACGATCCTTGGCAAGTCGGGGTCGACCGAGGTCCTCCTGCGCCCCGCCCCGCGCGGGGTCGGCCTCGCGACGGGCAACGTCGCCAAGCATGTCCTTCGCCTTGCCGGCGTCAAGGACGTCTGGGGCCTCACGCGCGGCCAGAGCCGCACGACCGTGAACTACGCGAAGGCCACCTTCAACGCGCTCGCGAACGTCTCGACCTTCAAGATCAACGAGGAGCAGCGCGAGCGCCTCAAGATCCGCACGGGGAGCGTGGCCCCGTGACGCTCGCGGTCGTCCGGGTCCGCGGGACCATCAACATCAACACGGACATCAAGGACGCGCTGCGCATGATGCACCTCACACGCGCGAACCACTGCACGATCATACCAGAGGACCCCCAGTGGCGCGGCACGCTGCTCAAGGTGAAGGATTATGTGACCTGGGGGCGCGTCGACGAGAAGACCATGCTCGAGATCCTCGAGAAGCGCGGGCGCGTCGAGGGCGGCAAGCCGCTCACCGCCGCGTACCTTGCCGAGAAGACGCCCTTCAAGTCCCTTCCCGAGCTTGCCACCGCGCTTGCAGCGCAGAAGGCGGACCTGCGCCGCCTGCCGGGCGTGAAGCCCCTCTTCAGGCTCGCCCCCCCGCGCAAGGGCTACGAGAAGGTCACGCACGACTACAAGACCGGCGGCACGCTTGGCGACCGCGGCGAGAAGATCAACGAGCTCATCCGCAGGATGCTCTAGGGGGGGTCACCATGCCGATCGCAAGGAAGAGCCGGAAGTCGACCTCAAAGTATCGGGGCCACCGCACGATGGGCCGCGGCAAAAAGGCGGGCCGCGGCAAGGGCAAGCGCGGCGGCACGGGCAACGCCGGGCTCCACAAGCACAAGTACCTCTACACGGTCAAGTACGACCCCCAGCACTTCGGCGTCCACGGGTTCACGATGCCCGACGAGGCGAAAGCCCCCCTCGAGGTCATCAACGTCCGGCAACTCGAGGAGCGCTGGGGCGCCTTCTCGCCCCCGGCCTCGGGGGCCCTCGACCTTGGCGCCCACGGGATCGAGAAGCTCCTCGGCAGCGGCCACGTCACGAAGGCGCTCCACGTCAAGGTGAAGTGGGCCTCGGCCCAGGCGGTCGGCAAGATCAAGGCCGCCGGCGGGTCGGTCGAGGCGACGGCGCCCCGCAAGGGCGACTTGCGCGCGCAGGCGCGCAAAGCGGCCCAGGCGAAGGCCTTAGCCGCCGCGAAAGGCAAGAAGGCGTAGGCAAGGCGCAGGGACAGGAGCACGCGGGCGCCGCAAGGTGGAGGGTGCGTCTTGGCCAAAAAGAAGAAGACGAAGCTCACGCCCGACGAGGAGCTCGACCTGCGCGGCAAGAGCAAGCTCTACTGGCTGCGCCCGCTCGCGCGGCGGATGCCCGTCGTCGCGAAGCCCAAGGAGCACGTGCGCTTCAAGACGAAGTTCTTCTGGACCTCGATCACGCTCCTCTTCTACTTCGCCATGACCAATGTCTTCCTCTTCGGGCTCGACCCGGCCTCGAACCAGGTCGACCTCTTCCGCTCCTTCCGCGCGATCCTCGGCGGCGCCCAGGGGTCGATCATGCACCTCGGGATCGGCCCGATCGTCACGGGCTCGATCATCATGCAGCTCTTCACGGGCGCGAAGATCTTCAAGCTCGACCTCACAAACGCCGACGACAAGTCGGTCTACCAGGGCGTCCAGAAGATCGTCGTCATCCTCATGATCGTCGTGGAATCGTGGGCCCAGGTGCAGGGGTTCCTCACGCCTTCGCCCCAGCTCGTCTCGAACCTCAACGGCCATTTCCTCTCCGGCACCCAGCTTGCCAAAGGCGTCATCATCCTCCAGCTCATCGTGGGCTCCTACCTCGTCTTTTTGCTCGACGAACTCGTCTCGAAGTGGGGCATCGGGTCGGGCATCTCGCTCTTCATCGCCGCGGGGGTCGCCCAGCAGATCATCACGGGCGCGATCAACTGGGCCCCCTCGGACCCCGCGGCTCCGATCTCCTTTGGCTCGGCGACCTCGCAGGCGAACCTGCCGGCCGGCACGATCCCGAAGGTCTGGTACGCCGTCACCCACGCGTCGGCCCAGCAACTCTCGCAGGGCTACTACGAGCAGGTCTTCCTCTCGCCGCCCAACTCGATCATCGCACTCATGGGCACCGCCGCCACCTTCATCATCGTGGCCTACGCCGAGACCACTCGCCTCGAGCTCCCCCTTGCCCACACGAAGGTCCGCGGCGCCCGCGGCCGCTACCCCATCCGCCTCGTCTACGCGTCGAACATCCCCGTGATCCTCATGGCCGCCCTCCTTGCCAATATCAACATGATCGCCGTCTTGCTCTACTCCGGGCCCCTGCAGGGCGTGCCGTTCTTGGGCCATAACGACGCGATCGGGCGCTTCGACGTGACCGGGGAGATCGCAGGCAGCGCGACGGTTCCGATCGGCGGGCTCGCGTGGTACGTGAGCCAGCCCGCTGGCGTCCAGGAGTGGCTCCTGCCGCTCATCAACTACCAGCGCTACTCAGGCTACACGTACGACCACGGCGGCCTCCAGGTCTTCCTCCACATCGTGGTCTACCTCGGCTTCATGATCGGCGGCTCCGTCCTTTTCGCCAAGTTCTGGATCGAGACGACGAACATGGGTCCCGAGGCCGTGGCCAAGCAGATCCAGAAGTCCGGCATGCAGATCCCGGGCTTCAGGCGCGACCCCAAGGTCCTGCGCCGCGTCCTCGAGCAGTACATCCCCACCGTCACGATCATGTCCGGCGCCTTTGTGGGCGCGCTTGCGGGCTTCGCCGACATGATCGGCACGACCGGCCAGTCGAGCGGCACCGGGGTGCTCCTCATGGTCGGCATCGTGATCCGGATGAGCGAGGAGATCGTCAAGGAGCGCGAGATCGACCGCCAGCCGGTCCTTGCCCGCCTCTTCGGGTTCGAGACCTGATCCCCAGGGGCGCAGGAGGCCTTATGGCCCCCCTTTGCCCTTGGAGGGCCGCTCCTCAAGGAGGCGGAACGTGCGCGTCATCGTGACCGGGGTCCCGGGGGTCGGCAAGTCGAGCGTCATGGAAGGCGTGTCGAAGGCCTTCGCCGTGCCGATCGTGAACTACGGGACCGTCATGTTCGAGGAGGCACAGGCGCGCGCTCTGGCCAAGGCCCGCGATGAGATGCGCAAGCTGCCCGCCGAAACCCAGCGCCAGATCCAGGCGAAGGCCGCCGAGCGCATCGGCGCGATGGCCGACGCGATCATCGACACGCACTGCCTCATCAAGACGCGCGAGGGGTACCTCCCCGGCATCCCCATGACCGTGCTCACGCTGATCGCCCCGCACGCCGTCGTCCTTGTCGAGGCGCCCGCCGCACAGATCTTCGGACGGCGCGCGAAGGACGGCTCGCGCAGGCGCGACAGCGAAACCGTCGAGCTCATCGAGGAGCACCAGGGGCTCAACCGGGCGGCGGCAAGCGCCATGGCCGTCCTCTCGGGCGCGACGCTGAAGGTCGTCCCGAACCTCGACGGCGGCGTCGACGAGGCCGTGCGGGTGCTCTCGGAAGTCTTCCTTTCTTCGAAGTGAGGGGTGGGACCCTGGCGCAGAACCGACGGGCCCGGCCTCCCCCGGCGCCGAAGGGCCAGACCTACATGCTCCTCACGATGATGCTCATGCTCTTCGTCATGATCGACCCCGCACTCTCCGCGGCGCTTGGCGCCGGGATGTCCTTCGTGCTCAACCCCACGATCGGCTTCGGCGGCCACCTGCCCGTCATCTCGGTCTTCTTCGCCGGCGCGCTCACCGGCGTCCTCTCTACCGGCCTCAGGCACTGGTCGAGCGACTACATCGCACTCGAGCGCGGCCGCCTCATGCAGAAGTCCTTCCAGCGGGAGCTTGGCGACGCGCGCCTCAAGCGCGACGTCGACCGCGCCGAGAGGCTCAAGCGCGCGCAGCCTTTCGTCATGAGCCAGACGATGGAAGCCAACTACGCGACCATGCGGCCCGCGATCGGGACCATGGTCGTCGCTCTCGCGGTCTTCGGGTGGCTGAACGTCTTCCTCACGCGCAACGTCCAGGTCACGTCGATTTCCCTGCCGTGGGCCGCGAGCTGGCCCCTCCACGGCTCCTTCGGGTTCCCCTACTGGGTGCTCCTCTACATGGTGATGTCCCTGCCGCTCTCCGTCTGCCTCGGCGCCGCCCTGAAGCTCTGGCGCTACCGGGCGTTTGACCCGCACGCGCCCCTGAAGCCGATGCCGACGGTCGAGGACCTCATCCGGCGCGCGGAGGGCGAGGCCGACGACAGCGATGTCCTTGACAAGGAGAGCGAGCGCGCGAAGCGGCGCCTGCGCCAAGGCCGCCCCGGCGCCGTGGGCCAGGCCGACGCTGGCGATGGCCTCACGCGGATTGTCGACGCCGACGAGTCCGAGGTCGAGATCGTCGACAGCGAGGAGGACGATTCCGCCGGAGGGGAGGGGCCCTCGGGCGAGGAACAAGACGGCCCCGAGTCCCCCGCCCCCGGCGGGGCTGCGGCCCCGGGGGGCCTCATCAAAGCCAAGGCCGCCGACAAGGAGGGCGCACGGGGCGCCCGGAGCCGCAGGCGCTAGCCCCCTCGCACGGGAAACCCTATATCCGCTCGGTGGGCTTCGAGCGCGCCGCGTGGGACTCGCGGCCCTTTTGAAGGTGGCGCCTTGGTCATCGTAACCCTGGGCGGCCTGCCTGGCGCGGGCAAGACCACCGTGGCGCGGAAAGTCGCGGAGGACCTCGCGCTCAAGCACGTGAACATCGGCGAGATCTTCCGCGGGCTTGCCGACACGCGCGCGATGACCCTCGAGGAGTTCGGCGCCTTCGCGCACCGCAACCCCGACGTGGACAAGTCGATCGACCTGAAGACCCTCGAGATCGCGAAGGCCGGCAACGTGCTGCTTGAAGGGAGGCTCACGGGGCCCATGCTCTCGCGCAACGGCGTGGCCGCCTTCCAAGTCTGGCTCGACGCACCGCTCAAGGTGCGTGCGGAGCGCATCGCCAATCGCGACGGCCTCTCGGTCCCCTCGGCGGTGGCCGCCACCCAGGCGCGCGAGAAGGTCGAGTGGGACCGGTACTTCGAGCTCTACGGGATCGACCTGCGCGACACCTCGCAGTACGACCTCGTGATCGACAGCTCAAGCCGGCCGCCCGAGGCGATCTCGAAGGAGATCACCGGGGCCGTGCGCAAGCGCAAGTAGCGCGCGGGGCCCCTGGCTTGCGCCGCGGATGGGGGTCTCCAAGGTGCCGCCAAAGCTCACGGTCGTCGAGGCGGCCTCGACGGACCTGCGCTACGGCAAGCGGCCCGAGGAGCGCACGCTTGGGGAGCTTTCGGCCTCCTCGTTTGTCCTTGTCGACAAGCCCGAGGGCCCGAGCTCGCACCAGGTCGCCGCCTGGGTGCGCGACATGTTCAAGGCCCCGCGCGCGGGCCACGCGGGCACCCTCGACCCCAACGCGACCGGGCTCCTGCTTGTCGCCGTGGGCGACGCCACCAAGGCCCTTGCGGTCGTCGAGGGCGCAGACAAGCGCTATGTGGGGCACATCGCCTTCCACCGCGCAGTCGACCCGGCGGCTGTGCGGCGCGCCGCCGCGGAGTTCGTGGGGCCCATCCTCCAGGTCCCCCCGAAGAAGTCCGCCGTGCGCCGCGAGCGGCGGATCCGCCGCGTCTTTGCCCTCACGGTCCTCGAGGCCACCGACCGCGCCGCCCTCGTCGAGGTGGCCTGCGAGGCGGGGACCTACATCCGCACGCTGGCCCACGACCTCGGCCTCGTCCTTGGAGCCGGCGCAAACCTGCGCGACCTGCGCCGCACGGGCGTGGGGCCGTTCACGCTTCCCGAGGCCGTCACGCTGAGCGCGCTCCGCGACGCCGTCGAAAACGCCCGCGACCTCTCGCGCGCCGGGGACCTGAAGAGGCTCCTCCACCCCGTCGAGGACCTGCTCGCGCAGCACCGGAAGGTCGTCGTGAAGGACTCGGCGGTCGACGCGCTGTGCCACGGCGCCCCCCTCAATGCGCCCGGCCTTGCCGCCGTCGAGCCCTCGATTACGGCCGGCGACGAAGTCGCGGTGATGACGCTGAAGGGCGAGGCCGTCGCCGTGGCCCGCGCGTCCCTTTCGGGCGAGCGGATTGCCCAGGCTTCGCAAGGGCCCGTCGCGCTCACCACGCGCGTCCTCATGAAGCCCGGGACGTACCCCCGCGGGTGGAAGGCCAAGCGCCCGCGTTCGGCCGCTCCCGCGCCCCCTTAGGGCCGCGCGCTCCACTCCGCTCGTTTGGGGAAAGGAAGCGCCGAGGGGGAGATTCGAACTCCCGAAGGCTTGCGCCCACGAGCTTTCCAGGCTCGCGCCGTACCGCTGGGCCACCTCGGCGTGAGGGCACCGGCGCGCGCCTTCCCGAAGGCGCTTTCTCCCTGCCTTCCTACGGTGCCGGTCGGCTGTCTGGCCTTTCGCGTTAGCCCGGCGCGCCCTTTTAAGGCTTTGTCGCGGCCTGTTTCGCCTCGCTCGCCGCCCTGCGCTAGCGACTTTCACGCGCGCGCGTCCGCCTCGTTGTCTTTATACGGGCTCCCGCTATGCTCCGCAACGGGGCTTTACCGTGAACATGCGGTACGTCGCCGCCTGGGTGGCCGCCACCGTTTGCGCCATGCTTGGCTCGACTTCGCTCCTTGCCGCGTTTGCCCCCTCCTCGCCCGTCCACGTCGACATCACCCTCGACTGGGAAGTCAACCCGCGCCCGGTCCCCGCCGCGTTCGTGGGCGTCTCGGTCTCCGCCTCCGCCGAAGGAAACGGCGTCTCGCAGTCCGGCGTCGCCACTTCCGCGGCCTCCTCGACAGCCGAGCTGCGCCCGAAGATGCTGCGCTTCCCCGACGACGTGTCCCAGTCCTACCACTTCGCCAACGCGACCCTCGAAGGCTTCATGAACACCTTCGAGCTCTGGTCGCTTGCCGACGCCGCCGGCGTGCCGAACATCATGCTCACGGCAAACATGGCGACCGGCGGCCCGAGCGAGGCCCGCGACTGGGTCGCCTACTCGAACCTCCCGGCCAGCACCCCAGAGGGCGGCCTTAGGGCCGCCCAGGCTGGGGGCAGCCAGACGCCCTTCGACGTGCGCTACTGGCTCCTTGGCGAGGACATCCGCGCCTACTCCGAGAAGTTCGAGACCGCCGACGACTACGCCGAGGCCGCGCTCCGGAACGCCTCGGCGATGAAGGCGACCTCGCCCGGCATCCAGGTCGGCGTCTGGATCGACGACGGGTCGACCCAGGACGGGCGCAACTGGAACGACGCGCTCCTCACGCGCCTGCGCCTTGCCGACCCGCTCCAGAACCAGACCGGGGGGGCCCTCATCGACTTTGTCGCGGTCTCGGTGCGCATCGAGGTGCCCAACCGCCCGCTCACGGACGGCGCACTCTACCCCAGCCTCTACGCGTTTTCCGAGGAGCACGCGGTCGCCGTGCTTGGCGACGCGGAGGCCCGCGTCCAGCAGAAGCTCCGCGTGCCCCTGCCGATCGCCGTGTACCGGTACTCGGTCGACTTTGGCGCCGAGGGGTGGAACCACGACAAGGCCGACTCCCTTGGCACGGCCATCGCGCTTGCCGGCATGATGAACGCCTTCCTGCGCCGCGACGAGGTCTTTACGGCCGTCTACGCGGGGCTCAACCGCGACGGCTTCGAGGCGCTCATCAAGGTCCCCACGGCCTTCGACCTGCCCGTCGAACAGCGCTTCGGGCTCAACGCCTTCGGCGAGGTCCTCTCCGCCTACGGCCAGCTCGCTTCGGGCAGTTCGCTCACGGTCACCTATGCGGGCAGCGGGTCCGCCTCCGAGAGAGCGCGCGCGAACTTCCGCGCCCCCGCCCTCGGCAGGTGGCCCGTGGCAGCAAGCGTGCCCCTCGTCTCCGCGGGGGCCACCCTGGACCTCGAGGACGGCCAGATGGCCCTCTTCCTGGCCTCCCGGTCCCTCACCGACCGCGTCGTCGTCCACCTCAAGGTCCAGAACACGCAGGCGGCGAGCCTCAACGCCTCCGCCTACGTCCAGACCCTTGCCGCCGACGCCCTCTCGACCGACGCCTACACGGGCGTGCTGCACGTCCGGCCGCGCGCGACCCAGGAGAACCTCCAGAGCGCGCCCCCGGAGCCCGGCGTGTTCCGCTTTGAGTTCACCCTCGAGCGCAACTCCTTCACGTCCTTCGCCTTCACGACCAGGCTCTAAAAAGGGGGGTTCCTCGCACGGCCGAATGGACGAAGGACCTCTTCGGGGACGTCCGCTTCAACGCCGTCTTCTTCATGTTCGGCGTCTTCGGGGTCGGCGCCTCCTTTGCCGCCCTTGCCGTGACCTCGATGCTCCCGTACATCCAGGGTGGCCCGGTCGCCGGCGCGGCAAACGAGTACGCGCTCCTCACGGCCCTCGCCTTCGGCCTCGGCGGGGTCGGGTTCGCCGCCCTAGGGCTTGGCGCTTTCGTCTTCTCGCTGAACTACGAGCCGATCAAGCAGGAGGCCAAGCTCGTCCTCTTCTCGGCGCTGCCCTACGGCGCCTTCCTCGTCGCCTCATACTTCGCGCGCCTGCGCTCCGGCGGCGCGAACGACTTCTTCGGGTACGCGGTCTCGAGGACGACCGACGGCACCGCGACCCTCTATGTCGCCGTCCCCGAGTCCTTCGCCTCGCTTGGCCCCTACCTGCTCGTCGGCAGCTTCGCCGCCCTCGTCGCCTTCTTCGGCCTCTCGCAGTTCCTTGCAAACATGAAGATCGTGAAGGAGGTCGGCGCGCTCACGGTCACGCTCACGCGCGCCGTCGGGGTGTTCGCCTTCGGCGGGGAGCTCTTCCTCTTCCTCGGGTTTTCGACCTTCACGGGGGACACCGCCGGGGCCGAGTGGTTCGGCCTGCCCTTCATCCTCTACTACCTCGGCTACATCGCGGCGGCTTTCGTCGTGCCGTTCCTCGGCATCGTTGTGGCCTGGCGCGTCGGTACGATCTTCTGGGACGCCGCGAAGACCGTGCGCTACCTCTCCGACTTCAGCAAGAGGACGAGCGCGGCGGCCGAGAGCCGCGCGCGGCAGGCGGTCGACAACCGCCCCTGGTGGGAGAAACTCTCCGAGGAGGGCAAGGAGAAGCAGTAGGCGCTCGCCCCGCGCCTCAGCCTGCAAGCACGCGCAGCATGAGGAACGCCCCGAGCGTCATGATGAACGCGTGGATGAGCCCCGCGGAGAACTTGCCCGACGAGATCACGCCGGCCAGCACGCCGTCGCCGATCGCGTGCACGATCGCCGCGTAGTAGTAGACTTCCTTGATCGCCGGCAGGAGCGTGGCGTCGATCGTCGCGCCCTGGAC
>DATEUP010000190.1:0-4160 GCA_035283065.1 Thermoplasmatota archaeon | reverse complement strand
GTGCAGCCGGCCGCCGAAACGCCAAGAGCCAGGGCGACCGCCAGGAGCGCGATGCGCGCGGGTCCTGCCTTTTCGCCCATGGCTTGCCCGCCCCCCCCGAAAGGCTGGCGCGGCAACTGGATGACGGTATTTAAGGCTCCTCGGCCGGCCGCGCAGGGCCCTTACTCTTCTTCCGACTCCTCGTCGGCGGCCTCATCGTCAAGCGTGATGTCGAGTTTCTTCGCGTCCTTCACGCGTACCGTGATGTCGCCGTGGCCAAGCTCGCACACTTCGCAGAAAAGCGCGTAGCCGCGAGGGGTCGCAACGACCGGCACGGACTGCCCCAGGAAGAGCGGGCACACCTTGCAGTGGGGGATCCCAAAGGCGACTCGCCCGACCTGGTGGACAACTCCCGCTTCCATTGCCTGGCGCGACCTCCTGCATTCCTAGCCCTTCGTGGGGCGATAGATATACGTTTTGTCGCGACTTGACGCATTACGCCATCCAGGCGGCAAGGAAAGGGGCTCCCCGTCACCCTTTAATCCGCTCGACTCCTGCGCCCCAAAGCCGGTGGTTCTTTGGCTCTTCGGACGGCCCTATACGAAGCCCACGTGCGCCTCGGCGGCCAGATCGTGGAGTTTGCCGGGTGGGACCTCCCGGTCCAGTATACGTCGATCATGGACGAGCACGCCGCCGTGCGCACGCGCGTCGGGCTCTTTGATGTGTCGCACATGGGGCAGGTGCGCATCCGGGGAGGGGGCGCCGAAGACCTCGTGCGCGCCGTCTTCACGAACGACATCAAGCCCGCGGCGCCGGGCAAGGTCCTCTACACCCACATGCTCGACGAAGGGGGCCGCATCATCGACGACATCCTCTTCGCGCGCGAGTCGGCCGACTCCTTCTTCATCGTCCCCAACGCCGCGACCACGTCGAAGGTCGTCCGGTGGTTCGAGGCGCACAGCTCGAGGGGCGCGCAGGTGGACAACCTGTCGGACGCGATGTTCTGCCTCGCCCTCCAGGGGCCCCGCGCGGGGGAGACGCTCCAGAAGCTCACGCGAAGCGACCTGTCGGCGATGAAGAAGATGTGGGCGATCGACGGGGAAGTCGCGGGCGTGCCCTGCAAGGTCCAGACCACGGGCTACACAGGCGAGGCGGGCTTCGAGGTCATCGGCCCGAACGACAAGGCCATGCACGTCTACGAGAAGATCATGGAGGCGGGGCGGGCCTTCGACATCCGCCCCTGCGGTCTCGGCGCGCGCGACACCCTCCGGCTCGAGAAGGCGTTCCTCCTCTCGGGGCAGGACTTCCACGGCGACCGCACGACGCTCGAGACCCAGTACGATTGGGTCATCAAGTGGGACCACGACTTCGTGGGCCGGGCCGCGCTCGAAGCCCAGAGGGCCGCGGGCACCTACGAGCGGTGGGTGGGGCTGAAGGCCCTGGGCCGCGGGATCCCCCGTCACGGCTACGGCCTCTTCCACGAGGGTGAAAAGGTGGCCGAGGTCACGAGCGGCACGATGTCCCCCTCGCTCAAGGTCGGCATCGCCACGGCGTACCTGCCCCCCGCACTTGCAAAGGCCGGGACCCCGCTCGCTTTCGAGATGCGCGGCCAGAAGGTCGACTGCGAAGTCGTGAAGACGCCGTTCCTGTAGCCGACGAGGCCAACGCTTTTACCTTCGCGCAAAGTTGACCCGACGCGCTTCGAGAGGCGACCTGTGATGACCTCAAACGTCCCGGCAGACCGCAAGTACACCAAGGACCACGAGTGGGCCAAGGACGAGGGCCAAGGCATGGTGCGCGTCGGGATCACGGACTTCGCGCAGCACTCGCTCACGGACATTGTGTTCGTCGAGCTGCCGAAAGTGGGGGCCAAGCTCGAGCAGGGCAAGCCCTTCGGGGTCGTCGAATCCGTGAAGAGCGCCTCGGACCTTTACGCGCCGCTGAGCGGCGAGGTCGTCGAAGTCAACAAGGGGGTAGTCGAGGCCCCGGAGACCGTGAACAAGGACCCCTACGGCGGGGGCTGGATGCTCGTCCTCAAGGTGGCCGGAGGCTCGGGGCACTTGATGGAACCGGGCGCCTACCGGAAGCACATCGGGGAGTAGCGGCCGGCTCTCCCTCAGGGGGTCCACCGGCCGGCCCAATCTTGGGCCGCCCTGTACCAAGCGACGGCAGCCAGAACGACAAGGGAAACCACGAGGACGACGTCCGCGCTCGGCGAATTGAGCACACGGCCCGTGGCGAGCGCGGCGCCCGTGACGAGGGCGAAGCACGAGAACACGAGCGCCAGGAGGGTCGCGCGGCGCAGAGCCCGGCGCCTTGCCGGCGGGAGCGGGGCCGCCTCCACGACGCGCGGGACGGCCACGGCGCCAGCCCCGCCTCGCGCGCCTACCCGCCCTTCGGCGGGATCAGGTTCGGTATCGTGTCCTCGATCGGGTAGTCGACCTTGCAGTGGCCGCACGCGAGCGCGCCGCGGACGATCTCCTCCTTCGTCTCCTCGTCGACGCGAAGCGTCAGGTCCCCCTTGCACACGGGGCAGCAGAGGATCTCCATCAGGTCGCGGCGCATGGGTCTTGGCCGCGGCAAGGGGCAGGCCGCCGATTAACTCTTCGCAGGCAGGCTCCCCTCGCCCTCCCCGTCCCTGGTCCATGCGGCAAAGGCCGCCCAAACCATGCTGCCGGCGATCACGAGCGTCAGGATGAGGGGCCTCAGGTCGGGGGGCAGCCTCGAGACGACCTCGACCTGGAACGCGTACGTGACGACGTGCCCGTGGCCGTCGTCGCCCTGGAGCGTGAGCGTGTGCACGCCGGGGCTGAGCTGGACGCGGCGGCCGTCCGCCCGCCCGAGCGGCCCGTCGATGTCCGAGTACACGGTGGCTTCGACAAAGTCCGCGTCGGGGTCGGCAAACTCCGCGACAAGGCGCACGGTCGAGTTCTCAAAGATCTGCGCGCCCTCGGCAGGCTCGAAGTGCACGACGAAAGGCGGCCCGTTCAGGTAGAAGTACTGGCTGCTCGACTCCGAGGGCCCGTTGCCGGCCAGGTCGCTCGCGCGCCACCGCACGGCGCCGGTCGCGCCCGCCGTGAAATTCGCGCGCAGGCTCGCGCGCACGTAGGACCCGTTCGAACCGACCGTGGCGGGGCGCCACGGGCCCCACGTCGTGCCGCCGTCCGTGGACACCTGCGCCTCGACCGACGAGCGGTTCACCCCGACGGCGTTGTCCGTGACCCAGACCTCGAGCGTGGGGTGCGTGTCGTCAACGCGCTCGAAGGGGCCGGGCGAGAAGGACGTGAACCCCGGTGCGTGCGTGTCGTAGGCGATCTTCCGCTGGAGGACCTGCGCGGTGTTGCCCGCCCGGTCGCGCGCGGTCACCGAGAACTGGTTGTTCGTCCCCTCGCAGAGGGCGAGCGAGGCTTGCCCGACCGCGCGCCCCGGGAGAGGCGTGACCTCGAGCGTGACCGGGGACCATGTCGATGCGCAGGCGCTCCGGTACGACACCGTGAGCGGGAGCGCGAGGCCCGAACCCTCGTCCCGCGCGTCGACAAGGAGGGTCGCGGCGGCGTCGGGCGAGACCGCCGGGGCGCTCGCGGTGAGCCGCGGTGCCTTCGTGTCGACCGTGAAGTTGTGCTCCGCGCGCGCAGGGTTGCCCGCGCTGTCGACCGCCTCGACGACGAGCCGGTACTCGCCGTCCTTGAGGGCGGCGAACGCGCCGACCTCGAGCGCGCCGGGGCGCGACGGTGAGAGCTCCGCGGTGAGCAGGGCGGCCGTGCTGAGGTCGGCGACCCAGAGGACCTGCGCCGTGACGTTCAGGGACTCGGGGACGCTGTCGTCGGCGATCGTCGCGTGGATGAAGGGGCGCGCAAGGCCCCCCGGCCCGAGCGCGGACGCGTTCACAAACGCCCCCTCCTCGGGCCGCAGGTCCGTGATCGAGGGCGCCGTCGTGTCGGAGGCCGCCGCCTCGGGAGCCGCCGCAAGGAGCGCGAGGGCAACCCCCAAGGGCGCGAGGAGCCACGCGGACGGCCCAACACAGCCCTTCGCCATAGGCGCCCCGCCCGCCAGCACGCTGGCCTGTGGTTGGGCCCATCCGCGGGCGTAAACCTTTCGGCCTGGGGCGCCCCCGCGGGGCCTTGACCCCTCGCCTTAAAGCCCGTGCGGGCCCTCGCCCTTCGGGCAGTTCCGGCAGGGCG
>DATEUP010000189.1:0-5103 GCA_035283065.1 Thermoplasmatota archaeon | reverse complement strand
GCGACGATCCCGCCGCTGAAGCCCCACCGCGAGTCGACGGTGGCGCCGGCGATCGGGATGCCCGTGAGGTCGGAGACCACGAACCTCGCCTCGCGCGAAACCGTCGCGAGCGAGCCGCTCTCGACCAAGATCGAGCCGGCCTGGATTCCCCGCAGGTCGGCCGACGACCCGCCCGCAAACGACAGCGCGGGGTCGCCGCCGGCCTCGATGAGGAGCCACTCGGCGTAGACGACTGAAGCCGTGAATTCGACGGTCCCCGGCGAGCTGATCGAGGAGCGGTAGAGCCCGGCGTTTGGCGAGGACACCGTCGCGCCGCCGCCGACCGCGCAGTCCTCGAGGTGGAGCGTGCTGAAGGACCCCGTGAGCGCGCCGCCCACGGTCGAGTTGTAGCACCAGAGGCTGCCGCCCGTGGAGGCGACCGAGGCCTCGAGGTCTGAGCCCGCCTTGAGCCAGACGGCGCCCGTGGGCTGGACGGTGACGCCGAAGGTGTAGTCCGAGGTGACCGATGCGCCGTCGAGCGTGAGCTTGCCGCCGTTTTCGACGATGAAGTCGTACTGGTTGTCCCTCTGCTGGTGGAGCTTGAAGTTGCTGTCGGCGATCGTGAGGTTCCCGCCGGCCCGGACGATCACGAACCCTTGGAACAAGGGGTCGACGTTGATCACAACGGTCGAGGTCACGACGAAGTCGCGGTAGGTGAGGACGAGGAGGCGCCCGGAGGCCCAATTGTTGTCCATCGAGGTCGCCTTCTCCGCGGGCGTTGCCGACTCGACAACGGCGTAGATGTCGTGGCGGCCTCCCTTCTCGGCGAGGTCCCAGTAGTACACGATCGTCTGGGGCGAGGTCAGCGTGACGCTAAGGACGGTCGTGTTGAAGATCTGCGTGCCCGTGGCCGGCGGCCCGTCGTAGAGCGCGACTTTCACGAGCGTGGCGTCGGAGCCGCCGACGTTCGAGACCGTCGCGAAGATGCCGACCGCGACGGTGCCCGGCGCGGGCGCGTTGTTGTCGAAGGTGACCGAGTCGACGCGCAGGTCCGGCCGCGAGCGCACAAAGATCGGCTGGGAGATCGCGTTGTTGTTCGCCGGCTGCACGTCGGCCTCCTGCGATTGGACGGAGACCGTGACCGTGAGGTTCCCTTCCCCGCTCACGTTCCAGAGGATCGCGGTCTCGAGCTGGGACTGGCCGGCGACCGAGCCGACCGCGGCGGTGCCAAGGAGCTCGCCGGTCGAGCTTAGCGCCGCGCTCACGATCACGTTTGTCGCCGTCTCGTTGCCGAGGTTGTGCACAATCACGAGGATCGACACCGTGCTCCCGTCGACGGGGCTCGGGTTCGAGAAGGAGATGTCGGGGGTGGCCACCGCCACGTCGGTGCCCGCCACGGCAGAGGCGCCGCCCGCTAGGGCGAGGAGCCCGAAGACTGCCGCCGCAAGTACGGCCGCGTTCACAAGGTACCGCTCTTGGCGGGTGTTCGATGCCCACATCGGTGCGTTAGACCCCCGGTTTGTCCGCGCGGCCGAAGGGGGGCTCGAAAGCGAGCCTCCCTGCCCCCCCTTGCCTCGCGTGAGTGCGGTCGAGAAGGCCAGACGCTTCTGGCTTTCGTAACCGCAGTCCGCTTGAACCAAGAGGACGATATATAAGCGTTCCCGGCGGGCTTTCATGCCTGTTTTCCAATCGTTCCGAGGGCGCAATATGAGTTTATATGAGGGGCCGGACAATCGCCGCTTCAACTTCCGCTTGAGAATCGATTCAGCCGATTCCTGCAGGCGTCGGGGGTGTCTTTCCGTGATGGATGCGCGTGTGCCGAGCCAGAGCCTTCGACCGAAAACGCGGGCCCGCCGTTCCGAGGGGCTGGGCCTCGAGCTCCTTGCGGGCGCCGCCTTGCTGGTCACGGTGCTCGCCTTGGGCGGTCCCTCCTCGGCGGCCGCCGACCTTGAGGTGAACGACGCGGATGTCGCGCTCGGCGTGCGCTCGCCGACGCAGGGCAACACGGTCTCGCTCTCGGCGACCGTGCACAACCTCGGCGACACGGCGGCGGCGAACTTCACGGTGCGCTTCACGCTCGACGGCTCTTCGACGCTTGCCAATGTCGTGGTCGCTTCGCTCGCGGCCGGCGCCTCGGCCAATGTGACGGCGAGTTGGACGGTGCCGGGGACGATGACGGGCACGCACACGCTAAACGGGGTCGCCGACGCGACGGCCCAGGTCGCCGAGTCCGACGAGCTCAACAACCAGGGCGACCGCTCGTTCGATGTCAATGAGCCGCCCCTCGCGCTCGCCTCGGTCAACGTCTCGGCCCAGGACAGCCTCGTGCCGTTCTACTTTGACGCGGGCGCCTCCGCGGACCCCGACGGCACGATCCAGTCCTACGTGTGGATTTTCGACGACGGCACGACCGCGACCGGGGCCACCGCGAACCACTCGTTTGGAAACGGCGGCGCGGGCGCGGGCAAGGTGTACAGGGTCACCGTGCTTGTCACCGACGACGACGGCGGGACGGACGCCGCCCAGATCGATGTCAATGTGTACAACCGGGGGCCCGTCGCGCTCACGGGCGATGTGATCGGCCTCACGAAGACGGCGCTGGCCTTTGACGGCACGGCCTCGACCGACCTCGACGGGCGCATCGTGAACGCGACCTGGGCGTTCTCGGACGGCCGGACGCTCTACGGGCTCACGGTCCTGCGCTCCTTCGACGACAACGGCGCCTACACGGCGACGCTCACGATCACCGACGACGACGGGGCCTCGAACTCGATCGGGCTCAACGTGTCGATCTCGAACCAGGCGCCGAACGTGGTCATCACGACGACGCCCGCGATGCCGTTCACGGCGAACCTGTCGGCCTTCTTCGACGGGCGCGCCTCGTTCGATGTCGACGGCGGGATCACGAACTACACCTGGGTCTTCCCCGGCGGGCAGACCGCCCAGGGGTGGAACGCGACGTACACCTTCGCGCAGAACGGCACGTACAACGTGACCCTCGTGCTCGTCGACGACGACGGCGCGCTCTCCGAGCTCACGATCGCGGCGCTCGTCGGCCAGGACGCGACGGGGACGAACGTGCCCACGCCGCCGGTCGCGCGGATCGGGTTCTCGGCCTCGACGGTCTTCACGGCCGAGGTCGTGGTCCTCGACGCAGTGAACTCCTCGGACGACACGGGGATCATCTCGTACCTCTGGGACTTTGGTGACGGCTCCGTCGGTGTCGGCCTCGTGGCCACGCACACCTGGGCAAACGACGGGAACTTCATCGTGACGCTGAATGTCACGGACACGGACGGCAACTCGTCGTTCGCCCAGCAGACGATCCGCGTGAAGAACCGCCTCCCGGTGGCCTCGGGGGTCGCCTCGCCCGGCGAGGACCTGACCCTGAAGACCTTCTCGTTTGACGCCTCGAGTTCGGCCGACCCGGACGGCACGCTGCTCTACTACCGGTGGGCGTTCGGCGACGGCTCGGTGCTCTACGGGCGCACCGTCCAGCACATCTACACGCGCGCGGGGACCTACCTGGTCACGCTCACGGTCACGGACAACGACGGCGGGGAAGGGGCCACGTCCCTTAGCGTGACGGTCCACAACCGCGCGCCGGTCGCGGTCACCCCCGCGAACTTCTCGGTGCCCACCTTCGAAGACCGCGTCTTCGACGCGGTCCTTTCCTTCGACCCCGACGGGCTCATCCAGAGCTATACGTGGACCTTCGGCGATGGGACGAACGCGACGGGGCGCGCCGTCAAGCACGCGTTCGCCACGCAGGGCGCCAAGACGGTCTCCCTCACGGTCCGTGACGACTCCGGGGCGACGGGGACCGCGTCCTTCACGGTGACGGTAACGAACAACGGGCCCACCGCGGTGATCACCGGGCCCCTGTCGGTCTACACGAACGAGCCCGCGAATTTCGCCGGCGACGGCCTCGACCGCGACGGGACGATCACGGTTTGGGACTGGAATTTCGGCGACCTGAGCGCGAACGCCTCCTCGGTCGGCCTCGCCGCCCACGCCTACCCGACCAAGGGCACCTACACGGTGACCTTGCGCGTCGTCGACAACTCGGGAGCGGCGGGGACCGCGAGCTTCACGGTCCGCGTCCTCAACCGCCTGCCGACCGCCAGGATTGCGAGCCCTTCGAGCGGCGCCACCGCGCAGTCCCTTACGCCGATCGCCTTCTCCGCGGAAGGCTCGTCGGACCCGGAGACCGCGGCCTCCGGCCTCGCCTACTTCTGGATCTTTGGCGACGGGCAGGTCGCTTCGGGGCTTTCCGTGAGCCACCCGTTCCAGCGGGCGGGGGCCTTCACGGTGATCCTCACGGTCTCCGACGGCGAGGGCGGCGCGGCGAGCGCGACCGTGCCCGTCGTGATCCAGAACCGCGTGCCCGTCCCGGAGATTTCCGCGAGCCCGCCGTCGGCCGACTCGCTCGTCGACATCGCCTTCGACGGGTCTGGAAGCGCCGACCAGGACGGCACGGTCACCTCGTACCTCTGGGAATTCGGCGACGGCGCGACCTCGAACCTCCGGAGCCCGACGCACGCGTTTGCGGCCTCGGCGGTCGCGGGGGCCTACACGGTCCGCCTCACGGTGTTCGACAACCTGGGGGCCAACGGGTCGACGACGCTTGCCGTGACGATCAACAACCGCCTTCCGGTGGCGGCGTTCACCTTCGGGGACCCCGTCTACGGGGACCTCTCGACGGTGTTCCACGGCACGTCGTCGACCGACGCGGACGGCACGATCGTGAGCTTCGCCTGGGAGTTTGGCGACGGTGCCACGGCGACGGGCTCGGAAGCCGCGCACAAGTTCCCCGCGACCGAGGCGCCGACGACGTACACGGTGAAGCTCACGGTGACGGACAGCCGCGGCGGCGTTTCGGCGGCAAGCCACGATGTCACGGTTGTGAAGAAGCCCGTCTTTGACACGGGCAAGCCCGGCGAGGGCGGGACGACCCCCGTCCAGTCCCCGGGCTTCGAAGGCGTCTTCGTGGCCGTCGCCCTTGCCGGCGTGGCGCTTGCCGCGGCACGGCGCAGGCGCGCTTGAAGGGCGCGTCAGGCCCTTGCGCCTTCGGCGATTTGGCCCGCCGCGTCTTGAGCGGCCGCGGCCGGGTCTGCGGCGTTC
>DATEUP010000188.1:0-26064 GCA_035283065.1 Thermoplasmatota archaeon | reverse complement strand
CCTTTTCAGGATCGTCCAGGGCTCGCACGGCGTCACGCTGATCTGCGACGACGTGATCGTCGAGGAGATGCTCGAGATGCTCTCGCGGCGCGACATCATCCAGATGACCCGCGGCCTCGTCGAGATGAGCGTGACCTCCCCCGAGGAGATCGCGGCGACACCCGGCGTGATCGCCTACCTGATGGACGCCCTCTCGGGCGACGGCATCAACCTGAATGAAGTCATGTCCTGCCATACCGATACCATCTTCCTGGTTTCCGAGTCTGATATGATGCCCGCCTTCAAGGCGCTCAACAAATGCCTGACTTAAGCGCGGGGTGGAGCGCGAGGCAGGCCTCCAGCGCGGCGACGAACGCGTCGGCCTCGCGCTCCGTGATGATGAGCGGCGGGGCGAGCCGCAGGACCGTCTCGGAGGTCGCGTTCGAGAGGATGCCGTGGGCGAGCATGGCCTTCACGAGGTCCTTGGCGATGGGCTCGTGGAACTCGACGCCGATGAGGAGCCCGAGGCCTCGGACCTCCTTGATCGTCGCGACCTTCCCCTGGAGGCGTTTGAGCTCCTTCTGGAGGTAGTTCCCCATCGCCTCCGCGCGCTCGGCGAGGCGTTCCCCCTCGATGACCTCGAGGGTCGCGAGGGCCGCGGCGCAGGAGAGGGGGTTGCCGCCGAAGGTCGAGCCATGGTTGCCGGGCTCGAAGGCCGCCGCGACCTCGCCTCGCGCAAGGCACGCGCCGATCGGGACGCCGGACCCGAGGGCCTTGGCGAGCGTCACGATGTCGGGGCGGATGCCATCGTGCTCGAAGGCGAAGAAGCGGCCCGTGCGGGCGCACCCGGTCTGGACCTCGTCGAGGATGAGCAGGACGCCCCTGGTGTCGCAGAGCGCGCGCACGCCGCGCAGGTACCCCGGGGGCGGGAACCGCACGCCCCCTTCGCCCTGGATCGGTTCGAGGAGGACGGCCGTCACGTCGGGGGTCAGCACCCCCTCAAGAGCGGCGAGGTCTCCGAAGGGCACGTGCTTGAAGCCGGAGGGCAGGGGCTCGAAACCCTTCTGGTATTTCGGTTGCGCCGTCGCCGCGAGGGTCGCGAGCGTGCGCCCGTGGAACGAATTCTCCGCGGTGATGACCGTGCCCTGCCCAACCCCGCGGAGGTGGCCCCACTTCCGGGCGAGCTTGATCGCCGCTTCGTTGGCCTCGGCGCCGGAGTTGCAGAAGAAGGCTCGGAAGTCGCGCCCCGCCTTCGGCGCGAGCCTGCGGGCGAGTTCCCGCTGGGGCTCGATGCCGTAGAGGTTCGAAACATGGAGGAGAGTGGAAGCCTGGCCGGCGATGGCGGCCACGACCACCGGGTGGCAGTGGCCGGTTGCGGCGACCGCGATGCCGCCGATGAAGTCGAGGTAGCGCCGGCCCTCACTGTCGAAGAGCTCCATCCCGCGGCCCCGCACGAGCGTCACGGCGGGAGGCGCATAGGTCTTCATGATCGGGGCTTCGTCGGCCGTGCCCGAGGGGGCGGGCATGACCACCGGGGGCGCCGTTTCGGCTTTGGACATAGAGGGGTTGTCTCCTGAGGTTTAGCGCCACGCGCGCTAGGGCGTGATTGCGCTGCCCTTCGGCTCGGCCGGCAGCAGGGCGTCAAGCAGGGGGCGGCCTTCGCGGCCGTCGGCGATCCGCGCCTCCCGAGCGCCCGATGAGAGGGCGTCGAGGCACGCCTGGACCTTCGGGACCATGCCGCCGGTGACCGCTCCGGAGGCGATGAGGGCCTCGGCCTCCCGGTAGCGCAGCGCGGAAACGAGCGAGCGCGCGTCCGCGCGGTCCTTGAGGATCCCCGCGACGTCCGTGAGGAAGACGCAGGAGGCCGCTTTCAGCGCGCCCGCGACGGCGCCCGCGACCGCGTCCGCGTTGATGTTGAGCGACTGGCCGCTCGCCGTGACCCCGATCGGGGCGATCACGGGGGTGTAGCCCCCGCCCTGGAGCAGCTGGAGGAGGCGCGTGTTCACGCGGTCGACATCGCCGACGAACCCGAGGTTGACGGTCGTCTCCCGCCCCGCATCGTCGACGACCTTGGGCTTGCGGTAGCGGGCGCGCAGGAGCGACCCGTCGCGGCCCGAGATGCCGACCGCCTTGCAGCCGGCCCGCTCGAGCGCGGTGACGATCTCGCGGTTCACGCGGCCCGAGAGCACGCGCTCGGCGATCTTGAGCGTGGCCTCGTCGGTCACCCGGTGGCCGTGGACGAAGGCCGGCAAGACGCCCTCCTTCTCCATCTCGGCAGAGATCTCGGGGCCCCCGCCGTGGACGACGACGACGCGCACGCCGGCACGCACGAGGTAGGCCACGTCCGCCGCGAAGGGGGGCAGGCCGCCGCTCGAGAGCGCGTGGCCCCCGTACTTCACGACGACGGTCTCCCCCTGGAGGAGGGTGAGCCTCGCAGTCGGGGGGTAGGTGACCTCCACCTGCAGAGCCCGCAGCTTCTCGATCGTGCGCGCGCGCGACTTGGCTGATGCCACCGTGGTCCCCCCCTTTCAAGTCCGGTAGTGAGCGTTGATCGTCACGTAGTCGTGCGAGAAGTCGCAGCCCCAGGCCTCGGCCTCGGCGCGGCCGCGCCCGACTTCGAGCGTGAGGGTGATCCACTCATTCTTGAGCAGCTCGTGGGCCGCCTTCTCGTCGAAGCGCGAGGGCTCCCCGTGCTCGAAGAGCATGACCCGGTGGGCGTCCGACCCGTTCGAGACCGAGATCCGGGCCTTTGCGGGGTCGAAGTCCGCCTCCGCGTAGCCTGCCGCGCACACGATCCTCCCCCAGTTCGGGTCCGACCCGTGGATCGCGCACTTCACGAGGTTCGAGCTCGCCACGGCCTTGGCGATCGCGCGGGCGTCGCGCTCGCGCCTCGCGCCGAGGACCTTGACCGAGAATACCTTCGTCGCGCCCTCGCCGTCGCGGACGATCTGGAGCGCGAGGTCCTTGCACACGGCGTGAAGGGCGGACTGGAACTGCCGGAAGTGGGGGCCCGCGGGTCTCTCGACCTTCACGTTGTCGGCCTCCCCGTTTGCGAAGGCCATCACGCAGTCGTTCGTCGAGGTGTCCCCGTCGACCGAGATCATGTTGAACGTGTCCTTCGTGACCTCGCGGAGGCCCGCGCGCAGCACTTCCTTGGAGACCGCGGCGTCGGTCGCGATGAAGCCGAGCATCGTGGCCATGTTCGGGTGGATCATCCCCGAGCCCTTTGCCGCCCCGCCGATCGTGACCTCGGCGCCGCCGATGTCAACCGTCGCGGAGACGGTCTTTTCGCGCGTGTCCGTGGTCATGATCGCCTTGGAGAAGCGCGGGTTCGGGCGAGACGACGCGATCTGGCTGCCGAGGTCCTCGATCCCTGTGAGGAGCTTTCGCATGTCGAGCTGCTTGCCGATGAGGCCCGTCGAGGCGACGAGGACCTCCTGGGGGCGGACGCCGAGCACATCGGCCGTCGCGTCGGCCATCTCGAGGGCGTTCTTCCAGCCGCGCTCGCCCGTGCAGGCGTTCGCGCAGCCTGAGTTCACGACCGCCGCGCGGTGGAGGGCGCTCTTCTCGAGGTTCGCGCGCGAGAGGGTCACGGGGGCGGCTTGGGTCTTGTTCGTCGTGAAAACGCCGGCGGCGACCGCCGGCCCCTCGGAAAAGAGGATCCCGACGTCCTGGCCCTTCCGCTTCAAGCCCGCGTGCGTGCCGCCCGAGAAGAACCCCGGGACATCGAGCACGCCGCCTGCGCGGCGGACGGGAATCGAAACTGGGGGGGTGATGGTTGTGCCTCCTTGGGGCCGCTTACGCGCCAATGCCGGGGGCTTTGAGGCCCTCCGTCTCGGGGAAACCGAATGCGATATTCATGTTCTGGACCGCCTGGCCCGCCGCGCCCTTCAGCAGGTTGTCGAGTGCCGAGACGAGGACGATGCGCTTCGTGCGGGTATCGACTTCGAAGCCGATGTCGCAGAAGTTCGAGCCGCGGACGTGCCTGATCTCCGGAAGGCCTTGGTCGTAGACACGCACGAAGGGTGCGGCCTTGTAGAACTCGTGGTAGACCGTGAGGAGGTCGGACTTCGAAAGCCCCTTGGGGTTCGAGGCGTAGACCGTGGACAGGATCCCCCGGTTGATCGGCAGGAGGTGGGGCGTGAAGTTGATGAAGAGCGGCGCGCCAGCGATGAGCCCAAGCTCCTGCTCGATCTCGGGCGTGTGGCGGTGCTTCGTGACTCCATAGGCCTTCATCGACTCGTTGACCTCGGGGAAGTGCGTCCCCATCGTGGGCTCTCGCCCCGCGCCCGTCACGCCGCTCTTCGAGTCGGCGATGAGGGAGGCGGGGTCGGTGAGGCCCGCTTTGAGGAGGGGAGCGGCGGCGAGGATCACGGAGGTGGGGTAGCAGCCAGGGTTCGCGATGAGGCGCGCGCCGCGGATGTGGGCGCCCTCGATCTCCGGGAGCCCGTAGACGGCCTGGGGGAGGAGCTCGGGGTGCGTGTGTGGGTGGCCGTACCACTGCGCGTAGGCGGCGGGGTCCTTGAGGCGGAAGTCTGCCGACAGGTCGATCACGAGGAGGTCCCGGTTGCGGGCGAGGAGTTCCGCGGCGATGTCCGCCGAGACGCCGTGGGGGGTTGCAAGGAAGACGCAGTCGGACTCGCGGGCCAGCGTCTCGGGCTCGGGGGCGCTGAACGTGAGCCCGTTGATGTGCTGGGTAAGGTGGGGGAACATGTCGGTAAAGCGCCTGCCCGCAAAGTGCCTCGAGGTGGCAGCCACGAGGCGGACCTCGGGGTGGTCAGAGAGGAGACGGACGAGCTCCGTGCCTGTGTAGCCGGTCGCGCCGACCACGCTGCACTTTTTCATCGCCAGAGTGTCCGCGCGTTTATCCTACGCGCAAGCGCCGCCGATTGGCGTCCAGCACTTAAACGTGCTGTTTGGATTGAATCATTCTCTGGACAAAAGTGTCCGGAATGGGACAAGGGCGTCCGGCGGGGGTCCGGACCCCCGTTTCCGGTGGAACCTTGCGGCGCGACGGTGGCACTCCGCGGCCCCGTTCGGTAAAGGAAAGGGAGACTCCTCGTCCCTCCCCCGGCGACAATTCCGGAAGACCAGGGCGGCCCACCCAGCGCCTTTCCCTGGCGACCCCCCGCAATGAGGGTTGAATTCCTCCAGGAATTCGGGGAGGGTCGTGGGGCGCGCTACAATAGGATTTTCTACACGGCAGCGTCTCGAAAGACGAGGAGCCCCATGGCCTCGGACATCCGCAGCCGCCTCACGCCGCTCGACGAGAACGGCAAGGCGCTCGTCCACAACTACGTGTTCGACCAGGCCGCGCACCAGAACCTCCCCCAGAAGGTCATCTTCTGGGACGAGACGCTGCGCGACGGCGAGCAGACGCCGGGCCTCTTCTTCACGGTCGAAGAGAAGGTCGAGATCGCCAAGATGCTCGACGACCTTGGCGTCGGGATCATGGACGTCGGCATCCCCGTCGTCTCGCCGAAGGAGTTCGAGGCCTGTAAGGCGATCGCGCGGGAGGGCACGCACAACGCGGTCATCCTTGCCGCCGCCCGCGCGGTGAAGCGCGACATCGACGCCTGCGTGGACGCGGGGGCCGAGGAGACCTCGATCTTCATCGCGGTCTCGGACCTCCACCTCAAGTACAAGCTCAAGATGACGCGCGAGCAGTGCCTCAACGCGGCGGTCGAGTCGATTGAGTACGCCAAAGAGAGAGGCATCGAGCGCTGCTTCGTGACCGAGGACACCGTGCGGGCGGACCTCGAGTTCGTCGCCGAACTCTACAACGCGGCGATCGGGGCGGGGGCCAAGCGCGCGGTCATCTGCGACACGGTCGGCGTCTGCACGCCCTCGACGGCCAAGTGGTTCGTCCGCGAGTTCAAGAAGCGCGTGAAGCCCGTCCAGCTCTCCTGGCACGGCCACAACGACTTCGGGATGGCGGTCGCCAACACGCTCGCGGCCCTCGAAGAAGGCGTCGAGATCCCCCACGGGTGCGTTAACGGGATCGGCGAGCGCGCGGGCAACGCCTCGCTCGAGGAGATGATCATGGCCCTCGAGGTCCTCTACGGCAAGGAAACGGGGATCAAGATCGAGAAGGTCTTCGAGGTGTCGAAGCGCATCGAGGAGCTCACGGGCATCCCGCTTGCGGCCCAGAAGCCACTCGTCGGCACGAACGCCTACAGCCACGAGTCGGGGATCCACACGCACGGGATCCTCAAGCACACGCTCACCTACGAACCCATCATGCCCGAGATGATCGGCCGCAAGCGCGAGTTCGTGTTCGGCAAGCACACGGGGACGACCTCCGTCGAGGAGAAGCTCAAGGACAACGCGGTCGACTTCAAGCCCGAGCAGGTCCAGAAGCTCACGGAGCTCATCAAGGAGGTCGCGGAAGGCAAGACGAAGGCGGACTACCGGGAGTACATCCGCAGCCACCACGAGCACGAGCACCTGAGGCGTGGCGTGTCGGACGGGGAGTTCTGGCAGCTGGCGGCGAAGGTGGGGCTCAAGCCAAGACTGTAGGCAGGGGGGGCAATGCCCTTCCTAAGGTCGGGCATCCTGTTGCGCCATTCGAAGGCGCAGCGGCAGTCCCGGGTGACGTTACTTCTCCGCCGCTGGTCAGAACACCGCGCTCGAATCCTGCCGAACCCCTCCCCCAGGGGCCCAGTTCGTCGAATACCGCCGCATCGCCGCCGCGTTTGACGGCCGGGTTTCGCGGTACATTGATGAGGTCTGCGCCGGGGGGGATTGGCCCCCCGTGGAGGGCGACGAAGTTGAAGCGCGCCGGCAGGGGCTGACCAAGCTCGCCGTGGAGACCGAAGAGGAGGTGGAGGAGTTGGACTTCTACCTCGCATCAAGTTTCGAGATTGGCGAAATCCTGGACGAGGCGCGATCGTTCCGGGAGGCGCTTGCCGGAACTAAGCACCAAGCTCCGCCTCCGCCGCTTTGAAGTAGCCGTCCATCGTCCGGCGGCTCTCCTTGAGGTCGATGCGCTTGTACATCCCGATGGCGTTCAGGAACTTGATGAGGGGCGCCTTGGGCGTGTAGTCGACCTTCACGTGCAGCATGGTGCCGCCACCATGCTCCCTGAACGCGTAGAGCCTCTGCTGGGAGACGAGGTTGCCAAAGTCGAGCTCGGCCTCGTAGGTAAAGTTCTCGGGGTGCAGCGTGATCCGAATTTGGCCGGGAATCTCCATCCGCCCGATCTTCAGCCGCTGCTCGCAGATGATGTGGCCGTCGTCTGTGTGCCGGACGCTGCGCGCAAGCAGCGAGCCGCTACCGTACTTATGGCTGAGCTCGGAGTCTTTTTCGGAAAAGTCCGTGTACCAGGCGAAGAGCTTCTCGCGGGGGAGCTTTGAGGCCATCTCGAATTCGAAGTGGCCCACGCTTGCGAGCTCCCGCAGGGTGTTGCTGCGGGCGGCGAGATGGACTTTTCCTTGGCGCCATGCGGCCCATCTGCGGATCGCCCCCGGCCCCAAACCAGGTCGACGATGGATACATATTGACCGAGCGGATTGGCTAGAATGGCATGCCCTAATCGGGGCCTGGCCAGCTTGGGCCGCCAATGGCCGGAATGACGCTCGCCGAGAAGATCCTCGCCGCCCATTCGGGCCGCCCCCACGTGAAGCCCGGTGACATCCTCGACGTAAAGGTCGACACGGCCATGGGCCACGAGGCAACGGCGCAAGCGGCCCCGCAGTTCCGCAAGATGGGCGCCACCAAGGTCTGGGACCCCGAGCGTGTCATGATCGTGCTCGACCACTGGGTCCCCGCCTCGACCGACGGCGCCGTGCAGATGCACGCGGACATCCGGAAGTTCGTCAAGGAGGTCGGAATCAAGCATTTCTACGACATCGGGCGCCACGGGATCTGCCACCAGATGCTCGCGGAGGAAGGCTGGGAGGCTCCCGGCGACGTCATCATCGGCTCCGACTCCCACACGAACATGGGCGGCGGCCTCGGCGCGTTTGCCGCGGGCGTGGGGCCGACGGAGATTGCCTCGGTCTGGGCGACTGGCGAGCTCTGGGTGCGCGTGCCCACGAACTTCAAGGTCGAGGTGAGCGGGCGCCTCGGCGAGCACGTCTACGCGAAGGACGTGATCCTGCGGACAGCGAAGCTCCTCACCTGCGAGGGCGGCCGCTACAAGGCGCTCGAGTTTATGGGCGACACGATCAAGCGGATGCCCGTCCACGACCGGCTCACGGTGTGCAACATGACGACGGAGCTTGGCGCAAAGACGGGCATCATCGCCGGCGACGAGGTCGCGCGTGCGTACCTTACGGGCCGCTACCGGCGGGAGCTCCGGGACCCCTTCCCCGTTTCGGATGAGGACGCCGTGTTCCAGGAGGAGGTCGCATTCGATGTCACGGGGATGGAGCCCCAGCTTGCCTGCCCGAACTCGCCGGACAACGTGAAGGGCATCAGCGAGGTCGTGGGCGTGAAGCTCGACCAGGCCTTCGTTGGCTCGTGCACGAACGCGCGCATCGAGGACCTCCGCATCGCCGCGCAGTTCCTGAAGGGCGAAAAGGTCGCGCCCTCGTGCCGCGTGATCATCTCGCCCGCGTCGACATCGACCTACAACCAGGCCCTCAAGGAGGGGCTCATCGAGGTCTTCACGGACGCGGGGGCGGTGTTCACCGTGTCCTCCTGCTCCGCGTGCTTTGGCGGGCACATCGGGAAGATCGGCAAGACAGAAGTCGCGATCTCAAGCTCGAACCGCAATTTCCCCGGGCGGATGGGGCACCGCGAGAGCCAGGTGTACCTGGCGTCCCCTGCCGTCGTGGCGGCCTCTGCGCTCTACGGCGAGATTACGGACCCGCGCAAGATCGGCAAGAAGGTTGCCGTGCCGGCCACGTGAAGGAGAACCCCCCGTGAGTGACCCCTCGAAGTTCCAGGTTGTGTACAGGGGCCGTGTCCACCGCCTCGGCGACAACATCGACACGGACCAGATCATGCCGGGCAAGTACCTCACGGTCCTCGACCGCGCTGAGCTTGCCAAGCACTGCCTCGAGGGTTACGACCCGGACTGGGCGACCAAGAAGGCCAGGGCGGGCGACGTGATCGTCGGCGGCCACAACTTCGGCTGCGGGTCGTCGCGGGAGTCGGCGCCCGTGTCGATCAAGGCCGTCGGGATCTCGGTTGTGCTTGCGGAGAGCTTTGCGCGGATCTTCTTCCGGAACAGCATCAACATCGCGCTGCCGGTCATGGTGTGCCCCGGGATCAGCGCAGCCTTCGAGGACGGCGAGGAGCTCGAGGTCGACATTGACTCCGGAGTCGTGAAGAACCTCACGACGGGCAAGAGCCTCAAGGCCGAGGCGCTCCCACCGAACATCCAGCACATCCTGAAGCAGGGTGGGCTCGTCGAGGTCACGAAGGCGAAGCTGGCGGCGAGCGCGGCGCAGGGCTAGCTGGCCCTAGGCCTCGACGACGGCCACGGCCCACTCGACAAACCTCGTGGCCCGCCGGACGAGCACCTCGCACTCACCCTTGCTGGGCGGCCGAACCTCGTAGGCAATTCGGCTTTTCAGGTCGAGGATTGCGGCGAATTGGAGCGCCTTGTCGCGGGCGTCGGGCGCCCCGGACAGGCCAAGCAGGTCCGCTGCCTCGTCGTGCTGCTCCCCAGTCGCCCTTTCGTGCAAGCGCAAGACGCAAACCGCATCCGCCGCGGAGATTGCCGCGTGAACCGCATTGAGGCCGGCCGCCCGCCAGAGACCGCGGCCCGCGCAGTCCTTGGCCACCCCCATGAACTCCTTTGCCATGGCCAGGAAGCCGGCGGCCTCATGCCCAAAGGCGTCTTGGGTCCTGCCCGTCAGCGCTCCCCCCCTCGGGGCCCCACCAGGAGGTCTCCCTCGCGCTCGGCCGCCTGGATCACCCCCAAGCCCCGCTTCCGTCGAAACTCTGCGGCCGTGTAGAGAAGGGGGCTGAGGCGTGTCCCGGTCTTGTCCCAGAAATCGAAGCGCAGTTCGTTCAGCCGTTCTTCCAGGTGCCTCAAGGCCGCCCGG
Organism: Thermoplasmatota archaeon; assembly: GCA_035283065.1. GTDB lineage: Archaea > Thermoplasmatota > DTKX01 > DTKX01 > DATEUP01 > DATEUP01. The sequence goes on along the minus strand of DATEUP010000188.1, from coordinate 16,087 downwards.
TTCTTCGCCACAACAAGAAGGTCAAGGTCGCTCCTGGCGTGCTCGTCCCCTCGCGCAGCCGACCCGAAGACCACGGCCCGCTCGACGCCTCCGGCCTGCCGGAGCGTCTTGCAAAGCGTCTCCCGTTGCGCCGCTAGGGCCCGGCGTTCGGCCTCATACAGGGCGCGCAGGGGCCGCACCAGCGGGTGCTTCTCATTCAACGTCCACAGGAATGTGTTCCCGGCGACCTGCTTTCGAACTAGCCCTTCGCTCCGGAGCCGCCTTAGCACCTCGGCGGTGCGGTGGGGGGGCGCTTTCGCAAGGCGTGCGACCGCCCGCCCCGTGAGCCACGGCTGCGCGGTGCGGATGAGGACCCGCAGGACGCGGGTGGACGTCCCGTTGAAGAAGGCTCCGTCGAGGGCTTGGCGATAGCGCATCGTGTCACCGAATGGTAACAACTGACACCATATGGTATCCCATAAACCTTTCGGGCACACGCGCAGAGCCGCCCGCCGCGCGTGTCGGAGCCGCGTGCTCCAATGCCCACATCGACTTGGGCGCCGTGGATGACCTTAGGCGGGCAAGGGCCTCAGGGGGAAGGCCCTGCGTCCGAACATTCAGCACATCCTGAAGCAAGGTGGCTCGGCGAGGTAACGAAGGCGAAGCTGGCGGCCCACGTAGCCCGTTAGGCACTCAGGGTGCGGCCTTTCCCTTTGCGCGCCTTAGTCGCGCGTGCCCTCTGCATCCTCTCCGCACTCTCGACACAGCACGTCGTCAAGGAAGTGATCCTGCACGCGTCGAAACCCAAAATGGGGTCCCACCCGGATCAACGCCAGCACCATGAACTCGTTCTGGTCAGGGGGCGGGTGCTTTCCATTATTGCGATTGGGGCAGCGAAGCAAAGGATCACCAATTCCCTCAGGCCCCTCGACATCTTGAAGGTCCGCCTGGGTGGCGTGAAAGTGCATCCGGCGCTCCACGAGGAGGCCCCGCGCGGTCCGTAGCGTTACCGCGAGCCGCATCCCCCCACCCATAGGTTCATGAATCAAAGGAAGCGGTAAGTCGCTGCCAGAATGACCGACCCACTCTACGACCTCGCGGACAATCAACAGCGGCTTCAGCTGCTCTGGCTTCGCCTCCACTACATGGAAACGCTCACGAGCGAAAAGTTGCGGGCGCACGTCCGGGGATTCAAGACCCAGATGGGGATCTACAAGCCTAGCGGAGCCAAACACGCTTTGTGGGTGCGGGAAACGCTGCACGGCCCATATGCCGACAAGGATCCGCAGCAGAAGCCCGATGGCTCGTGGACCTACCTATACTCGCCCGAGGGTCGCGGGGGCAAGCCCGACATGGCGCTGCCCACGAACCGGGCGCTCCTCAAATGCATGGACGATGGCGTTCCCGTTGGCGTTCTTCGCCAGCGCCCTACGCTGGGCGGACGGGCATCTTACCAAGTCCTGGGCCTTGCGTTCGTCGAGGGCTTTGACGGAACGCATTTCCATCTGCGAAGCGAACCGATCCTCGTTGAAATGCCTGCGGCAAAAGAAGAGAATGTGCCCTTCGTAGCCTTCGAAGAGAGGCGCCTCGCCGAAAACGTTCGCCAAGTGCGTGACGCGCGTTTCGGAGCCGCGGTCCGCCTGGCGTATCACGATCGATGCGCGGCGTGCCTTCTTGGGTTCAGCATCCGCGGCGCCTCGGTGGGGCTTGAGGCCGCACACATCATTCCAGCCAACAAGAAGGGCACCTCATCCGATGTCCGCAACGGCCTGCTGCTTTGCGCCAACCATCACGCGCTTCTCGACGGCTTCGGATGGACGCTTGACGAGGATTTGCGCGTGATGGTCGCCAAGGACAAGGGGTTTCGAAGGAGTGCAGAACCCAACCACATTCTTCGACTCGAAGGCAAGCGGCTGCCCAATCTCCCGGCGGTCGAGGCCGTTTGGCCCGCCGTCGAGGCCGTACGATTCCGGCTCAGGGAATTCGAGGAATACTGGGCCGGCAGCGAGGTTCATTAGGCCGGCTGGAAATCGCCGAAAAGCGGTCAGCCCATGCCCTACCCCCTCCTCCACACCCCCCGCCTCGTCTGCGCCGCCCCCGCCTCTCCGACGCCGCCGAGATGGTCCCGCTCCTCAACGACCGGGAGGTCGCCCGCTTCATCCCGCTCATCCCCCAACCCTACACGCGCCGGGACTGGGCCGCTTGGATGCGCAAGCATGCGCGGGGCCCCGAGCGCCGCCCTGAGGGCCTCAGCTACCCTTTTACGATCGAGATGGGCGGGCGCATCATCGGGAACATCGGCTACCGGTGGGACGCGAAGGACCGCGCTGCCAACATCGGGTACATCGTCGGCGAAAAGTTCCGCCGCCAGGGGATCGCGACCGAGGCCGCAAGGGCCATCACGGACCACGCGTTCGCGGCGCTGAAGGCCGAGCGGGTCTGGGCGACGGTGATCGAGGGGAACCGCGGCTCACTAAAGGTGCTCAGAAACTGCGGGATGCGCCTCGAGGGCGTCTTGCGGAAACACACGGTCCACCGCGGGCGGCGCGTCGACCTTGAGCACTACAGCGTGCTCCGGAGCGAGTGGAAAGGGAGGCGCAAGCGATGAGGATCTACCCGATCCGCACCGAGCGGCTCGTGCTGCGCTACCCGGAGATGCGGGACGCGCCCGTCCTCGTGAAGCTCCTTGGCGACCCTTCCGTCTCGCGCAACATCCCGCGGATCAACTACCCCTACCGCCGGGCCGACGCGTTGAAGTGGCTCCGCCGGGTGCGCAAGCCCCGCTTCAACGCGTCCTTCGGACGTGGCTACGACTTCATGATCGAGGTGGACGGGGAGGTCGTCGGCTGCTGCCACCTCTCCTGGAACCTCAAGGAGCGCCGCGCGTTCTTCGGGTACTGGGTGGGCAGACCGTACCGGGGCCAAGGGATCGCCACCGAAGCCGCGCTCGGACTCGTCGACTTTGCTTTTGGAAAGCTGGGGGCCGAGCGCGTGTGGGCGATGGCTTTTGCCGATAACCTGGCGTCACGGCGGGTCCTTGCAAAGGCGGGGCTCAAGGAAGAGGTGCTCATGCGGAGGAACGCCTTCTTCCGCGGGCAGTGGCGCGATGATGTGGGCCTTGGGGTGCTGCGTAGCGAATGGGCCCAGCGACTCGCTCGCTCGCGGCGTCGCCAATGATCTCGAGGCTCGCGCGTCACCTCGCGCCATTGAACTCCCTGCTCGACGTGAGGGGGCCTACGGGCCCGCCGTAGCGGCCTTCCAGCCACCGATGTTTCCGTTCCATCAATCCGAGACGACCCTCCCAGGCCCGAAACCGGACCTCAGCCATGTGAAAGAGTGGCTCCTGCCCGAGTACCAGGAAGGGGAAGTCATGCTCCGGTCCGGGGATGAGGAAGGCCGCAAGGGGAATCCTGACCACGCCCTCCGACAGGTGAAGGTCGACTCGGGCCATCACGTCCCCTGCCATCAAGGTGCGACCGCCCGCCTCGTAGGGGAGGTCATAGGTGTCCGGCAAGCACCGCAGGTCCTTGGCCAGGAATCGCGGGAGGAACGACACGTCCGACCCGGAATCGACCAAGGCAAAGGCTCGCAGGCGCCGGCCTGCCACCTCTACAAGGGCTGTAAGAATCGGCCTCGCATCGGAGACGGCGTCCCCGTGCTGGAAGGGTTGGTATTCGGCCCATTGGAGAAGGCCTACTTTCTGCGAGGGAATCCGACTCGCTGCGGGATGCCCGTGAAGATGACCCGGTCGTACAGCCCCTTCCTGCGCATCCGAGCCACGAGCTTCGGGAAGCTCAGGTCGTGGTCGATGATCTCCCGGTCCAGGATGGCGAGGTACCCTTTCGGGTACTTGTCAAGCGGGATCGGCTCTCGGGTAATGGAGGGGGTGTGCGTCTCGATCACTTTGACAGCCCTGCGTCCCGATTGAGCGCGGCCAGGCATATAAGTTCGACAGGGGGGTGAGTGAAAGCGCTAGGGTAAGAAAGTAGCGCAAATCCGCCCGCCCCCAACCCTTATCCGCCTCGCGCGGACTTCCACCCCGATGGCCCACAAGCTCTACCTCCTGCCCGGCGACGGGGTCGGCCCCGAGGTCGTCCGCGAAGGGGTGAAGGTCCTCAAGGCCGCGGAAAGCGCATTCGGCCTTTCCCTCGAATTCATCGAGATCCCGGGGGGCGCCCTCTACTACAAGGAGCACGGCAAGGACTGGCCGGACGGCTCCTTCGAGCGCCTGCGCGACGACTCCGACGCGATCCTGCTTGGCGCCGTCGGCTGGCCCGGCGTCTCGAAGCCCGACGGCGCGCTCGCGGGCGGCTCGCTCGTCCTTGGTGTCCGCTTCGGCCTCGACCTGTACGCAAATGTGCGGCCCACGAAGCTCTACCCGGGCGTCCTCCACAAGATCCACGACGGCTTCAAGCAGGTGTGGGAGCCCGGCAAGGTCGACTTTGTCATCGTCCGCGAGAACACGGAGGACCTCTACTCGAACACGCACGGGCACCTCACGCGCGGCGGCGTGACCGAGGTCGCGACGGACGTGCGCCTGATTACGCGCAAGGGGAGCGAACGGGTCATCCGCTTCGCCTTCGAAATCGCCAAGAAGCGCAAGGGCGCAATCCTGGACGGCAAGCACCGTGTCACCTGTGTGGACAAGTCGAATGTCTTGCGCGGCTGCCAGCTCTTCCGCCAGGTGTTCGACGAGGTCGCCGCCGGGTACCCCGGGATTGAGCGCGACTACGCCTACATCGACGCCTTCCAGCAGTGGCTCATCCGCCAGCCCGAGTTCTTCGATGTGGCCGTTACCTCGAACATGATGGGCGACATATCGACGGACCTTGCCGCCGTCCTCCAGGGAGGCATGGGGATGGCCGCCTCCGGCAACATCGGCGAGCGCCACGCGATGTTCGAACCGATCCACGGGTCAGCGCCCAAGCACGCGGGGCAGGACAAGGTGAACCCGATGGCCACGGCGCTCGCCACCGTCCAGATGCTCGACTACCTCGCCGAGAAGAAGGGCGACAAGGCGGCGCGCGAGGCTTCCAGGGCCGTGGAAGGCGCGGTGGAGCAGGTGCTCGCGGAGGGCAAGACGCTGACCTACGACCTCGGCGGCAGCGCGAAGTGCAGCGAGGTTGGGACGGCAATCGCGGCGCGCCTTGCCGGCAAGCCTTAACCTCTGCCCGGTGAGCGATTGGAATTCTGCCAAGCGTTCCCAACGCACGCCACACAAGGAACCCCCTGGACCCAAAGGGGGTCAAGATGGAGAGGAGCCCCTCATCGGGGCCGCTCACGTCTGGAGGGTCGGTCACCACTCGGGCGCGCCCGCGAGAACACCTCCGTCAGATCCGCAAGGTCGAAGAGGATGGCCCCCCTCGCCCCTGCCTCCCTCCGCATCGCCGCCGTGAACCCGTGCCTGGAGGCGAAGACGAACCGCAAGGGCATCGCGGCGGGCCGGTCAAGGCCGTCCGCCTTCCTCTCGAGCGACCAAAGTACGCCCGGTTTCATCGGACCCCCGCCCCACTTCACCTCGCCTGCGAGGACCTCCGCGCCGCCCCGGGCGACGAGGTCCACCTCCTCACCCCGCCGGCTCCACCAACGGCCGATTTCCTGGAACTCAATCTTCACCCCCCGCCACGCGCTGCCGTTAAGTCGCATGAGTGCCTCTGCCGCCACGCGTTCGAAGACTCGCCCCACATGCGCTTCCAAGCCCTCCTGTATCCGCACCAGGGCGTCAGCGGCCGACCCTGCCTCGATCAACGGCCGGACCTCGGGGACAAACCGGTAGTAGAATGCAAAGAACGGGTCGGCGAAGACATATCGCGCGCGTTTCTTTGGACCACCAACGGGGTTTTCCATACGAATCAGGTCAAGGTCGTCGCGCAGGAGGGCAATGTAGGGCGTCAGCCGCCCCGAGGGGGTCCGGAAGCTCGCTTCCAGCGCCGGGAGGTCGTGGGTCCCCCGGCCAATCTCCTCCATGAGCGAATGGTACCGGTCCGGGGTTCCAATCTCGAGCCGCAGGAGATTCAGGGGCTCGTCCAGGAGCGGTGCTCCCCGCGACAGAAGCGCGTCCGTGAGGGCCTCATCGAGGCCTCGCCCAACCGAAAACGTGTGGTAGAACGGAGTCCCACCAAACACGGCATACCGGCGGATTCGCTCCTCCTCGGGAGCGCGCTGGTAGAGTTCCCGCACCGCCGCGTAGCCGAGCGGTCGGAGGTGCAAGTCGGCGTGCAGCCTCCCGAACAAGGGCGCCTGGGGCCTCCGGGTAAGCCGACGCATCATCCCGACGCTGCTTCCACAAAGGACCAGGGAGGGGCCGCGCTTGCTGAGGACCGAATCCCAGTGGTGCTGCAACTGCGATTCGAGGGGCGACCCCTTCCTCACCAACCGCTGGAACTCGTCGAGGACGACGAACGGGGTGCGCAGCTTTGCAATGCGCTCGAGGACCTCCGGCCATGTTGGGAAGGGTGAAGGCAGCGGACCGCCGCTCGGAGGGAGTTGTTGGGCGAGGGAGCGCAGTTGGTGGCCGAGGTCGCCTTCCTCGACAAGGAGGTAGGTACCCCGGCGCTCGCGGCAGAGGCGGGTCAGCATCTCCGTCTTGCCGAGCCTGCGCCTGCCGTAGACGCGGATCAATGATGGGCCGTGGTCAAGGGTGCGCCGTAGCGCCTCCAGATCCTCCTCGCGGTCGACGAATCTCATCACCATAACTGCCGTTATCTTGATAGATAATCCTTGTTATTTATAACGATCTGCGGGCGGCCTCGGGCCCCGAGCGTGCGGGCGGCGCCTTGTAGAGCATGCTTGGTGGCCACGTCTCATCGATATCGCTTGAGGTACGCGTCGAACGCCATCACGCCCTCGAGCAGCGCGCGTCCTTTTTCGGTGAGCGAATAGTCCACGCGCGGCGGGACCTCCGCGAACACCTGCCGCGCGAGGACCCCGGCCTCCGCGAGCTCGTTGAGGCGCAGGGAAAGCGTGTTGGGGCTCGAGTGCAGCTCCCTTGCAATCTGGTTGAAGCGCAGCGTGTCGCGCGTCCCGAACATCCGCAGGATGTGCATCATGTGGCGCCGCCCGAGGAAGTCCATGAGCTCGCCGGTCGGGCAGAGGGGCTTCTGCGCCCCCCTCGGCGACTGGCTGGGGCTCCGGGCGGTTTGCATCGTGGGCATTTCTCCGGGCGTGGCCTTGAAGGGGTCGCTCCTGGCGGTGGGAGCGACTTCGACGATATGAAGTTTGTAGTTTAATACTATGATAGGTGTAGTGATGCCTGAGGCACAACCCATGCAGCACCTTCTTGCAAAAACCGATGATGTGAACGCAGACCGCGTGATACGCGTCGACTTCTTCGGACGCCCCGCGATCGTCTACCGCGAAGGCGACAAATTCGTCGCCGCCATTGATGTGTGCACCCACCTCGGTGGCCCCCTCGAACTCAACGGCGGTCAGGTCAAGTGCCAGTGGCACGGCGCCTGCTTCGCCCGCGACTCCGGAAAGCAGCTCGCCGGACCCGCGCCCCCCCAGTCGAGGCTGATCCGGCTCCCCACCCGCGTAAGGGACGGGGCGTTGTACTACGTGACGGGCGAATAGTCGCGCCCATAGTGGGCGATCCGCTTGAGCTGGCGCCTTCCGCCCTCAGCGCGCGCACCCCGCATGATGGAATGAGAGAATCGTGATTTCTTTCAAGCAAGGCTCAATAAGCCGCACTGGGCCGGGCGGCGCATGACCGTCCTCGTGCGCTCGGCGTACCTGGACACCAATGTCTACATCGCGGCATACCAGAGGGGCCCCCTCCGGGCTCCAACCGGCACGTTCATCGGGCTCCTCCGCGCCCGGGCTCTCGCGGTTGCCGGGAGCGCTGCGCTGCGCAACGAGTTTGGCGCAGCTCCGGTGGAGCGGCGCTCCCGCGGGTCCGTGGCCCTCTACCTCGAGCTTGTCAACCTGGAACTTCCTCGGACCCGGGAGGCGGCAGCGCTCAAGGCGCTCTACACGAAAGTCTGCGGCCTGAAAGGCCCCGATGCCGAGCACCTGGCCTTTGCGGTCCTCTCCGGCGTGGATGCGTTTGTGAGCTGGAACCGGAAAGACATCCTCAGGCCATCCACCGTCGGTCACCTTGCCCGCGCCAATGACCTCCGCGGGCTGCGCACCCCGCTAATCCTCGACCCCGCAGAATTCGTCCGCAGGGCGAAGCTCACCCCCCGGCGCGGCCGACTCGTGTTGGACTAACGCTTCCCTCTGGGCTCCCCCCGCGCGGCAAGAGCTTCCCGCAGGTCCTTGACGTATTCTACGGCGGTCCGACCCTGCAGCATCCGGTCCATCCTCCTCTGCGTGTCCGGGTCGTCGGCCTTGCGAAGGAGGGCCTCGAATTCGGCATCCGTCATCCGACGGTGCTTGAAATTGAGCGGAATGAGGTCGGCCCCGTCAACGTGGCGGCCGTTCCGCCCCTTTTTCCTGCGGCCAGCCTTGGGGCCCTCGGGGAAACTCCGTGCCCGGTTCACGCGCGCGCGGTAGACAGGGTCGGCGAGGTACCGGCGGATCGCGGCCATCTGCCGATCTTCCCGCGCCACCCTGCGGCTCCGTGGAGGCATCAACAGGTTGTAAAGGAGGCTCGGTATAACCCTTCGCATGCAAGCGGCGCGAGGCGGCGCCCGTGCCTATGCCCTGACCCTCAAGAGGATCTCGCCCTCGTCCGCCTCGACCTTCCGCGCCGCCTCCCCCACGCTCGTGTAGAGCAGGGCTACCTCGAGGGCGAAGGCGAGCGGCACGGTCCCCAACAGGAGCAGCCGGTTGCCAAGGGCCGCCGGGACGCCGTTTGCAAGCGCTACGGGCACCAGGAAGAGGAGCCCCAAGGCGCTGAACACCCCCAGCCCCGCGCCCGACACGGTCTTGCGGCGGAACCCCTCGCGCGAGACCGGGCTCGGGAAAAACGCGCTGGAGAGCATCCCTGCGGCCGTGAGCCCGACGGCAATTGCGACGGTCGAGGAAAGCGCAACGGGCAGGAGGTCTGCCCGGTTGAAAATCAGGGCGCAACCGATGAGCGTCGCTGCGCTCACGATCGCGGCAACGACTACGAGGAAGACGGCCTTCGCCCGCAGGAATTCGCGGCGGTCGGCTGGCGAGGCGAGGAGGAACGAGAGCCCGTCTTCGGCTCCGAATAGGTTTGCGCCGAGCCCCGATAGGAAAGTCCAGGGCGCGACGAAGCTGAACACCGCGAGGAAGAAGGCGCCCGCCGTGCGCGGGTCGGCCACACGTGTGGTTGCGGAGGAGACGATGGCTACTACGACGAGCATCAGCGTCCCGTAGGCTGCCGCCCTGACGAGGGGGTCGCGTTTCAGGTAGATCCTGTCCTTCCACAGGAGGAGGTTCGCGTGGGGCGAGAGGGGCAGCGCCTGGACCTCGATGGCGCGGACGGCCCTCGCCGCGGGCCTCGAGGCCACCCGGATGTTGAGGAAGTAATGGGAAAGCGCCGTGCCGGCCACAAAGGTGGCGAGAGTCTCGGCCGCGAGCAGCCCCATCGCCCAAAGGCCGCCTGCGCCCCAGGGGTCGGCCAAAACCCGTCCGACGAGGACTGGAGGAAGGTTCCCCTCCGACACCCGTGAGAGGAGGGCTTCGCGCGAGCCGAGGTTGCCAAATACCCACAGCTGGAGCGCCGCCCAGCCGAGCATGGCGATGAAGACGCCGGCGAATGCGAGGGCGTCCCGGCCCTGCCTCGAAGCCACGGAGGACTGGAACGTGATCGCGATGAGCTGCGAGAGGAAGACCCCCTGGAGGAGGAGGAGGCCGAGGGCCAGAAGACCCGGAGCCATCCCCGCGGCGCCCGACGACGAGAGCACGAAGGCGGCCACAACCGGCGGGACGAGGAACGGCACAGGAGCGAGGAGGCCCAAGGTTCGCCCGAGCGCCGCGCCGAGGAACAACTCCCGGACGCGCACGGGGTACGGCAGGAGCTTGCGCGCCTCGACCTGCGTCTGGAGTTCGACGCCCGTGGCCGAGGGCAAGAGCAGGAGCAGGTAGAGCGGCAGGAGCGCGACCGCCGTCCACTCGAAGCCCGGGGGCTGCACAAAGCCCGCCGCCTTGAGGTAGCCGACCGCAGCGACGAGGCCCGCGAACACGAGCCATTCGACAGTGAAGGCGAGCGCAAGTCCGGCGAAAGTGAGCCACCCCCGGCGCCGCCTCAGCGCCCTGCGGTACGAGTTCGCCGTCACGCGCCACTTAAGCCAGAGCAGGGTGCGCTGGTTGGCGATCGCGCCGGGCCTCATGGCGCTCACTGCTTCCAGCTCAACGCCCCCTCCCTCTCGGGCGCCTCGACCAGCTTCAGGAAGACCTCCTCAAGCGAGGTCGAGCCCCCAAGCTTCGCGCGCTCGCGCAACTCCTCGAGCGGCCCCTTCCCGACGAGGCGGCCGTGGTGGACCACGGCGACCTCCGTGCACAGCTTCTCGACGACCTCGAGGATGTGCGACGACAGGAAGACCGTCGTGTTGGTCCGGGCAAGTTTCCCCAGGATGCCCTTGATCACCCTCGCGGAAACGGGGTCTACACCGTTGAAGGGCTCGTCGAGCAGGAGCACTTCTGGGTCGTGGAGGAGGGCGGCTGCCAGGGTCGCCTTCTTCTTCATCCCCTGTGAGTAGTCGATCAGCATCTCGTCGGCGCGCTCCTCGAGGTCGAGGAGGAAGAGGAGCTCCTCGGAGCGCTTGCGGATCACATCGGGCGCGACGGCGTGGAGGCGCCCCGAGAACTCGAGGAGCTCGCGCCCCGTAAGGCGCTCGTAGAGCGTGAGGTCCTCCGAAAGGAGGCCGATGCGGCGCTTGACCTCGAGCGGGCGCTCGACGACATCAAAGCCCGCCACCCGGGCGAAGCCGCTCGTCGGCCTAAGGAGCCCGGCGAGGATCTTGATCGTCGTCGTCTTCCCCGAGCCGTTGGGTCCGAGGAACCCGAAGAACGCCCCCCTTGGGATCGAAAGGGTGAGGCCGTCGAGCGCGGTGAAGCGGTCGAAGGTGCGGGTGAGCGCGCCGGTCTCGATCGCCGGTTTCGCTGAAGGTAGTCCCTCCCCTGCCCCTCTGGATGGGGCGGCCGCACCGACCACGCGCGAATGAGGCTCAGCAGGCCAGATAAAGAGTCCTTCCGACGCTCCGGGAGCCGTTCGATGGCATCGGGGTCAGGGCCTTGGGGGGAGGGACGCGGAGCCCGCATCCGGGGGTGCCCCGCCCGCCGGCGCGGCGGGCCACCTCAGCTCCCTGACCGAACGCAGCCCCACGGCCGGGGTGGGGCCTTCGCCCTCGGGTGCGGCATCATACTTGCGCCGCATCCTCGCGCGCTGCACGCCGCGGGCTGCCGCGACGAGCTGCCGGGCGCTCTCACGGGGGCGCACGAGCGTGAAGTGGCGCACGGACCTCGCGGAGGCCGCGGCGATCGCGATCACCGCCAAGACCACGAGGGCGAGCGTGGCAAAGGGGTCGTAGGAGAAGCTCGCCGCAATGAGGTCGACGAGCACAAAGAGCGCGCCGACCGTGAAGGCCATGTGGCGCGCGATCGCGCGGCGTGCCTCCTCGGAGGAGTGCTGCTGGCCGACCCTCGTGTCAGGAAGCCGGTCCACGGCGTCGTGGAAGAACCCGCGGGCAAGGAGGGCCGCCACACCTGCGCCCGCGGCGGCAAGGGCGAGGCCGAAGAGCCCGGGCAAAAGGAGCGTGGCCATGACAAGCGCGAGGTACGCGGCGACCCCCCAGGCCATCCAGCCAGGGCGGGGGCGCAGGCCCGTGTGGCGGTGCGTAAGGTGGGCCTCCCGGATGAACTCGCCGACCACGCCGGTCGAGTGGGTAAGGGACCTCGGGATGAGCGCGGCGCCCACGCGCGCCAGCGCGTTCGCGTGCTTGAGCGCGACGGGGACAAGCGCGGAGGTTACGAGCGACACGCCCCCCGCGATCGGGTAGAGCTCAAGGTGCCTTGAAAGGACGGGAGTGCCCGCAAGGGCAGTCCCGGCGGGGTGCGTGAGCCCCGCGCCGATGTTTGCGAAGATGATCGAGTCTTCGCCCCGGCCCACCGCCGAAGCACCGATGAGTGCGGCGGCCCGGCCCTTGAAGCCGATGAAAACCGACATCGCGCCGAGGATGAAAACCTCGTCGAAGAGGACGAGCACCACTGCGGCAGCAACGATCCAGAGGCTGTCGGCGGCGGTCGAGAGCTGGATCTTCACGCCGAACATGAGGAAGAAGACACCGACAAAGGCGTCCCGCATCGTCGAGAGCCGCAACGTGAGCCGCTCGGAGAGGCGGGTCTCGGCAAAGGACATCCCGATGAAGAACGTCCCGATGATGAAGGGCATCCCGTAGGTCTCGGCAAGCGCGGCCGAGGCGAAAATGAGGCCAAGCGCAAGGAGCGCGAAGACCTCGTCGTTGCGGACGCGCTCGATCCTCCGGTAGACCCGGGGGACCACGACGAGTGCGAGCGCGATGAGCGCGCCGTAGACGATCGCGACGGCCTGCAGGGACTGCGTGATCGTCCCCGAGTCCGAGGCGCCCACGGCCCAGGCGGTCGTGACCGCGAGGATGATCATCGTAATGAAGTCCTCGACGATCATCATCCCGAGGAGCGTGGCGGTCTCGTCGTTGGCGAGCCGCTTCATGTCCGTTAGCGACTTGGCCGCCACCCCGACCGAGGACATGGCGAGGATCCCGGCGAGGAACAGGGTGTCTTGGAGGGACCAGCCGAGCGCGAACCCGAGGAGCGTGCCCGAGAAGTAGAGCACCGCCACGTCCGCGATGGCAAGCACGGCGGCCGGGCGGCCCGCGGAGCGCAGCCTCGAGACCGACACTTCGAGGCCGACGAAGAAGAGGAGGAACGCGACGCCAAGGTCCGAGAGCATCGCAATGGACTCGTTGTCGATGATCTGGATTCCGTAGCGGGGCGTGAGGTGCTCGGTCGCGAGCCACCCGAGGAGCACGCCGACCGCGAGGTAGCCGAGTATCGCCGACTGGCGCAGGCGCGCGGAGACCGCGGCGCCCACGAGGGCGGCGGCAAGGACGACGGCGACCGCCACGAAGTCGAACGACGCCTCAAGGCCCCCGCAGGGGCGAGGCGTCCTCGGGCGGGCGAGAGCGCCCGCTCATTGCGGTGGACATCCGGTGCATCCCGAGCGCCAAGGGGAGCAATTCGGATAAAAAGGCATTGGAGGCCAACGCGCGCAGGCCCGCGCGTGCGCAGGGCGCTTCATCGGGGGATTAATCGAGGGTTCCGTGATGGTTCTCACATTGGGGCTTATCCAATCGCGCCCAGACCCTCACCGGAATGCGGTCCGACTCGCGCCCCCAGGCCACCGTCCGACTCCTTGAGCCTACGGACTTGACTCGGCCTTTTGATGGCTATGGCGGGCTTGCGGGAAGGGTCTCCATGGAAATCCTCTCCGCACTCAATGAGCCTGCCAGTGGCAGGGTTGTCTTGGTCGCCGAGTACCGGGACTTGATTGTCGGAGCCATCGCGCTCGAGTTCCGGCCGGGGGGTCTCCACATCGAGATTCTGACGCGTAATGGCGCAGCCGGAAACCTTCCCGGCCTGCAGGTGGGCACACCCCTGCTTCAGGCCGCAGAGAGATTGGGGCGGGATAGGGGGGCGCCGGAGCTCACCCTGGAGGCAATCGACGATCCATCCGTCGTGGCCTTCTATCGGCGAGCGGGGTTCAGGGAGTCTGGCCCGCCTTTCGACGAGCCCGGCTGGGGGTTCTTGCTCCCGATGCGGCGGCCTTTGCCTCCGCCTCCTTGAGGAGCTTCCACGCGTAGCTTCCGTGCCTTGGCAGGGCCCAAGGGCCTTCGGGGAGAGCGGCCTCGAGCCTCCCAATCTCGACCGACTCGCGGACGAGCGGGTGTTCTCGCAGCAAAGTCTCCACAAGCGCCGAGACGGACTCGTTGCGGGTCGCGCCCAGGGCCATGAGGGCACCGTCAAGTTCTGGCGAAAGGCTCACACAGCGGCGGACGGAAGTCATACGATCGTAATACCATACTCATAACCAGTTAATCAATCCTTGGCCAAGGCGAAGCCCCTCACCGCGCCGGTTTGAACTCGAACTTGTCGCCGGGCGTGTTCTTTGTGAGATAATAGTAGACCGTCGAGCGCACGTAGGCCATCATCACGGTCTCGAAGTACCCGAAGGTCCGGTACCTGCGCATCGATGTGTAGACGGGCGTGTCGAGGTACACGAACGCCCCCTTCCCGCGCGTGCGCATCGCGAGGTCGTGCGTCTCGTTGAGGACGAGGTCCTCGCGCATCCCCCCGAGGGCCTCGAAGACCTTCTTGCGGTAGAAGAAGCCGTAGCCGGCGTTGTGGTAGATCCCGAGGTTGATCATGACCTCCTGGTAGATGTTGGCCATCCGGTAGAGGAGGCGGTCGGCGCGCCTGCCGTCGAGCGGCAGGAACCGGAAGGCCCCGCCGATCACCGCGGGGTCGCTGCAGGCCTCCTCGACCCCCTCAATGAGTTTGGGGTCGGCCACGCAGTCGCTGTCGAGGAAGACAACCACGTCTCCCTTGGCTTCGCGCGCGCCCCGGTTTCGCCCTTCCGCGGGGCCGCCTCGGGGCCCCTGGACGAGCCTCGCCCCGTAGCGGGCGGCGACCTCGGCCGTCTGGTCGTCGCTGCCCGAGTCGGCGACCACGACCTCGAAGCCGTCCCGCGTCTGCCTCTGGAGGGACTGGAGGAGCCCCTCCAGGTACTTGCCTTCGTTCCAGGTGGGCACGACCACGGAGAGGGCAAGGGAGGACAAGCGGTTTGACGATTCGGCCTCCGCGTATAGTCCTTTGGGCGCCTGGCGCCGGGGCCTTGGGGAGGGGCGCCCGCATCCTACCGCGGCCCCAGGTTTATCTCGGGGCCCGCGGCCTCCCCCTTCGGGGGAAGGCCCGTCCGCGTACTTTCAGTGAACCCCTATTTCTCCGAGCGCCGGGGCGGGGTCGACCGGCGGATCTTGGGCCTTGGCCGCGCGCTAGCGGAGGCCGGCCACACGGTGACTGGAGTCTCGGGGGCCTACGAGCACACGCCGGCCGAATCCGAGTCCCGCGGCGTCCGCGTGCGCCGCCTGCCCGCCTCGCTCTACGACGCGGCCGCGTACGAACCTCCTTTCCTCACCGCCGAGGGGTTCGCGCGCGCGCTCGAGGGCGACCCCTGCGACGCCCTCGACATCCACTACATGTGGACGCCCGACTACACGCGCTCCGCGCGCCGCCTGCGCAAGGGCACGCCCGTCGTCTTCACGGTCCACAACTCCTTTGCCCGGGGCGAGGGCGCTGAAGGGCGCGCGGCCTACATCTCAGACTCCGTCCTCAAGTTCTTCCTGCGCAACTGCGACCTCGCCGTCTGCGTGACGGACTTCATCCGCCGCGACCTGCGCGGCCGCGGGATCCCCCTCTCGAAGCTGCGCGTCGTGCCCAACGGCATCGCCCCGACAAGCGACGACGAGCTTGCAAAGCTCCGTGCGGCCCCCCGCCTCGTGAAGGGCCCCTACGCGGCGTTTGCCGGCCGCATCGAGCGGACGAAGGGGCTCGACTCGCTCGTGGAGGCCGCGCGCGACCTCAAGGCGCCGCTGAAATTCGTCGTCATGGGCGCGGGCCCCGAACTCGAGTCGCTACAGGCCCAAGCCCAGGCCTTCAAGGTCGAGGAGCGCTTCGCCTTCGAGGGCTACGTCGCCGAGGCGCGGAAGCGCCAGCTCCTCGCGCAGGCGGAGTTCTTCGTCTACCCCGCGACCTTCGAGCCCTCGGGGCTCACGGTGCTCGAAGCCCTCGACCTCGGCTGCCCCGTCCTCTCCACGAGCGTGGGCGGCATCCCCGAGGTCGCAGGCGAGGCGGCCCGGCTCCTCCCGCCCGGAGACGCCGACGGCCTCGGGCGCGCCCTCAACGAGTTCGCCCTCGACGGCGCGCTCCGGAAGTCCCTTTCACGCGAGGCCCGGTCGCGGTCGGAGCGCTTCGCCTGGCCCAAGGTCGCCAAGGAGATGGAGGCCGCCCTCGGGGAAGTTGCCGGCCCCTGAGGCACCGCCCAAGAGCCGCCCGACAAGGTTTATCGACCTCAAGGCCCCTGGCCGCCTGCTTCGGCGGTCGCGGGAGGCACGCAACTTTGACAAGCCTGACCCGCGGCCCCGTCACAATCCATGAGTTC
>DATEUP010000187.1:0-27357 GCA_035283065.1 Thermoplasmatota archaeon | reverse complement strand
GCGCTCTTCGATGGACCACACCTCCGCGATGAAGAACGACTTCTGGAGCCTCTGGTCCGTCACGTGGCTCATTTGGGAGACAATCCTCGCGGAGAGCTCTGCGACCCTTTCGAGATCGCCTTCGCTAAGGGGCGACCACGGAAACTTGGTCGGTGGCGACGCGGAGCCGCTTGACATCAATTCTTCCACTCCGCTGCCCCATAATAACCATTTGCGGGGGCCCGCCGAAAACCGACGCCGAATGAACCGCGTGGCGGGTTCCTATCCAATGTGTCGGCTAAGGCGCCAGAACACCAGCCCGGGGCCGCCAACCGCCAATGCCGTTATTCCCGCGGAGAAAAGAGGATTGCGCGTCACGGTCCAGACAATCAGCGCGATCCCGGGAGCCATCGTGATGAGCGAAAGGAGCCACGCGTACTTCAGGAGCCAGAGCTTCCACTGGAGCGAGTCGGCCTCCCCGATGCGGGCGCGCAGGGGCCTCTTCGGCTCGTCGACATCGACGAGCGAGTAGGGCAGGCCCGTCACGGGGTTCGGGGACGGCGCGGGCACGCGGACGCCCCCTACCGCCTCTGCGTAAACACGACGACCATCCCGTCAGGTCCCTCCACGGAGAAACAACGCGCGCCGTAGTGTGTCGTGAGGGGCGCTCGCAGGACCTTGGCGCCGCGCTTCGCCATTTGGCCGTGGAGCTTGTCCACGTTCGGCGTGCTAAGGTAGAGCTGCGGCTTGCCGTTCTCTACGGTGTAGCCGAGCTCGTCGTAGGGGCCCTCCTCCCCTTGCGCCACCGTGACCGAGCCGCCGCCGAGCCGGACGGAGCCCGCGTATTCAGGGCTTCCCCACTTCGACTCGCCCGTGAGGCCCACGACCTGCGTCCAGAAGTCCCAGGCCTTTGCGAAGTCGGCGGTCCCGACGAACAGGTGGTCGAATTCTGGCGCGCCGCCAGACCGGCGAGGCGCGGCGCGGGCCTTGAGCCCGGAGGGGCCCCTCTTGCTCGTCTTCTTCCTGGCCAAGGCGCTCGGAGGTGGAGGCGGCGTGCCGCTTTTCTACGTTGCGCCGCCCGAAGCTCGAGGTCCGCGGTCAACTACCCCTTGATCCTCTTCAGCCGGAACGTGTTCTCGCGCTCCATCTCCTCGAGCCGGAGCCGTATGAAGTTCATCGCCTCGGTAAGCTCGGGGATCACCTTGAACTCGAGCGCGTTCACGCGCCGCTTCGTCTTCTCGATCTCGTCGAGGAGCTTCTTGATCGTCGTCTCAATCTCCGCGGCCTTGATGATGTCCTCGGAAAGCGCCTCGTAGGCTTTGGCGGCCTCGTCGATCGTGGCACGGGTGCCGACGATGCCGTACCCGCGCTCGAGGATCTTCTTCGAGACCTGCTTGCCCTCGACCTTGGGGACGATGACCCCCATCACGTTCTTCGAACTGATCTTGACTTCCGGGGTCGCCGAGACCGAGAAGGCCGCGGACTTCACCGCAAGCGTCCCGTCGACCGCGGAGGCCACCGCGATCGCTTCCTGCGCGCGCCTGTAGTCCTGCACAATCTTCGCGCGGATGCCCTTGGCCTGGTTGAGGACCTCGAAGAACTCGATGATGAGGCCGTCGCGCTTCATCTTCAGGAGCTTGTAGCCCGACTGCGAGAGGCGGATCTTCTTCTTGACTTCGAGGAGCTCGGAGCGCGTCGGCTTGACGTCCTGCAGCCCGCCCATTCTCGGCCCCCCCTTTGCCCCTCGAGGTCAATCGTCCGCCTGGTTGCTCAAACGACCTTCGGCGGCGCGGCCGCCCCCTGCTGCTGGCCCTTGAACTTCGGGTGGTACCTGTCGACGAGCTTGCGGTCGAGCCGCGTGAGCGCCTCGACCGGCAGGTTGCCCAAGATCTCCCAAAACAGGTTCAGCGTCGACTCGGCGTCCCGGTCCTCGTCGCGCCCCTGGCGCACGACGCGGTCCTCGAACACGTCGGCGAAGTCGAGGAACGCGCGGTCTCGCTCCGATAGCGCGTCCTTGCCGACGATCGCGACCAGGCCGCGCAGGTCGCGGCCCTCCGCGTAGCCCGCGTACACCTGGTCCGACACGGCCTTGTGGTCCTCGCGCGTCTTGCCCTTGCCGATGCCGAGGTTCATGAGCCGCGAGAGCGAGGGCAGCACGTTGATCGGCGGGTAGATGCCCTTGCGGTGGAGCTCGCGCGAGATGACGATCTGCCCCTCCGTGATGTAGCCCGTGAGGTCCGGGATCGGGTGCGTGATGTCGTCGCCGGGCATCGTGAGGATCGGGAACTGTGTCACGGACCCCTTCCTTCCCTTGATGACCCCCGCGCGCTCGTAGAGCATCGCGAGGTCCGTGTACATATACCCGGGGAACCCGCGCCTTCCCGGGACCTCCTCGCGGGCCGCGCCAATCTGGCGCAGCGCCTCGCAGTAGTTCGTCATGTCCGTGAGGATCACAAGGACGTGCATCTCGTGGTCGTAGGCAAGGTACTCCGCGGCCGTGAGCGCGAGGCGCGGCGTGATGAGCCTCTCGACGGCCGGGTCGTCCGCGAGGTTGAGGAAGACGACTGCGCGCTTCAACGCGCCCGTGCGCTCGAAGTCGCGCATGAAGTACTGCGCCTCCTCGTTCGTGATGCCCATCGCCGCGAAGACCACGGCGAACTCGCCTTCGCTGCCGGGCACCTTCGCCTGCCTTGCGATCTGGAGCGCGATGTCGTTGTGCGGCAGGCCCGAGCCCGAGAAGATCGGGAGCTTCTGGCCGCGCACGAGCGTGTTCATCCCGTCGATCGTCGAGAGGCCGGTCTGGATGAACTCGTGCGGCGGGGCCCTCGCGTAGGGGTTGATCGCCGCGCCAATGATCTCGAGCTTCTTTTCGGGGACGATCTTGGGGCCGCCGTCGAGCGGCTCGCCGGCGCCCGACAGGATGCGCCCGAGGAGCTCGCGCGACACGGGGAGCTTGATCGTCTCGCCGAGGAACTTCACGCTCGCGTCCATCGAGATCCCCGAGGTGCCCTCGAAGACTTGGACCACGACCTTGTCGACCGAGGTGTCGAGCACCTGGCCGCGCTTGATCGCACCGTCGCGCAGGCGGATGTTCACGAGCTCGCCGTAGCCCACGGGCTCCGTTTTCTCGAGGAAGACGAGGGGGCCCGAGATCTCCGTGATCGTCTTGTACTCGCGCGCGGTCATGCGGCCACCTCCATCGCCTTGAACTCCTCATCGAGCATCTTCTCGACTTTGACCATCTCGCCTTCGAAGTCGGCCTCGAACTTCGTCTTCGTGAACTCGGCCTTCGCCCTCATGTTCGCAAGGGTCAGAAGCGGTGCGCCGCGCGCGAGCGCCTGTGTGGCCTGGTCGCCGTAGCGCATGATGAACTTCAGCATGCGGTACTGCTTCTGCATCGAGCAGTACGTGTCGACCGCGTGGTAGGCGTTCTGCTGGAGGAAGACCTCGCGGATGAGCCGCGCGA
Source organism: Thermoplasmatota archaeon (assembly GCA_035283065.1). Taxonomy (GTDB): domain Archaea; phylum Thermoplasmatota; class DTKX01; order DTKX01; family DATEUP01; genus DATEUP01. The sequence continues at coordinate 23,912 of DATEUP010000187.1, read as the reverse complement.
TCTCGAGCGTGAGCTGCTGGTCCTCCGGCAGCGCGTCGGAGCCCACAAGCTGGACGATCTCCTGGAGCTCCGCCTCGCGCTGGAGCAGGTCCATGGCGCGCGCGCGCACGGCCGGCCAGTCGGACGCCACGTTCTTCACGAACCAGGGGTCGAGCGACGAGCTGTAGAGCGAGTAGGAGTTCAGCCAGTTGATCGCGGGGAAGTGGCGCCGCTGCGCGAGCTTCGCGTCGAGCGCCCAGAACACCTTCACGATGCGCAGGGTGTTCTGCGTGACCGGCTCCGAGAAGTCGCCGCCGGGCGGCGACACGGCCCCGATGACCGTGATCGAGGCCGGCTCGCCGTTCAGCGTCTTCACGCGGCCCGCGCGCTCGTAAAACTCCGAGAGGCGCGCCGCAAGGTAGGCGGGGTACCCCTCCTCGCCCGGCATCTCCTCGAGCCGCGAGGAGATCTCACGCATGGCCTCGGCCCACCTCGATGTCGAGTCGGCCATGAGCGAGACGTCGTAGCCCTGGTCGCGGTAGTACTCCGCGATCGTGATCCCCGTGTACACGGACGCCTCGCGCGCGGCCACCGGCATGTTCGAGGTGTTCGCGATGAGCACGGTGCGCTCCATGAGCGGGCCGCCGGTCTTCGGGTCCTTGAGCTCGGGGAACTCCGTGAGCACCTCGGTCATCTCGTTGCCGCGCTCGCCGCAGCCGATGTACACGACGATCGTCGCGTCCGACCACTTGGCGAGCTGCTGCTGCGTGACGGTCTTGCCCGACCCGAAGGGGCCGGGGATCGCGGCCGTGCCGCCCTTCGCGACGGGGAAGAGGCCGTCGAGGATGCGCTGGCCGGTAAGGAGCGGCACATCGGGCAGTTCCTTCTTTGCGATCGGCCGCGGCCGGCGCACGGGCCACTTGTGCATGAGGCGAAGTGGCGTGCCGTCCTCGAGCTTGCCGATCACGTCGTCGACGGTGTACGTGCCCGACTTCAGCTCCGCGAGCGTGCCGTGGAGAAGCGGGGGCACGAGGACCTTGTGGACAATGTTCGCCGTCTCCTGCACGGTCCCAAGCACCGAACCGCCCTTCACGGCCTCGCCCGCCTTCGCGCTCGCCTTGAACTCCCATTTCTTCGCGTGGTCCAGGCCCGGGGCCGACACGCCGCGCGCGATGAAGTCGCCCATCTTGTCGCGAAGGACCACGAGGGGGCGCTGGACGCCGTCGTAGATTGAGGAGAGGAGCCCGGGGCCGAGCTCGACGGCGAGCGACTGCCCGGTCCCCTGGATCGGCTCGCCGGGCTTGATCCCCGAGGTGTCCTCGTACACCTGGACGACGACCTTGTCGCCCTCGAGCCCGATGACCTCGCCCATGAGCTGCTGCTCGCCCACGAGCACGGTGTCGTACATCCGCGGGTGGATGCCCACGGCCGTCACGACAGGCCCTGATATTCGATACACGGTCCCTCGGTCTTCCGCCATTTTCTCGTACCTCCGTTGTGTTGCTTCGTGTGAGTGGCACTTCTACTTCCAAAGGTCGACACCGACCGCCTGCTTGATCTTCTCCCGCAGGTCGCTGTCCTCCCGCGGGCCCACCGGGATCACGACGGGCCGCACGATGTTCGAAAGCTCCTTTCGCATCGGCGCGGGGAAGCGGGCGAAGTCGTCGCCGTGGAGGACGAGGATCCCGACGTCCCCCGTGCTGATGACCTCCCTCAGGCGCTTTTCCATGTTTTTGGGCTCCTCGACGTCGAAGATGCGCTTGACGCCCGCGAGCCTGAAGCCCAGCGTGAAGTCCGGGTGGCCGACGACGCCGATCTCCATCTGCCGCGCCGTCTTGTCAACCCGCGCCACCGTCTCCCCCCCTAGAGCACCAGTGTCCTTTGGATCACGTCGTCGGCAAGCCCCGAGGTCTTGCCGCGGACAATCGTGCGGATGTTGTCGACCTCGATCCGCTTCGAAAAGATGAACCCCATGATTGGCAAGACGGAGAGCGGGTAGGCCGCGGAGAAGGAGAACGCCCGCTCCGCGAGCCGCTTGTAGAGGGCCGTCTCGACGTCGCGCAGCGACTCGCCTTCCTTGAGGCGCGCGATGCGCTCGCGCAGCGCCTCGTAGTACGAGTACTTCTCGAGGGCCGCAAGGAGTTCGGCCCACGTGAGCGACGCGAGCCTTGCAAGGTCGCCGCGGGGGATCTCGTAGCCGCCCGGGATCATGTGGTCGAGGACCGCCGCAGGGTCGGCCTCGTCGCGCTTCAGGCGCAGGAGCGAGTCGAGGTTCTGGACATCGATCTCCATCCGCACGAGGCGGTTGAAGAGGACCACGGGGATGTCCGTCCCCTGCGCGGCCTTGATGAGGTCGACATAGTAGTTGCGGTCGAGCCCGTCCTCGACCGTGTGGAGGGGCTTGCTCCCGATTTCCGCGACCGTCGCGTGGTACGGGGTCCCCTCGAGGGCGGCGACCGCCTCCTGGAGGTCGCCAAGCGCCATGCGCTTGAAGAGCTCGACCGGCAGCTGGCCGGCCGGCACGAGGGCCTCTTCGACTGCCGTTGCAGGCGCGCCTGAGATCTTGGCCCGAAGGACCGTCTTGATGTTCTCCACGTCGTAGTGGCGCAGGTACGCCACGAGGACGTCACGCGCGCCGGCCTGCGTGATCTTGATCATCGTGCGGTACGTGTTCGCGAGGTTCGCGTTGAGAGCCATCTCGATGAGGTCGATGCCCGCGTAGCGCGTGCCGAGCTCGTCGATCTCGCGCTTGTACTCAGACTCCTGGAGGAGCCGCGCGATCTCCGTGACGGACATGTTGAGCATCTTAGGGTACGTCTCCTTGGGGAAGAGCTTCGCGCGCTTGGCGCGCACGCGGGCCGCCGTGTAGGCGTAGCGCGTCGAGCCTGCCTTGGCCCCCGCTCGCCTCGACAGCTTGAGCCCCACGCGCCTTCTCCCCCTTCCTTCCCCTTCCCTTCCGCACGGCTGCCGCTTGGCGCCTCACGCCAAGCCGCCGAACATCTTCACGTGGACTTCCTTGAGCCGCTTCTCGGTGAGGTCGCGCATCAGGGTCTCGAAGGTCAGGTCGACCTGGACGGTGCCCTCCGCGTTCGAGATCACAAGCCCGCCCGAGCCCGAGAGCGCCCCCTTGAAGTGGAGGCGGCTCGCGATCTTCACGAAGAGCTCGTCCTTTGCGGCGGCCTCGACCTGCGTGCCTTCGCGCTCGAAGTGCGCAAGCAACGCCTTGAGGACCGCCTCGTTGCGCTCCCGGGGCAGGATCTTCAGCTTCTCCTGCGCCAGGTGCAGCACGCGGTCGAGGAGCTCGCGCTCCATCTGGAGTTCCTCGCGCTTGAGCTCGAGCTCCGTCGAGGCCGCTTCCTGCGTCTGGATCCGGACGATCTCGCGCGTTGCGCGCTCGAGCCCCTTGCGGCGGTGCTCTTCGACGGCCTCCTGGGCCCGGGCGACGAGCTTCGCGCGGGCCTCCTGGGCTTCCGCCTCGAGGCGCGTCCGCTCCTCCTGCCCCTTGCGCTGGATCTCCTCCAGCACCTGTTCGAGCGCCATCCGGCCCCTCCTCCCTTGCGCTTGGCTCCCGTCGCTTGACGCGCCCCTTACGACGGGATCTTCAGCCAAAGCAGAATCGAGATGATGAGCCCGAAGATGACGATCGTCTCGGGCAGCACGGTCATGACGATGCCCTTGCCGAACATCTCCGCGTTCTCCGCTGTCGCGCCGACGGCGGCCGCACCGATCTGCGACTCGCCCATTCCAGCACCGACACCGGCCAGGCCCACCGCGAGCCCCGCGCCCACTGCAATCAGTCCCGCTCCAATCGCCTCTTCTCCAGCCATTGTTCTTTCCTCCGTGTTTCCTCAAGACGCTCCTTGGATGAGTTTCAGGGGGCCACGAACTTCGCCTCATGCCCCAACGGCTTGAAGGCCTCGCCGCCGCCCTCGTAGAACTTCGTGAAGAACTCGACGTAGTGGAGGCGAAGAGCGTGCAGGCCCGGCCCTAGGATTCCGAGGAACACGCCGAGCAGGTGCCCGAGCACCGCGAGAGGGACGGCGATGAGGTAGACGCCGGCCGAGCCGTCGGCAAAGGCCCATTCGAGCGGCAGGTTCGCCGTGAGCGCAATCGCCACGCCGGAGAGCCCGATGGCAAGCAGGCGCGAATACGAGAGGATGTTGCCAAGCAGCGACGGGAGCTCGACGGCCCCGACGCCGCCTTCGCCCTTCAGCAGCAGGCCGACGCCGACAAGGAAGGCGACAAGGCCCGCGAGGAAGGAGAGGTCGCCCGCAACCGCCCCCATGTCGCCGCCGCCGAACATCGCGCCCGTGAGCGCGCGGACCCAGAGCACGCCCGACGCGAGGATGAGGAGCCATGAGCCCTTCGCGAAGACCGCGTGGGCAAGCCCGTGCGCGCGCAGCTGGTTCCGGAAGCCCACGAGCATCCCGAAAAAGATGTGGATGATGCCGATCCAAATCGTGACCGACAGGAGGAAGGGCACGCTGTGGAGGCGCGAGATCGGGAAGTAGCCGTCAAAGCCGAGGAGCCCGACAAGGGCCGGCGCGTAGAGGTCGTGCGCCCAGACCTTCACGGGGCCGGGCTCCGAGCCGAAGACCTCGAACCCGAAGAACTCGCCAAAGACGAAGCCGAAGACGAAGGACATGACGCCGCCGAGCCGCAGGAGGCGGCCGACTGCGACGAGGTCGAGGCTCGTCGTGCGGGTGGCGAGGTGGCCAAGGAAGAGGACCGCAAGCCCGTAGCCGATGTCCCCGAGCATGATGCCGAAGAACACGGGGAACACGAGGAACATGAACATCGTGGGGTCCACCTCGTTGTACTTAGGGAGCGAGATGAGCCGCACGAGGAACTCGAAGGCCGAGGCCGCCTTGGGGTTTTCGAGGGCCACGGGGACATCGCGGCTCGCCTGGCCGTCGCCGTGGGCGCCCTGGGCGCCGTGCTGGTCGCCCTGCGGCCCCGCCCCGCCCCCGTGCGGCTCGGGGTCCTGGATTTGAGGGACCTCCTCGTGCTCGATGTGGATGCGCCCGCCGGTCGCCTCCGTGAGTTCCTTGTGGACGGACTCGACCCTCGACGCGGGGACGAATCCCTCAAGGAGGAACGTGTTCGCCGTCTGCGCGCCCCGCAGGGGAGTCTCGCACCGCTCGACCTCCATCTCGAGGAGCTCGGCGGCCGCGAGGATGAAGGGCGCGTGCTTCAGCTTGAGTTGCAGGATCTCCTTCGACTTGGCCTCGAGCTTCGGCTCGATCGACTGCGTGAGGGCCGTCTCGGCCGCCTGCACCTCTTCGAAGGCGGCCATCTCGCCCTTCGGGAGGCGGACCTCCTGGAAGCCGTGGTCGAGGAGGACCTTCACGGCCGCGTCGCGGCTCTCCTTGTCGACGAAGACCGCCGCGACTCCCGCGGGGTCCTCCCCGCGGATGACCTCGAGGTGCCGCACGCAGGCCTTGAGCGCGGGCTCGAAGCCGGGGCGAGCGGTCCCCGTGAACACGGCAAGGGCGCCGTACCCGCCAAGGAGGCTCAAGGGCACAGGGATCGACTCGAAGGGGCGCAGCTCCTCGATGTGCGCCCTGAGCTCGCTTGCCTCCGCCTCGAGCTTGGCCTTGTCGTCCGCCGCGCTGATGATCGACATCTCGAGCGCCACGACGGAGGCTTCGACTCGTGCGAGCACATCGGCAGCGCGCGGCAGCTCGGCCGTCGGGCGCGCGCCTTCGAGCCCCAAGGCCGCCTTGAAGGCGCGCAGCTTGATTAGGAGCCCCGAGGCGCGGTCGGCGCCTTCAAGCGGGCTGCCCAGCTTGAACACCTGCTCGCCTTCGGGGGGCGTGTAGTCGCGGATGTGGAGGGCCCGCTGGTCGTAGAGCACGTCGACGACCTTGCGCTCGAGGGACCGCGGGCCCGCGATGACCACGCGCGCCATGGGGGTTGGAAGCAGCATGGGGCCTTGCCTCCCGGGTCACCCGCGCACGTCCAGGGAGCCCTGCGCGTTCAGCGCAGGCCCGACTGGGCCGAGCGCTCGAACTCCTGGACGAGGTACTCGGCGACCTCGCCGACGCGCGCTTCCGCGACCTCACGCTTGCGCCGGATCCGCACGCGGCCGGCCGTGAGCTTCTCGGACTTGTCCCCGTCGATCCGGCGCCTCGCCTCGGCGACCTGGTCAGCGACCTGCTTGTCGACCGCCGCGGACCCCTCGCGCTTCGTCCTTTCGGCCTCCGCTTGGCCGGCGGCGACCGCCATCTGCTTCTTGGCCTGCGCCTCCTCCAGGTCCTTGGCCGCCTTGGCCTCGGCTTCCTTGATGGCTTTCAGCAGCGCCGCTTTGTCCAATGGGCAGTCCTCCGCAAGTCCCTCTGGCAAAGGCAAGCCAGCGGCCCTTGAGACGGGCGGGCAATCTGGTCACCGAATTTAAACGTTCGGCGCGCGCCGCTGGCACGTTGAATCTTGGGGCCTCGCCGTTTGTCCGGCCCATGGGGTTCCCCGCAGCCGGCGGTTGCTCGCGACCGCCCGGCCTCGCCGGCGCCATACGTCGGGGGCCCGATTGCGCTCCCAAACAAAGGTTAAATAGCGTTCTCCCGATCCGCGGGCGTCCAGAACGCGACGTCTGGCCGGGCCATCCAGATAGGCTGGATCGGCAACCCGAATCTGCGACTTTTCCCAGCGGAAAAGGCGCAGCGCGGCGAGCCTGCGGCGCGACAAGGGGGCAACCGGAACGGCGATCCCGGCACCCAAGGGCGACCTCGGCGCCCAGGAATTCAAGGAGTACCTCGAGCGCGGGCTCGAGCCGCCCAACGCGCACAAGGGCGAGGCGCACACGCGGCAGCCTTCCGGCTCGATCGCGGTCTTCTGGATCCTCGTGGGACTCATCCTCACGGCCATGCTCTTCCTCGCGCTTTTCACCGCCGGCCTCTGGTACCAGAACGCGTGGCTCGCGAACCCCGACTACGGCGGCGCCACCGGGCTCACCCAGCAGATGATGGCGTTCTGGATGGGGATGTTCTTCATCGACCTCGCGTTCATCGTCGACCTCTACCGCAAGCACTTCATCCCCGACACGGTGCTCGTGCGCAGGCGGCGCCCGAAGTACATCCCCGGGGAGGACCCGACGAAGAACTGGGACTCCCAGTGGAACCAGCCGAAGTCGAACCGCGTCGAGTGGTACGCCGAGCGCCAGAAGATCCGCCCGACGCTCCCGCCGAGGAGCGAGGGCCCCAAGCAGGAGGCGCGGTAGCGTGGCGCGCCGCTCGGGTCTTGAGAAGGAGCGGCGCCTCGACGAGGCTGCCCCCACCCGCGAGGACGTCATCGAGGAGCGGCGCGACTTCATCAAGAAGGGTGTCTACCTCGCGGGCGCGGGCGCGCTCTTTGCAACAACCGCGGGCTCCGTTGGAGCCTTCATCCCGCCGTACGTGAACCCCTTCGTCGACGGCACCTACGACGTCCTCTTCTCGACGTCGGGCGCGACCTCCGCCTGGGCGAACCCGAAGGAGGGCGACAAAATGAAGGCGTCCGACTTCCCGACACCTGGCCTCGGCGCGCAGGGGATCATCCCCGAACTCGCGATGAACCTCATCGTCGTCTACCTCATCAAGGACAAGGTCGCCTCGTCGATGAAGGGGACGCTCGACTACGGTGCCGGGGGCACGTTCGCGGCCTTCAACGCGAAGTGCAAGCACCTCGGGTGCGGGGCGCTCTGGCGAAACGAGTCGGAGGGCAAGAAGCTCGTCCCGGTGGAGCTCTCGCACGACTTCATCGTTTGTCCCTGCCACTTGGGGACCTATGACATCTACAACTCGGCCAAGGTGATCTTCGGGCCGCCGCCGCAGCCGCTCGACCAGCTCAAGATGCAGATCGTCGAGGGCGACCAGATCCAAGTCAAGTTCACGAAATACAAGTACGGCAAGAATGTGACCGGCGGCCAAGTCTGAGGGGGGATCGCACGACGGCTCGCACGGGGGTCCTCTTCCTCGCGGGCGCCGCCCTCGCCCTTGGGGGCGCGCTCGCGCTCGGGAGCGCGCCCTCCGCCGCCGCGACCTTCGACGTCAGCATCGCGGACTACAGCTTTTCGCCCCAGAACTTGACCGTGCAGGTCGACGACACAGTCACCTGGACAAACAACGGCGCGCAGGGCCACGACGTGAACTTCGAAGCGGGGTTCGGGTCGGGCCTTCCGGGCAGCCTCGCGCAAAACGCCACTTGGTCGTACACCTTCACGCAGGTCGGCGTCTACAAATACCACTGCGTCGCGCACGCGCCCGGGGGCTTCGACCCACCCAACGTGATGATTGGCCGCGTGACGGTCCTCAACACGACGCAGGGGGGCTCCGCGACTTTCACCGCGGCCCCCGCGGGCCCCTTTGGGCCGAATGAGACCGTCGCGTTCTCCGGGCTCGCCACGGACAACTCGAGCGTCCTCAACGTTTTCTGGTGGGTCGACGACATCAACAACTCCCGCCTCGCAACGGTCACGAACGCGTCGGGCAACGACAGCCGCGTGAAGGCCTGGAACTTCACCCTCGACACCTCGGGCCTCACGCCGGGGCCCCACACGGTGTGGGTCGAGACCGAGGACAACCTTACGACGCCTGAGGCGCCGCCGGTCGGCCGACCTTTCGTGATCGAGTCGGTGGCCGCCCCAGCGCCGGTCTCCCCTCCAGCGACCTGGTACGTCGAAATCCGAGGCGTCGACCTCGCCTTCGTCCCCGCCCAACTTGAGATCGCCACCGGCGACACGGTCGTGTTTGTGAACAACGCGTCGTTCACCCACGACGTGGCGATCGAAGGAGGCCCGAGCACCGGCGGCCCGGGGAGCCTCGCGGCCCTGGCGTCCTTTTCCCACACGTTCAACCTGACCGGCACGTTCCGCTTCCGCTGCCAGCTCCACTCGGCCAACTTCGACTCGGGGATGGTCGGCCGAATCGTCGTCATCGACCGCGCCCTGCGGCCCGCCGTGGCGGTCACTTCCGGCCCGCCATCGACGGTTGCGCCGGGCTCCACCCTCGCCCTTGCGGGCTTCGCCCAAGACACCGCGGGCGTCACGGCCGTGTACGTCCAGATCGACGGCACGCCGCCGGCGTCGATCCCCTTCGAGGTCCCCACGGGCGGCGACGCGCGAAACGTCACGTGGGCCTACAACCTCTCGACGTCGGGCCTCGTGGCCGGCACCCACACCGTCCGCGTCACGGCCTCCAACGGCGCGCACAACTCGACGGTCACCACGATCAGCTTCCTCGTTGCGGCCGCAGGCGGAGGGCCGACGACCCCCGGCGGCAACCCCTTCGGCGACACCTTCGTCTTCGAGGACATCCTGTCGAAGTACTTCTGGCTCATCGTCGGGGTCACCGTCATCCTCCTGGCCGTCGTCATGATGTTCCTCTCGTACTCGGGCAAGCTCCAGAACTACTACATCGTGCTCCTCACGGCGCTCGACGAGCGCCACCGGTTCTTCGCGTTCACAAGGCCCACGCGCGAGTTCCTCTACACGATCCAGCGCCAGATGCCCCGCACGCACACGGAGCGCTACAACCTCAAGGTCATCTGGTATTGGTACCCCTTGTATTGCCTCGGCGGCCTGTCGTTTGCCGCGTTCATCATCGAGACGATCACCGGCATCATCCTCGGGTTCTACTACATCCCCGAAGGGACCGGCTCCAACGAAGGCCTCCCCTCCCCGGCCTACCAGTCCATGGAGACGATCATGACTCGCGTCACTTTCGGTTACATCTTCCGCGCGCTCCACCACTGGGGGGCCCACATGATGGTCGCCGCGGTGTTCCTCCACATGATGCGCGTCTACTTCGTGGGCGCTTACAAGAACCCCCGGGAGCTCAACTGGCTGCTTGGCGTCGTCTTGCTCACCGTCACGCTGCTGTTTGGCTACACCGGGTACCTCCTCCCGTGGGACCAGCTGGCCTTCTGGGCCGGTCAGATCGGCCTCGAGATGGCCAACACGATCCCCGTGATCGGCGAGATCATCGGCAACATGCTCTTCGGCGGGCCCGAGCTCTCGGCCGCCACGGTCATACGCATGTATTACCTGCACGTTTTCGTGCTGCCGCTTGTGGGCGGGGCCCTCATGGTCCTGCACATGGGCATTGTCTGGATGCAGGGAGTCGCCGAGCCGCATTAGGGGGGAGCGCAAACGAGCCTGACCGACCTCACCGTCAAGTACCTCGAGTTCCGCGAGAGGGTCGACGAGCAGTTTGCCAAGGCGAAGGTCAAGCACTGGGAGAAGCTCGAGATGGTCCCCTTCATGCCCCACGAAGTCCTGCGGGACACGGTGATCCTGTGCTTCATGATGGCGATCCTCTTCTTCCTTTCCGCCTTCGCCTCGCCGCCGCTCCACCCGAACGCGAGCAAGCTCGTCACGCCGGACAACCTGATGCCGGACTGGTACCTGCTCTGGTCGTTTGGCCTCCTTAAGATCTCGGACGTCGACATCGTGATCCTCGGCGTGCCCATCATGGCGGCGAAGACCTTCGGCGTCGTCCTCAACGGCGTGATCATGGGGCCCCTCTTCATGGTCCCGTTCCTCGACCCCAAGGGGCGCGAGAAGCGGCCGGTGGAGCAGCCGGGGCTTGCGGCGGCAGGCGTCGCGGGGCTCATCGCCGTCTTTTTCCTCTCGGTCTACTCGATCAACCAGCTCATGTACGAATACTACCGGATGTCCCCCGACACGCTCAAGGCTCTCACGATCTGGGGCACGGTCGTGGGCGGCGCGTTCACGTACGGCGCGCTGAAGTACGTGCAGACACGCGGCGGCTACTCGTACGAGCTCAACAAGTGCTACGGCTGCCACCGGTGCGCGGACATCTGCCCCGACCACAAGGTGCGCGACTTCACGACCCTCAACCTCGTCTACAACACGTGGCAGGACTCCTGCGACGACTACGACACGTGCCTCTCCTGCGGCCTGTGCTGGCAGGTGTGCCCGCTCGAGGTCGACTACGAGTCCTTCCTCCTCAAGATCCGCAGCGATGGGTCGCGCGGGTACCCGGGCCGGCCGGCCTGCGAGGGGATCGTCCACGACGTCACGGACCTTGAGTCCCAAGTCCCCATCGCGCCCCGCGAGTGGGACACGTCGAAGAAGGTCGGCTACTGGCCGGGGTGCCTCAAGCGCATCGAGTATTTCATGCGAATCAACGTGGACTACGGCGAGATCCAGGACGCGGCCGTGAAGTTGCTCCAGGAGGTCGGGATGGACCCGGTCGTGCTCGACCTCAAGTGCGTGGGGCACGACCAGCTCTGGCAGGGGCACGTGGAGGTCTTCGACCGCCTCAAGGAGTACAACACGCGTGAGATCCTGCGCTCGGACGTCAAGAAGATCGTGTGCACCTGCGCGGAGTGCCACCGGACGCTTGCCAAGGACTACCCGGAGATCATCGAGAAGGGCATCGTGGTCGAGCACATCGCCCAGACCCTTGCGGGCAAGGACCTCGACCTTCGGGTCGAGTCGCCGGACGGCAAGCCGCTCACCGTCACGTTCCACGACCCCTGCCGCCTCTCGAGGCACATGGGGATCATCAACGAGCCGCGCGAGGTCCTCGGCAAGGTCAAGGGCACGCGCGTTGTCGAGATGCGCGAGAACCGCGAGCTTGGGCCCTGCTGCGGGATTTCGTCGATGGTGAACTGCAACGACCAGACGAAGGCCCTGCGGGTTTTCCGAATGGAGCAGGCCCTCGAGACGAAAGCCGACGTGATGCTAACGGCGTGCACGAAGTGCCTCGCGCACTTCAACTGCCTGAAGCCCGAGAGCGACCGGTACAACTTCGAGGTCATGGACTACGCGGTCTTCCTCGCGCGCGCTGCCCGCGGGCAAGCTGCGCGCGGTGAAGAAGGCCGCCGCTCCGGCGGTCGCGCCGGCCGCGGGGACGGCAGCCTCCCCGCCGGCGGCACCTAAGGCGTGAGCCCATCTATGGGGACCTGGAGGGGGCAAGATGGGTCGGAAAGGCGCGGAGGACGTCGCGGTGCTCGGCGGGGGCGTGGCCGGGATGAAGGCCGCGCTCGACCTGGCCGCGATGGGCCGCAAGGTCACGCTCATCGACGCCTCACCCTCCCTTGGCGGCAAGGCCGTGCGCGGGATCCTCGACGACAAGTTCTCGAAGCGCGACGCGACGCTCGACAACATCTCGACGCTCATGATGGACGTCGAGTGGAACAAGAACATCAAGGTCTTGACGCAGACGACCGTGAAGGCGGCCTCGAAGGACGACAAGACGAAGACCTACAAGCTGAAGCTCCAGACGAAGGCGCGGCACGTCTACGACGTGTGCACGGCCTGCCAGCTCTGCGTCGACCCGTGCCCCGTCACGGTGCCGAACGAATACAGCGAAGGGGTGGGGTCGAGGAAGGCGATTTTCCTCCCGTACTTCTACTCCTCGCCGCGCCTCTACGTGATCGACGAGGGCACGTGCCTCTGGTACAAGGACAAGTCGTGCCGCAAGTGCGAGGAGGTGTGCCCCGTCGACGCAATCCGTTTCGAGGCGGACCAGAAGGACGCCGAGTCGGAGGTTGCTTTTGACGCTGTCGTCGTGGCGATGGGGGCGTCCCCTCTCGGCCTTGGCGAGTTCCCGCAGTTTGGAGGGGGCAAGCTCCCGGGCGTCCTTTCGCTGGCTCAAGCCCAGCGGCTCCTCGACCCCGCGGGCCCCACGGGGGGCGAGTTCCGCATCGCGCCGGGGGAACCGGTCACGGCGCTCAGCGTTGGCGCGCACCACGGCGCGGGCGCCTCGGGGAAGGCACACGCGAAACAGGGGGAGCGCCCGAAAGCCGTCGCGTTCATCCAGGCGAAGGGCGGGGGCGCGGCCTGGGCCGAAAACGGCCACGTGACCCTGCGGTGGGCCATCGAGGCTTTGAGGGCGGTTGCGGCCGACAGCCCCGGTATCAAAGGGCACCTCTTTCATGACAGGGAGGCGGGCGCCGGGATGAAGGGGCAGATCATCGGCATCCAGAAGCAGCTGCAGGTCGCCACCTACGACGTGGAGCCCCTGAGGGTCGAATCGAAGGCCGGCAAGGTCACGGTCACGTACGCTGCGGCCGACGGCGAAAAGACCCTCGAAGTCGACGCTGCGGTGGTTGCCACGCCCGTCGCGCCGCCCGAGGGCCTGAAGGCGCTCGCCCAGCAGCTTGGGATCAAGCTCGACGAGTTCGGCTTTGCCGTTCCCGAAGGCCGCGTCCAGGTCGCGGGGCCCGCGAAGGGCCCCATGACGCTCGACGAAGTCTTCGAGGACGCGTCGAACACCGTCGCGCGGCTCCTCACCACGCTCGCGAGGACCTGAGGGGGGAGGGAAGAACCGATGGCCGAGGCACCGACGGGCCCCCGAGTGGGCGTCTTCTTTTGCCGCTGCGACGGCGCCGTCTCGGACTATGTGGACCTCGACGCGGCCGCGAAGCGGATCGCGGAGAGCGACCCGAATGTCGTCCACGTGCGCGTCTTCAACAACCTCTGCAAGAAGGAAGACCCCGAGGCGCTCAAGGCCGACATCGCCAAGCTCGGGATCGACCGCGTCGTCGTGGGCGCCTGCGCCTGCTGCTCGCTCGAGCACCACTGCTCGACCTGCCACCTCCAGCGCGACCGGTGCCGCGAGAACGTCACGGTGGGCTCGGCGGTCGAGCGCTCCCTCTACGAGTTCGTGTCGATCCGCGAGCACTGCGCGTGGGTGCACAAGGACTCCCGCGAGGACGCGGCCCTCTCGCTCGACCGGATGGTCTCGCTGGCCTCGGCCAAGGCCGCGATGCTTGAGCCCTTTGACAAGATCAAGACCTCCTCGGCGAAGAGCGTGCTCGTCGCCGGCGCGGGGGCAAGCGGGATCACGGCGGCCCTCACGCTCGCGGACCTCGGGTTCGACGTGAAGCTTGCCGAGTCCTCCTTCGACATCGACGGGTGGGTCGACGAAAGGGCCGCGAAGACGATCCTCGTGAGCCAGGCCCAGGTGAGCCTAAAGGACGCCGTAAAGCTCGTGAAGACGCACCCCAAGGTGAAGGTGTTCAACTCGACGAAGATCATCGGCGTCGAAGGCTCCGTCGGCAAGTTCGAAGTGACCTTTGACCGCGACGGGTTCAAGGGCGCCCTCACGGTCGGCACGATCCTCGTGGCCGACGACGCGAAGTCCACGGGCGGCAAGGGGAAGGCCGAGACCTTCCAGGTCAAGCTCCCGCCGCAGGACGGCTACTTCAAGACGAAGAGCTCGAAGGAGTTCGAGGGCGAGGTCGTCCAGGGCTCGATCGCGGCCTCGCGGGTCGGCACGATCCTCTCGCAGGGCGGCGTCGAGATCCAGCCGTGGGTCGCCGAGATCGTCGACGAGAACTGCATCGGCTGCAAGCGGTGCGACGTGTGCCCCTTCGGCGCGATCGGGTTCAAGGAGACCTACGTCGACCTCTCGCACCTCTCCGTCGAGAACCTGTCCTTCAAGTCGCAGAAGGCGACCGTCGACCCGGCGCTTTGCACGGGCTGCGGGATGTGCGCGATGGAGTGCACGTGCCTCGCAATCGAGATGGTGAACCTCACGGACAGCCAGATGGAAGCGATGGCGAAAGCCTTCATGCGGACAAGGTAGGGAGGGGAAGGGTTGGCCGACTTCATCCAGCGCGGGCAGCAGAACCCGCCGGGCCAGGGCGGGCTTCCCCCCGATTCGCAGAAGGCGCTCAAGGAGGCCACGGTCACGGAGGCGGTGGCCGGGAAGGACCTCGGCAAGCCCCAGCAAAGGGGTGATTTCCAGCCGCGCGTGGCGGCGATCTGCTGCAACTGGTGCACGTGGTCGTCGCTCGACGAGGCCGGGGTGGGGGGCCACAAGTTCCCGCCCGAGGTCGCGGTGATCCGGACCCTTTGCTCGGCGCGCATCGAGCCGCGAAACGTGATTAACATGTTTCGCGAGGGCCTCGACGGGGTCTTCGTAGGCGCCTGTGACAAGGGGTCCTGCCATTACCTCTCGGGCACAAACCTCGCGCAGAAGGAGCTCGGCCAGCTCATGGAAGTCCTCTCGTCGCCGTCGATCGGCTTTCGGGGCCGGCTCAAGATCGGCTTCTTCGTGGGGCGCGAGGGCCCGCTCTTTGCCCGGGCGCTCAGCGAGTTCACGGAGGACGTGCGCAAGATGGGCCCTTCCCCGATGAACCTGAACCCGAGCTACCGCTCGAAAACTGAGCCGAAGACGGGGGCGCCCGCCGCCCCCAAGCCCGCCGAGGAGCCCAAGCTCGTGAAGATCGAGGACGTGTGAGCTTGCCTGAAACGCGCTACCAGGTGCCGGTCACGAAGTACCGGCAGATCGTGTTCGCCGCGAAGGTGGCGGCCGTCGGGATTTTCGCCGTAGGCATCGAGTTCTTCACGCGGAGGGAGATCGGGCTCGCGCTGATCCTCTGGGCCGTCGCGGTCGCGATGTCGCTATGGCCGGTGAAGATCGACATCACGGCCGACGAAGCGATCCCCGAGGGCAAGCCCGGCGAGCAGGCCGCGATGCACCCGCTTGAGGAGATCTGAAGCGAGGCTACGACCTGGTCAGGCCAGCCTTGTGAGGATCCCGTCAAACCCCTTGTCGAAGCTAACGATTTGTTCGATCCGCTCGGCCTTTGCCAGGGCCACTGAAGTGCAATCGGTGAAGCTAAGTCCACGCCCCACACCGAGGACCGCGTAGAGGTCGAGGGCGTGCGCGAAGACCTCTTGGTCCATCCAAATGATCTCGAACCACGGTTCCACATTGCGTCCCAGGATCTCATCCAAGAGATGCTCAAGGTTCCGCGCAGAGCGCGTTTTTCGCGAGAAAAAATTCAGAACCTCAGCGACTAGATAATCCGAGATGTAGGGCCGTCCGTGGATTCCGCCGACAATCTCGGGAAAGAGAGCTCGTGCACGCTTGTGATTCGCGTCGCCCTCCGAATGGAGAGCAATCAGGTATCCCGCGTCGAGGAGCAGTGTCAAGGAGTCACCCACGCCGGCGCCCCGGGGGCTTGCCCTGCCCATGTATGGCCTCTTCCGAATAGAGCTCGCGATCGATGTCTTCCTCCGAGGTGGGGCCTATGTCAAAGGTGAGGCTGAGGATTCGCTTTCTTGCCGCTTCGGAAAGCGGCATGAATACCCTGGAAGTGGCCGAGGTAACACGACCAGGGTCATTCTCGCCAATGGAGGTTAGCGCATCAACGAGCTCCTGCAGCGTCATCTTGCGACCGTACCTGGACGCGAGGTGGGCCTGCAATCGATCGAGCCGCCGCTTCGTGTCCTCGCGGACCTTCACCGAGACCGCCATGGATTTCAGGTGGAATTTTCCACCATATAAGGTTTCCCCGATACCCATCGCTCGTGCGTCACGCCCTCACGGCAAGGGCTAAGGGGGAGACTCCCTGATCGCACCTGTGGAAGGCCCCGTCCCCTTCCTTGCCGCACTCGGACTCATCGCGCTCCTCGAGCTTGGCGACAAGACGCAGCTTGCCACGATTTCGCTGGCCTCCCGCCACCCGTGGAAGCCCGTCTTTGCCGGCGCGTCGCTGGGGCTCGTCGCCGCGACCTCGATCGGGGTGGCCGCGGGCGCGGCCCTGGCGGTTGGCCTTGCGGCACAGCTAATGTGGGTGAAACTCGCGGGCGGCGCGCTCTTCATCGCGCTCGGAGTTTGGGGGTACTTCCGGCAAGAGGAAAAATCGGAGGCCGCCACCGATTCGCGGAGCGCTTTCGCGCAGTCTTTCCTCCTTAACTTCCTGGCCGAAATGGGCGACAAGACGCAGATTGCCGTGCTCGTTTTGGCCGCCACGGAGACGGCGCCAATCTCCGTGTTCGCGGGGGCTTCCGCGGCGCTCGTGCTTGTCGCGGCGAGCTCGGTGTTCATTGGCGCGCAACTCTCCCGAAGGCTGACCGAAAAGACCGTCCGGACCCTGTCGGCCGCGCTCTTTGTGGCGGCGGGCGCATTCCTCATCGCGGAGGCGCTCTTCGGCTCGTAGCCTCCAAGCGCCTACGCGGGTTTGCGCCGCGACCTCCGGAAGAACCAAATCGTGGCCGCCGCGCCGACGGACACGAGGAGCAGCACAATTTGCAGGGGTCCTTGGGCTGCTTCACCCGTGACCGCCTGCGGCTGGCGCACGAGTTCGACGACCCCCAGGTCCGTGACGTTGCGCGCCGCAACGACCGCGTCGAACGTGCGGGGCACGAACCCGGGTGCCGAGACGGTAACCCGGTACGTCCCCGGCGCGAGCCGGATGTCGAAAGGGCCTGCTCCCGCATAAGGGAGGCTTGCGTTTCCCACTTGGATTGTAGCGGCCGGGAGCGGCCGGCCGTCTGCGTCGGCCACCGAAATGCGCAGGGTCCCGTTCAAGCGCACGTCGAGCGTGCCCGTTACCGGCCGGGACTCGCGCCCCGCACCGTCGGTTGCGGTCAACCTGAAATGATATTCCCCCTCCGCGTCAGGCGTGAAGAGCGCACGATCTGAAGGCGCCGCCCGGCCGTCCCCCCACGGCCGGAACGGCCCATCGCCGTCGGCGCGCTCGATTTGGTACGAGCAGCAGAAACTGCCACCCGTGTCGCTCGCGTTCCACCGGACCCAGTACTCGGCGGCCGTCGCGTTGGCCGGGAGGTTCTCGAAACGGGCGGTCGGCGCGTTCAGATCCACCTTCACGAGGGCGCTTCGGACCTCTTCGGCGTTGGCCACGCCGTCGACCGCGTAATATTCGAGTAGGGTTACTCCCTCGGCATCGACGGCCACGGCTTCTTCCGTGGCGGCCCCCGCGCTCGACCCGCTGCGCCAGGGACCTGAGTCCACGCGCCAGAACAGCGTGACGCCGTAGTCGCTTGCATCCGCTGCATGGAGCCTTGCCGTCACGGGGCCGAGGAACCAGCCGCCCTCGCCTGGGACCCCATCGAGCGTGATTGTGGTCACTGGCGCGGTGCCGTCGGCGGTGAGGTTCACGACCATGTAACGGTCGACATCGACGGAAAGGCGTGCGCCGCCGCCGCCCGCCAGCGACGCGTTGAAGGAGTGAGGCGAAAAAGCAAGAATCGAGCCTCCGGCGAAAACGTTTTTTGCCATCACCGTGAAGGTGCGCGTCGAACCGTCGGCCCCAGTGCCTTCGGACGCCACGAGCCCGCCCTGCGCATCCCCCACGGTCACGGTCGCGCCGGGAACTGCGGTGCCGGCCTCGCTCCACACGACCACGCTGAGGTTCCACGCGACGTCCACGCGCGCGGCATCGAGAACAAAGGGGGCCGCGAAGGTCGAATTGAGGAGGTACGCGTAGGATCGCTCCGAGGCGGCGACGCGGGCCACCGCCGCATCGGCAGCCACCGCGATGAACGTCCCCGAGGCAGTTCCGTTGAGGGCGACCGCGTCACCGGGAGACCTCTCGAGCACGCCGTCCACGAAGAGAGCGACGGTCCAGCCCTGGAGAACGACCTGCGAGACGGCGTTGCCGGCAAACCGCACACCGACCACGGTCAGGTTCCCGACGTCGACCGCGGTGAGCCCGAAGGCCCCGTTGTCGTAGAACTCGGCGCGGTCAAGCGTCACGACCGAGACGCGCGCCAAGTCCACTCCGCGCCCGAGCCCGTTGTAGACCAACGCGCCGTCGACCCGTAGTTCGTCGAGATCCTCCGCGGCAAGGCCGGACCCCGAGTTGCCGTAGACGTGCAGGTCGTCGATGGAGGCGCGCCCACCGCCTTGAAGCCGCAAGCCGAAGCCCGAGTTGCCCGCCACCGATGTGTGGGTGAGGGCCGCGACGCAGCTTTCCAGCAGCAAGCCGCCCTGGAGGTTCTCGTACACCTCGCTCGTGGCCAGCGCGAGGTCATCGACGTTCGAGAACCGCGCGCCGACCCCGCCATTCCCGCGCGCCAGCAGGCGCTCGCCCCGGACCCAGGGGACGCCGAGGACCTCGAGGCCGACGCCTGCCGAGTTCTCGACGGTCAGGTTGAAGAAGGTGAGGCTCTGCACGGCGAGGCGCGGCCCCGCGTCATTGTTGCTGTAGTTCACGTCCGACAGTTCGGCGAGGGAGCCGAAGGCCTCGAGGGGCCTCGAGAAGCCGACAAAAGTCGAATTGCGGACCGCGAGGAAGTCCGTCGACCCGCGGATCGCGGAGGCATAGAGCCCCCGGCCCGACCCGGCGAAGGACGAGGCCAGGATTTCCACGGAGGCTGCGGTGCTCATCTCGAAGGTGTAGGGCACCGATGCGTTTGTCGAATCGAAGGTGACACGGTCAAGCACGGCCCGCGCCCCGGCGAGGAGTTCGAAGAGCGGTGGGGTGGAGAGCGCCACCTGCCGCGGCCCCGGGTCGAAGTGGAAGGCCGCGCGGCGCGCGACGAAGGACGCCCCGGGGCTCACGAGGAGGTCGCCCGTGAACCGGGTTTGGCCATCCGTGAACGACGCGGCCACCTCGACGTGCCAATCGAGCCGGACATTTGCCCCGGGCGCGATTCCATCGCCCTGATTGGCGGAGATGTTGCCGTCGGTGAGAGTCGCGCCGGCCGCGTCCATGCGAAGGCCGGCTCCGGCGTTTTGCGCGAGGGTCAGGTTTCGAAGGACCGCCCCCTGCGAAGTCCCGTCGACCGAGACGCCGTCGCCCCCGCTCATCGAGACATCGCAGTCCACAAGCGTGGCGCCCGGGCTGTTGAGGATCGCAACCCCGCCTTGGCCGCCGCTTACGCGCAGCCGCGTGAGGGTCACGGGCCCCGTCGCGTTGACCACCGTGACCCCCCACGAGGACGCGCCGAGCGCGAGGCCGTCCGAGAGCTCGATATCCCCACTCTGGGCGACAATCACGCCGTCCGAGCCCCCCGCCCCAGAGGCGTTGAAGGACGAGACGTAAACCCGGCTCGAGCCGAGGATCGCGAGGCCCACGCCGTAGGCCCCGCTTACGTCGGCGCCGCCCACCCACGCGTCGGTGACATTGTAGAAACCAAGCGCCGTGCCCGCCGTAACCCCTTGGAGGTCGGCCCAGGGGAGGTCAATTTGCGAAGTGCTGGTGACGGCAAGCCCCTGCCGACAGCCGCCAATCACGAATCGGTCAATGAACACGGTCCCGGAGTCCCCAATGGCGCCCGCAGCGTCGCAACGGCCGGAGTAGTTCCAGTCCAAGAGCGTGAACCGAAACACCGAGGTGAGCCGTAGGAACACGTCCGGATTTGAGTCCGGAGCCGCCCGGAACGAAACGTTCTGGACAACCATGTCGGTAGAGTACAGGGCGTTCAGCCCAACAAGCCCGAATTCCACAACGCTGTCTTTTACGAGCACCTCGCTCGCGGTGACGAACGTGAGCCCGGTTCCGTTCCCCTCAACCGTGAGGCGGGAGACCGTGAGCCCTCGGTCGCCGAAGAAGCGCAGCCCCGCCTGGCGGACGCTCACGGAAACATTCCGGACAAACACGGGCGCGCTGTCCCGGAACTCGACCCCGATGGAAGCGTTTCCCGTGGAATTCCCGAATTCGACGAGTTGACAGCCGACGAACAGGAAGGCCACGGGCGCATCGCCTTGGACGGAGGCCTCGTTGAGGCGGGCCCAGGTGAAATCCGCAAGGAGCACCCCGCCCCCCACGCGCTCCCCGCGCACACGATTCAGGATGAGCCACCCGGGGCCATCCGCCGTGATGAGGGCGCTGGCGTCACGGACCGTGACGTCCTCGGCCACGAGGTCGTCGACCCCCTCCGCGAGAATCCCGCTGAGCGGCTGGAACTGCCCGAGGGTCGCATTTCCCTCCACGAGGAGCCGTTGCACCGTTATGTTCGACCCATTCCGGATGGCGATGGCGGTCCCCAGGGAGGGCCATGCGGCGAGGCCCGGCATGGCAAACGACGGGCCCACGGTGAGGTCGTTCACCTCCGTGTAATATTCGCCGAGGAGTTGCACGCCCGCGACCATCGCCGTGATGTTGACGCGCTCGACGCGGTTTTGCACGCCGCCGCGCATGATGATCGGCAGCGCGACGCCTGCGAAGCTCGTGTCATTGATGGTGCCCCCGGTCACGTTGTTGAACACGACCGCCGCCCGGAGGCCGTCAAGGGCCGCGACCGCGCCTCCACGGCCAGCGGGCCCAATGAACGTGGACCCGGAGATTGTCACTTGGGAACGGTTGAACTCCAAGCCGGGGTACCCGCCTTCCCCGAGGTACTCACCCCGCGAATTCAGCATGGTGAAACGGGCCCCGTTACCGAAAGTCGAGTAGCTCCCGTTGCCCGAGGCGCCAAGGACGCTCGCGTCGGCCGTCGTCGAGGCCAGGCCGTCCGCGTCGGCGAGCGAAACGGTTCCGCTGGCCCAGATTCCAAACGGCGCCGTCCCGTTCACATAGGGGTCGGTGCCGAACAGGAGCGAGGAATTCACGAGGGTGAGGGTCCCCGTAACAAAAGCCCGGCCGAGGACATCGAGGCTCGAGTTGACCGCAAGGCTCGTCCCTGTTGTGTTGAAGAAACCCGAGGTGACGCCGGGCCCGTACCTCGCCCCATCATCGCCCGAGATGTTGAAGGTCGAGTCGGACATGTTGAAGCGGCCCGCGACGTTGACTGCGTGGTAGGCGCGCAGGGTCGACCGGTTGAGGACCAGGTTCGCGTTGGCGCCAACACGCACGTCGCCGGGGTAAAAGAGGCCTAGCACCGGGGCAAAGGGCGGGTCGGGGAACGGACGGCCGCGCACGAGGAGCGTGCTGTCCTCCAACGTGAGGTTCCCGAGCACCGTGACGTCTCCAAGCACGGTCACCGTCTCGTTGGAGACCACTTCCGTGGTCCCGGCCCCAATCGTCCAGTCGCCGGCGCCACCATAGGACGAGGCGAGGGCCCCGCCTTGGCCGAATGCGAGGACGCAGACCATACCGAGGAGGGCCGAAAGCCCGAGCAAGCCGGCAGCGCGCCAGGCGCCGCTTCGATCCACTCTCCTTGAGATTGCACGGCCCCCGGTAGGCGCCTCGAAGACCCCCGCGCGCGCTAAAAGGGCTTCGAATTCATCCCGGCAAGGCCCTGCACCCTCCGGTAAACTCTCACCGGCGCCCGCGCGCCCGCGGCGCCG
The DNA here is from genome assembly GCA_035283065.1 of Thermoplasmatota archaeon. Classification (GTDB taxonomy): domain Archaea; phylum Thermoplasmatota; class DTKX01; order DTKX01; family DATEUP01; genus DATEUP01. The sequence goes on along the minus strand of DATEUP010000187.1, from coordinate 1,998 downwards.
CCGCGCGTATCGCCTTCTCGTGCTCGTGCATGCGCACGGCCAGCGCGACCTCGCTTGCCGACCGCTCGATGAGCGACCGTGCCGTGTCGACTTTCTTGCGCACGGGCACGATGGCGTCCGGGAGGGAAATCGCGGCGATCGCGGAAAAGGCCTCGTCCATCGCATCGAGGTGGCGTTCCGCCTCCTTGATGCGGCCGTGGCGGATCGCGCCCACAAGCTGCCTCCGGAACTCCCCGATCGCGTCGGCGACGCCCAGGATGAACGAGGCGGGGGTTACGGAAATCTCATCGTAGGTGGGGATTGGCTCGCCCTGCGAATGCGCAAGGAGCACATAGGCCTCCGCAAGCTCCTGGAGCGGCGTCTCCATCATGCCCGACTCGTAGAGATCCGCGTGCCCTTCGAGCCGGCGCTTGAGCGCCTTGGAGTGTGCGGAGGCAAGCGCGAGCTGTTCGCGTGCTACCTCGACGCCTTTGGCCGTGCGGGGAACGCCGCCGCGCAGGACAGTTGAGGCCGCCCGCTGGATCTCCCGCGAGTCACGGAAGGCTTCCTCACGCAACCGGTCCTTGGCTTTGAGGACGCGCTCGGCGTGCGCGACGGCCTCGGCGAGAGTCCGTTTCTTCCCTTTGGCCATGCGGCAATTGCATCGGGTACCCGTCTAAAAAGCCGACGCCCGTTGCGTCCAGCGGGCCGGCCACGCGGCTCCCCTGCGGAGCTATTCTCGATTTCCACGGACCTTTTGTGTGTCGCGCGGCGGTACCTGGCCGGTTGCCTCGCGCCTCCGCGTGCCTCGGGTGTCCCCCTCAAGCCTATGGACCGCCTCCCGAAAGAGCTCCCCAACGCCTTCGCCACTGGCGTTTCCGGAAAACTCGCGTTCCTCGACCAACCCGAGCGCCGCATCGAGGTACCCGAGAATTTGGACGCGCGGGGATTCTGAACGCGTCCTGAAGAGGGGCCGTTTTCCCCTGCCTACTCGATCGACAAGCCCCTGGCGTTCCAGCTCTTCGATCATCCGATTCGTCGTCATCCGGTAAAGGCCCGCTTCCCTGGCGAGCTCTGCCCGCGTATAATCAAGCCCGCTGAGGCGCACGAGGGCCTCGAGCACGCGGACGCGTGGCGAGTCCCCGAGGACGGCGGTCAAGGAAGCCATGGAGTCGTAGTGTAACATTCTGATACTTCAAGCTTTCGTGAGAGTCTAGTGATTACTATCAGGATCGGCTTTTGACCCCTGCGAGGCACGCCGTGCCTCATGGCCCGCCATCCGCACGCCTGTGAGGCGCTCCGCCTGTCGAGTCTCCTAACGGATGGCGAGCTCCTCGTGCTGATGGCGTCCCAGCGCGTGGCGAAGAGCGGAGCTTCGTACCGGGTGTTCTCTCGCTCCGACCTGGAAAAGCCCTCCGTCCTTCGCCCTCTCCTCGTACTGCGGGAGGCCCTGCCCCAATGCTTGGCTGGGCTCGTCAGAAAAGGCATGCTCGTGCGGCGGGGCCGCCAGGGGTTCGAAGCGACGACGCCGGGAAACACGGTGAAACACACCTTCAACGAGGCCGCCCACAGTTTGCTCCTGGGTCCGGCGGGCGCCGCGCTGCGGGATCGCAGGCACGAATGGCGAGCGGTGCTAAGAGACGAGGTGCAGCGTATTTGCCGGCATCAATGAAGCTCTGTCCGCGCCCGAACGAAGTTCCAGGCCCTGCGCTTTGCGAAGCGAAGTCTCTGGCCATGGCGCTGAACGGACGGCTTTATACGAGCCTTCCCCGATCGTTTTGCGCCTCCCCATGCCCGACGAAGTCGATGTCCTCGTGGTTGGTGGCGGCCCCATCGGCTGCTACACGGCTTCCCAGATTGCCCGCAAGGGCCACCGCGTCCTCATCGTGGAGGAGCACGCGGAGATCGGCCGACCCATCCAGTGCGGCGGCCGCATCACCCCGCGCGTCTTCGACCTCCCTGAGGCGGATTTTCGAGGCCAACGCGGCGTCGTCATCAACGAGCTCAAGGGCGCCAACG
>DATEUP010000186.1:0-18700 GCA_035283065.1 Thermoplasmatota archaeon | reverse complement strand
CCCGCGCCTCCGGCGCTTGCCAGGATGAGGCCCGCCGCACCCGCGACAAGCAGGAGGGCCGCGCCGGCCCAGCCGGCCATCAGCCACATGGTCGCGTTCACGAGGCCGGCACTCAGCGGGTAGCTTGCCACGACGACATCGTAGAAGAGCGAGCCGAACCCGGGGATCGCGAGCACGACGGGGGCAAACGCGCCAAGGACGAGGCAGATTTCCGCGAGCTTCGGCAGGCCGTCCGCGAGCGACCCCGACCGGACCGCCACGCCCTCCACAAGTTCCGGCGCCATCCTGAGGCGCTCCGCATAGGGGCGCATCGCGCGCTTTGCCGGCTCTTCGCGAACCGCGCCGAATCGCTTCGGCTCGTACGGCAGCGGCCCCGGCAGCGACATCTCTACCCCTTCCCCTCGCGACCGCTCTCCGGGGCCATGACCCTATCGACCGCCGCGATGGCGACCGCCGCCGACACCGGGGCCCGCGCCTTCGAGGGCGCGCGCGCCACCTTCGGCCACTCGAGGGAGTCCTGAACGTCCCACGGGTTTGCCGGCGCGATGGCCCCCCGGAACGCGCTGTGCGCGACGTTGTAGAAGAAGAGGAGCTGGACGAGCCCCAGGCAAATCGCGCTGTAGGTCGCAAGCTGGTTCATCCACTCGAGCTCGGGGTTGTAGTCGTACACGCGGCGCGGCATCCCGAGGATCCCCACGATGTGCATCGTCATGAAGACGCCGTTTAGCGAGATCATCGTCGCCCAGAAGTGCCAGCGGCCGAGCCTCTCGTCCATCATCCGCCCCGTCATCCGCGGGAACCAGTAGTAGATCCCCGCAAAGACCCCGAGCACGGAGCCGCCGAAGAGCACGTAGTGGATGTGCGAGACCGCCCAGTACGTGTCCTGGAGCTGGTAGTCGATCGGCACGGATGCCATGTAGATCCCGTCGATCCCCCCGATCGTGAACATGTGGTGGGCCCACACCGTGAACCCGAGGAAGCCGATGACCGCCATCGCGTAGACCATCGGGCGGTAGCCGAAGATCGGCTGGCCCGAGAACCGGGGGATGACTTCCGAGACGATCCCCATCGCCGGGAGGATCATCACGTAGACCGCGGGGTGCGAGTAGAACCAGAAGAGGTGCTGGTAGAGCACGGGGTCGCCGCCCCCCTCGGGGATGAAGAAGTGCGTCCCGAAATTGCGGTCGAAGAACACGAGCGTCATCACGGTGCCCACGACCGGGGTCGCCATGACGATGAGGAAGGCCGTGACGATCTGCGACCAGACGAAGAGCGAGAGGTTCTTGAACTTCACGCCCGGCGCGCGCTCCTTGATCACGGTGACGAGGAAGTTCACCCCGCCGAGGATCGAGGAGACGCCGACGAGGTGGAACCCGAGGAGCCAGAGGTCGGCGCCCACGCCCGGGGTACCGACCCTCTCGGAGAGGGGCACGTACCCGGTCCAGCCGAGCGCGGCCTGGTCCTTCAGGAGGAAACCGATCCAGAAGAGCGAGGCCGCCGAGAGGTAGAGCCAGTAGGAGAGCGCGTTGAGCCGCGGGAACGACATGTCCTTCGCGCCGATCTGGAGAGGCAGGAAGTAGTTGCCAAAGCCGCCGACGAGCACGGGGATGATCCAGAGGAAGATCATCGTAACGCCGTGGATCGAGAAGAGCTCGTTGAAGGTCTGCTGCTTCATGAACGTGGGCCCGGCGGTGAAAAGCTCCGTGCGCAGCGCCATCGCCGCGATCCCGCCGAGGATGAAGAAGCCGAAGGCCGTCACCATGTAGAGGATGCCGATCCGCTTGTGGTCCGTGGTGAAGAGCCAGAGCTTCCAGGCCGGCGTCGCCGTGTGCGTTTCCACCCGTGCGCCCCCCTTTCAAACCACCCGGACGTAGATCACGAGGTAGAGGAAGATCCAGACGAAGTCGACGAAGTGCCAGTAGAGCGCCACCCCTTCGATCCCCGTGTGGCGCTTCGCGTTGAACTGCCCAAAGAGCCCGCGCGTGAAGACGCCGGTGAGCCCGCCGATCCCCGCCGTCACGTGGGCGCCGTGGACGCCGGTGAGCGCGAAGAACGACGCGCCGTAGACGCCGCTTGAGAGGTTGAAGCCCTCGCCGAAGAGCTCGATGTACTCGGCCACTTGGTTGAAGAGGAAGAGCGCGCCGAGCGCGATTGTCGCGGCGAAGAGCACGAGGAACGCCGTGCGGTAGTTCCGCTTGAGGAACATGATCCCGACGTGCATCGTCACGCCGCTCGAGACGAGGATGGCCGTGTTAATCCCCGTGGCGAAGACCGGCAGCTCGGGGGCGCTTGCGGGGGGCCACACGGGCGAGGAGGCGTGCGCTGTGAAGTAGACGACAAAGAGCCCGCCGAAGAGCATGATCTCCGTGAGCAGGAAGAGGATGACCCCCCACCACGCGACCGGCTTGGCCATCCACTTGCGCATGAGGCTTGCGTCGTCGGGGAGCTCCTCCTCCGCGTGCTGCGGGGCGCGCCGCCAGGTCGTGTAGTCCTCGTAGACCCACCCGTAGAGCGCCGCGAGCACGAGGATTACGGCGATCCCGAGCACGGGGCCCTTGAAGATCACGCCGTAGTAGAGCAGCATGATCCCGAGCGCGAGGAAGAGTGGCCAAGGCGAGAGGTGCTCGTGGTGCGCCGGAGCCGGCGGGACCTCCCGCGCTACCTTGCCGTAGGAGTGCACGGGGATTGTCCCTCTTCAAAGCCGCCTGGGAGGCGCGGCGGCGCCGCATCGCGCAAAACCGAAGATAAGTGTTCCGATCCGAGGGGCCGCGGCCCCCGGCCTGGCCCTTGCGCGGCGCCCCCCCAACTTTTAAGCAGGCCGAATCCTTGCGCCGCCCCGGCGGTCACGATTCACTTCCGCAGCGCCGTAGTCGTTTTGCTTGCAGCCGCGGCCGTAGCCGGCCTCGCAGGGGCGGCCCTCGCCGACCCGGCGGGCTCCTCCCAAGGCGCCTTCCAGAGCCCGGCCTCGCCGGTCGCGCGCGAGATCAACTCGCTCTTCGTCACGATCACGATTATCGCGTTCATCGTTGGAATCGTCGTCGAGGCACTCCTCGTCTACACGCTCCTCAAGTTCCGCGCCGTCCAGAGCGGTGCGGCCGACGGGTCTCCCGAGGACGACGACGGCCGCGAGGCCGAAGGGGGCGGGGGGGGAAAGCGCCCGCTGCCGCCGCACTACCACAACAAGAAGGTTGAGGCTGGCATCACGGGGTTCACGGCTGTTGCCTTCGCCCTCCTCGTGGTCTTCAGCTGGGGGACACTCAATGCGATCGAGACCCCCTCCGAGCCCGTCGACCTCAACATCGAGGTCGTGGCCCACCAATGGTCCTGGGAGTTCAACTACCCCGCGCAGGGCGTGACGGAGGCCGCCTCGCTTTCCGAGATGCACGTGCCCAAAGACGCGGTCGTGCGCCTCAACGTGAGTTCGACGGACGTCGCCCACGCGGTCTGGATTCCCGACCTTGGCGTGAAGATCGACGCCTACCCGGGGCGCATCAACCAATTCTGGTTCAAGGCGGAGAAGGAGGGGCGCTTCCTCCTCCAGTGCGCGGAGTTCTGCGGTGGCGCGCACTCGAACATGCACGCGGTCGTCGTCTCGGAGAGCCGGTCCGCGTTCGACCTGTGGGTCCAGGCAAAGGTCGCCGCCGCGAACCCCCCGCCGCCGCCGCTCTCGACGGGCGCGGTTGTGCAGGTGAACCTCTCCGACTTCAGGATCGAGACCTCCGCGCCCCTCAACATCGACCTCAACGCGAACATCACGTTCAACGTCCGCAACGCGGGGCCAAGCCCGCACGCCTTCGCGCTCGACGCGCCGTACAACTTCTCGACGGCCGTCCTCAACGCGGGCGAGAGCGTCACGGTGAACATCGCCTTCGGCCAGGAGGTCGCCAACGGCGTGTTTTATTGCCCCGTTGCTGGCCACCGGGCGGCCGGCATGTCCGGCTCGTTCAACGTGAGCGCCGCCGCACGGGTCATCGACATCCATATGTTCGAGACGCCCGGGTCGCACGGGGCGTGGTCCGTCTCCCCGGAGACCCTTGACCTGCGCCCGGGCGAGGTGGTCAAGTTCCGCGTGATCAACGACGGGTCTGCACCACACAACCTGATCGTCGGGCCGCCCTACAACGCCGAGAGCCCGATCGTGGGCGCCGGCGCAACGACCTTCACGCCAGCGATCACGGTCACAACGTCCGCCGAGTACTGGTGCAACGTTCCCGGCCACAAGGAGATCGGGATGCTCGGGCAGATCAACGCCGGCGGCGCGGCGCCCCGCGCGCCTGCCGAAACGGTGCCCGGGTTCGAACTCACGCTCGCGCTGCCCTCGGTCCTTGCCGCGGCTTTGTTTGCCGCCCGGGCGCGAAAACGCAGGGCAGCCTAAGGCGATGGGCCCGTCGAGGGGCCTGCCGGGGCAGCGCCCTGGACGGCCTTGGGTTCACGGCCCCTCGCCACCTTCAGGTTCAGCACGAGCGCGATCATGAAGAGCCCCTCGAAGAGCTTGCTCACCACGTCGAGGGCCTCGACCCTCTCGGGCCACAGCAGGGGCTCGAACGTGATGGCCCGCGATGCGGCGTAGAGCGCGAGGAGCCCGAGGGTCCCTGCAAGGAGCAAGCGGCCCAGCGGCCGGGACACGAAGGGCAGCGCGAGGCCTGCGGCGATCTGCGCCGGCGCCACGAACGCGAAGAAGGCCGCGGACGGCGGCTCGCCGAGGTGGTCGTTGAACGCGAACGCGTGCGCAAGCCCGTCGAGCATGAGGAAGAGGCTCGCGAAGAAGAGCGGCATGCCCCCGCGCTTGAGCAGCGCGTCCGTCCCGATGAGCTGGGCCATCCCGAACGCGACGAGCGGGAGCCCCGTGATCGTCATGTTCAGGCGAACCACCGCGTCGCCGCCGTGGAGGTGCGCCCCCTGCGCCACGCCAAACACCTGGATGTGGGTCCACGCGTCGATCCCCCAGGCCATCCCCCAGAGAGCGAGGCCCCCCGCGAGCACGGCGCCGGGCGCCGAGAGCGCCCTGTCCCAAAAGCCCATTGCCAGGCTCCACGCGGGCGGGCGTAGAAAAGCGTTCGGGGGTCAGAGCCCAAGCAGGCGTGCCGCGAGCCGCTCGGCAAAGGCGATCGCGTTCGTAAGCGCGGGGGACACGGCGTTCAGCACGTGGACCGCGCCTTCGTTCTCTTCGATGACGACGTCGTCGACGAGCGACCCGTCCTCGCGCCGGACGAGCTGCGCGCGGATTCCCGAACGCGCCGGGACAAGGTCCGAGGCCCGCAGCGACGGCACGAGTTTCTGCGCCTCGTCGAGGAAGGCGCGCGGCGAGGCGGAGAGGAGGACCTCGCGGGGCGCGTGCCGCCGGACCGCAGGGTTCCGGAGGATCATCCGCAGGAAGGCGGGGTCGAGCACCATGCGCACCGTGTCCCGGTCGGGCCGAAGCCCCCGGTACGCCTCGCGCCCCGGCGGGATCACGGCGTTTGGCCCTACGAGGAGTCCGCCGTCGGTGCGCTTCGTGAAGTGCACGCCGACAAACGGCCGCTCGGGGTCCTTGAGCGGGTAGAGAAGACCGCGCACGAGGGCCGCCCGCGGCCCCACGACCTCGAAGTTGTCGCCCCGGAAGGGCACAACCACATACTCGGCGCCCGCCCCGAGTTGCCAGGCCAGCTCGTCGGCGTGGAGGCCCGCCGCGTTCACGAGACGCTCCGCCCGAACCTCGCCGCGGTCCGTGGAGGCGACGAATGCGCCCTTTTCTCGCGTGAGCCAAATGGCCCTTGTGCTCGTCTTGAACTCTGCGCCCTTCTCGCGCGCCTCCTCTGCAAGCGCCTCGACAAGCGCCGGGGCGTCAACGACCCCCGCCTGCGGGACGAAGAGGTGCGGGCGCGGCGCGGCGTGGGGTTCCGACTCGCCCATCCTTGCGGCCTCACGCACCTCCACGCCTTCGAGCCCGTTGGCCCGGGCCTGCGCCTCGAGTTTTTGGAGGGGCTCGAGGTCGCCGCGGTCTCCCGCGCAGACGACCTTCCCCGTGACCCCGTGCGGAACGCCGCGCCTGCGGCAAAATTCCAGGACCTGGGGCAGCCCCTCCCGCGTCATCTGCGCCTTCAAAGTCCCCGGCCGGTTGAAGACCCCCGAGTGGAGCACGCCGCTGTTGCGCCCCGAGGCGTGGCGGGCCAGCCCTCCCTCTTTTTCGAGCAGGGTGACCGCGAGGCCCTTTGCGGCCAGAGCCCGGGCGACCGCGACACCCACGACGCCGCCGCCCACGACGAGCGCGTCGGCGGTCCCTTCCTGCACGGCCCTCTTCAGAGCGCCTGCGCCCAAAAAGCCGCCGCCTACAAAGTGAGCCTAATGTACTCTGAGGCGCCTGCCAGGCACGCGAGGAGTGGACGTGAAGGCCGCGGAAGTGAGGACGTTTGGCGTCGTGGGGGCAGGTCAAATGGGTTCGGGGATCGCCCAGGTCGCCGCCCTCGCGGGGCTTGAGGTCGTTCTTGAAGATGTCGCGCAGGCCTTTGTCGACCGGGGCGTCTTGGCGATCGAGAAGTCCCTTGAAAGGGCCGTCGAGAAGGGCAAGCTCTCGAAGGACGATGGCGAGCGCGCGCGCGGCCGGATCCGCACGACCACCTCGCTTGCCGACTTCAAGGACTGCGACTTCGTCGTGGAGGCCGTGACCGAGGACGCCGCGCTCAAGAGGGAGGCCTTCCGCGAACTCGACGCCATGCTAGGGGCCCGCGCGGTCCTGGCATCCAACACCTCGTCGATCTCGATCACGGAGCTTGCGGCCTCGACGAAGCGCCCCGACCGGTTCATCGGGATGCACTTCTTCAACCCCGTGCCCGTGATGAAGCTCGTCGAGCTCGTCCGGGGCCACGAGACGAGCGAGGCGACCTACACGTTCACGCGCGACCTCTCGCTACGCCTTGGGAAGGACCCCTGCGTCTCGAACGACTTCCCGGGCTTCGTCTCGAACCGCGTCCTCATGCCAATGATCAACGAGGCGATCTTCGCACTCCACGAGGGGGTCGCGGACGCGCCCTCGATTGACAAGGTCATGAAGCTCGGGATGAACCACCCGATGGGGCCCCTCGAGCTTGCCGACTTCATCGGGCTCGACACGTGCCTCGCGATCATGCAGGTCCTCGAGGAGGGGTTCGGGGACTCGAAGTACCGGCCTTGCCCTCTCCTCAGGAAGATGGTGCGCGCGGGGTACCTTGGGCGCAAGTCCGGCCGCGGGTTCTACAACTACAGCGACTGAGGGGGCTTGCCCCCGCGCTGGCGGGACCGGCGTTGAGAGAGCACGAGCGCGACCACGGCGAGCGCCAAACCGACGAGCCCCACAGCAATCGCCCGCTCGGTCTGCCCATCGCCCTGGGGCGGCCGTGGGTCGCTGCACTGGGGACGGGGCAAGCCGCAACGCGGGTCGATGTCCGTTGTGTTGTTCGTGCCATTCGTGTTGTTGGTTCCGGTCCCCGCGCCTGGCCGGACCCCAACGACGATCGTAAACGCCCGCGACGCGGCGTTGCCCGCCGCGTCCCGCGCCGTTACGGTGGCATTGTAGGTCCCCGGCAGCGGCGGCACGAACACCCCCACGCCACCCGCAAGTTCCACGTCGAAGGCGAAGGGCCCTGTGACCCGCCACCCCAGGCTGGCAACACCCACGTCGTCCGTTGTCCCCGATGCGTTGAGCACGACCCGGTCGCCCGCAAAGGCGGACGCGGGCACGGGCGCGACCGCGATCGTTGGGGGCCGGCCGTCCACGACCCTCACCGTGAAGAGCGCCGCGGCGGCGTTGCCCGCCGCGTCCGTCGCCGAGAGCCGCACCCGGTACTCGCCCTCCCGCAAGAACGTGTAGGGCGCAAGGACCCCCTCGAGGTTCTGGAGCTGCGACCCGTCCTGGAACTGCCAAACAAACCTCCCGCTCTCCTTGAAGTACGGGTCGTTGTCGGTCGTAAGCGACGCGTTGAACAGGAACGGCACGCCAAGGGTCGCCGTGCGGTCTCCCCCGCCGTTTGGGACCGGCGCCACGCGGTCGATCACCGTCACCTCCAGCGAGTCCGGCGTCCCCGCGTTCCCCGTCGGGTCCGACGCCTCAAGCGCCACGAGGAACACGCCCGGTTCTGGGAACGTTACGAGCCGGTCCGGCCCTGTAAGGACCACAACGCCCGTGCGGTAGTGCACGCGCCACGTGAACGACCCGTTTTCGAAAAAGTCGAGGGCGTTGTCGCTCGAGCCCGCGGCGCTAAGATCCACGTCCTCGCCCGGTTCGGCCGCACGGTCGGGCCCCGCGTCGACGGCGGGCGCGGTCCGGTCGGCAACCACAAGGGAATATTCGACCTCCGCGGAGTTCCCCGAACCGTCCGCCACCCTCAGCTTTAGGCGGACCGGCCCCGGGTCGGCAAACACGTGCGTGGCATTGACGCCTGCGAAGGACACGGGCCCTGCGCGCCCGTCATAGCCCCACGTGAAGGTCGCGCCCGCCGGGAAACGCGGGTCGTTGTCAAAGGTCGCCGAAGCGTCAAGCGTGACAGCCACGTCCTCGTCGACGGACGCGGGGACGGCCGCAACGACTGTCGGGGGCGACCCGTCCGTGACGGTGACGTTCAGGAAGTCCTCCGCCGAGGCATTCGCGCTGTCGTGCACGACGACATGCACGGCCACGGTGCCGACGCGCCCGAAAACGTAGGTCGGGCGGGCGCCCGTGAGCAGAATTGTGCCTGCGCCATCGGTCACCCACCACTCGAAGGCCGACGTGTTCTCAAAGTCGGCCGCCGAGGTGGAGAGGCCCGTCGCGGAAAACGTGTGCGCTGTCCCCTCCGGCACGGAGAAGTCCGGGCCCGCGTCCACGAAAGCCGCCGTGAGGGGAAGGACATCGACGGCAAACGCCGCGTTTGCGACGTTCCCATAGAGGTCTGCGACCTCGAGGGACCCGGTGAAGTTGCCTGGCGAAAACACCCGCACGGACGCCCTTTCACCCGCCGCCACCACCGGCGTCCCGTTCACGTCGACAGTCCAGGTCCACCCCGCGATCCCCGCGTTGTCGGTCGAAGCCGACCCGTTGAGTTCGAAGGGGAGGCCCTGCTGCGCGCTCACGCCCGGGGCGCGCGCCACCGGGGCTTCCGCGTCCTGCTCGCGAACGACGACTGTGGTGTTGAGGGCCGGCCCCGTCACCCGCTGCACAAGCCCCGTCGGCCAGACGACTTCGACAAAGTCGACCGCCGCCGAGGCTCCCAACCCGAAGTGCATGACCTTGCTGCTCGAGGAGAGGTAGCCCGTGCCCGCCATCTGGGGCTTGAGTTGGGTCCGGTTCGCCGCCGCCACGCGAACGAGGCTTCCCACACCGTCGGGGTTCGAGAGCGTCCCTTCGAGCCGCACCTTCAGCCAGCCGTTCTGCGTGTCCGCGACGTTCCTCAGCATTTCGTTCGGCGCGTTCACGTTTGTTGTGTACACGTCGACCCGCCCGTCGCCGTCAACATCCGAGAGCGCGCCCCCCCGCCCGACCTCGTTGCTCTCCGCCCCCGAGCCCGCCGAGACGTCCTCGAAGGTGAGGTTCCCCAGGTTGCGGTAGAGGACGTTCGGCTGGCGCCGCTCCGAGGGCCAGTCGACCACGCCGTTGGCGACGAACAGGTCCTCGAAGCGGTCGTTGTCGTAGTCGAAGAAAAGGGCGGCCCAGCCCGTCGAGCGGTTGTCGACACCCGCGGAGGCCGCGCGGTTTACGAAGCTCGAGCCGTTCCAAACCCACAGGGAGTTCTCGGCGTAGTTGGCGATGTAGAAGTCGAGGTCGCCGTCGAGGTCGACATCCGAAACATCGCCCCCCATCCCTCCGCCCGGGTCGTTCGCCCCGGTCTGCGACGTGGCGTCGGTGAAATTCCAACCGCCTTCGTTTCGCCACAGGCGGTCGAAGCCGAAGTCGTTGATCACGACGATGTCGACGTCCCCGTCGAGGTCGTGGTCGAAGACAAGGGGCTGGAACCCCCAGTCCACGTCGAAGAGGCCCGAGGCGCCGCTGCGCTCCTCGAAGGTGAGGTTCCCGAGGTTGCGGTAGAGCCGGTCCGCCTGCCGGTTGTAGTTCGTCACGACCGCGTCGAGGAGGCCGTCCTCGTCGAAGTCGCCGAACGAGACGCCGGTGTGCGCGCCCTTTTCGGCAGCGATCGGGCCGGCCGAAACATTCGTGAAGGTCCCGTCGCCGTTGTTGCGCATGAGCGCCTGGAGGGAGTCGTAGAACGTGACCCATAGGTCTTGGTCTCCGTCCCGGTCGAGGTCGGCGGCCGCGCAGCCCATCCCGTACCCGCGCAGGTCAAGGCCCGACGCGTTCGAGACGTCGGCAAATGCCCAACCGCCGAGGTTCTCGAAGAACTGGCTTTGCTGTGGCCCTGCGACAAAGAGGTCGTCGTCGCCGTCCCCGTCGAAGTCGAGCCAGCATGCCCCCCGGCCGCCGTTGAGGAAGCCGTGGCTGAGTTCGAAGTCCGCAAGCGACCGGTTGAGGATCGAGGCGTTGGCGGACAGCCCCGAGGTCGCCGAGTAGTTCTCGAAGAGCAGGCCCGCCGGCATGGCGGCCAGCGCTTCGGGGCCCGCGGCTGACGAACTTGAGGACGCAGCCGCGCCCGGAAGCGAGGAGAGGACCACGAGCGCCGCCGCCGTCCAGGCGGCTCCCGTGTGCCCCCCTCGGGCCTCCCTCATGCTCTTTCTCCAGGCTGGCTGGCCAGTGTCCGTTTCGACGGGGCCGGCGTATTTAGGGGTTTGGCTTCGGGGCCCCCGCGGGGCGCGCGCTCAAGGGCGCCGCCTCAAGGCCCGCGCGCGCGGGCGCGCCACCTCAGGTACGCCGCTGCGCCGACGATACCTGCCGCGCCGACCGCGCCCAGCACAAGCGCCCCTCCCGAGGTCCCCGCAGGCGGCGGTTGCGCCTCGCCCCCCGGCAGTGTCCCGTTTTGCGGCAAGGGCACCGGGCCCCCCCCGGGCCCCGGCCCCGGCGAAGGCCCCGGCGTTCCCGCCGCGCGCGGGGCCACGGTCACGTTGAACGCCGCAGTCGCCACGTTTCCTGCGAGGTCGCTTGCCGTGACGGTCACCCGGTAGAGCCCCTCGAACGGCACGACGACGACCCCGGTAAGACCGTACACGAACGCCTCAAAGGACGAAGGCCCCTCGACCCGCCACACGACCGACGCGAGCCCTACGTTGTCCGACGTGCCCGAAGCGTTTAGGACCAGCGTGCCGCCCGCCTCGAGCTCAGCCTGCGGGGCGGCGTACGCCAGAACCGGCGGCGTGCCGTCGACGGCCTTCAGGCTGAACACGACCGCGCCGCTGTTGCCGGATTGGTCGGTCACGGTCAGCCGCACGCCATAGGTCCCTGGCCTTGCCATCACGTACTCGACCTTGAGCCCGTCGAGGGCCTTGCGCTGCGAGCCATCTTGGAACTCCCACCGGAAGAGCCCCGTCTCCATCAGGGAGGGGTCGTTGTCGGTCGAGCGCTGGCCGTCGAGCACGAACGCCTCACCCACGGCCACCTCACGGTCACCCCCCGCTTCGGCGACCGGCCTCTCCTCGTCGAGCACCCGGACGAACATGACGTCCGGCAAAACGGCGCGGTTCCCCGACGGGTCCCACACGTCAAGCTCGACCCGGAAGAGCCCGGGGGTCGAAAACGCGATCACCTTCTTGGCGCCCGTGTAGTTGTCGGCCCCGCCCCACCTTTCGACGCGCCAGGCAAACGTCCCGAGGGAAACGAGCCGCGGGTCGTTGTCCGTCGAGGCCGCCCCCGACAGGACGAGCTCCTCCCCCGGCAAGACCGTGCGGTCGGGCCCCGCGTCCGGCGTGGGAGCCGTCGTGTCGCGCACCTCGACCACGAAGGTCCGGGCCGCGGCGTTGCCCACCTCGTCTCGCACCGTGAGTGTGAGCGTGAACGTCCCGGGGTCCTCGAAGATGGCAAGGACGCGCGCGCCCCGCCAGACCACGGGTCCCGTGCGGCCGTCCAGCGTCCATTCGAAAGTCCCCGTCACATTGAAGTTTGGGTCGTTGTCCGTGGAATTCCCCGCCTCGAGCCACACAGGCACGTCCTCGTCGACTGCCGCAGGGACCTCCGCGCGCACTTCGGGAGCCAGGGCATCAAGGACTCGGACCTCGACCTCATCGGCCGCCGTCGCGTTTTGCGGGTCAAGCACGACCACATCGACCGTGTACGTGCCCGGCGAATCGAAGAGGTGCGTTGGGGAAGGGCCTTGGAGCACCACGGGCCCCGCGCCATCGTCGAAACTCCACGTGAACGCGCACTGCAGGTCGCAGTCGGGCGTCGCCGAACTCACGGCGAGCGCCCGGAACGCCAAGGTAGCCCCTTCGGGCACCACGCGGTCGGGGCCCGCGTCGAGCGTGACGTTCGCAAACGGCCGGACCGCGACCGTGAAGTTGGCCACCCCCACGAGCCCGAAAGGGTCGCGGGCCGTGAGGACGCCCGAATAGGTGCCGGGCGTGTAGATCGCCACCCACGCCAGCGCCCCCGAGGCGTTCACCACGGTGCCGTTGCCCACCATCGACCACTCCCAGGCCACCACGCGGACGTTGTCTGTCGAGAGGCTCCCGTTCATCGCAAAGCGCTCCCCTTGGTTGACCGTGATGTCGGCGGCGCGCGCGACCGGCGCCTCGCTGTCCTCTTCGACGACCGTCACCGTCTGGTTACCCGCCACCGCGCGTACGACCTGCCGCAAGCCCGAGGGCCACTCCACGATGACCTCGCGCGCCGACGAGTACGCGCCCAGGCCGAAAGTCAGCGTCTTCGAGTTCGAGGAGAGGTAGGAGGAGCCCGCCGAGAGCACCTGGGTCTCGCGCGTCGCGTCCGTCGTCACGGTCACGGTCGCGCCCACGCCGTCCCGGTTCGAGACCGTCCCCTCAAGGCGCACCTGGAGCCACCCGTTCGTGTTCGTGACCAGGTTCTTGAGCAGGAGCGCCGGGCAGTTGACATTGAGAACGTAGAGGTCCTCGTAGCCGTCGCCGTTCAGGTCGGAGAGTGCAAGGCCCCGGCTCACATCCGTAGTCTCCGCGCCCGACCCGTCCGAGACATCCGTGAAGTTGCCTCCCCCGTCGTTCCGGAACAATTTGTTCGGCTGGTCCCACTGCCGCCCGTGCTCGACGTTGCCGTTGGCAATGTAAAGGTCAAGGTCCGCGTCGTGGTCGAAGTCGAACCAGACGACCCCCCAGCCGACCCAGATATCGTCGACCCCCGAGGCGTTGGCCACGTTGCGGAAGGAGCCGTCGTCGTTCTCCCACAGCCCGTTTTCGTAGTAATTGGTCACGAAGATGTCGAGGTCGCCGTCGGAGTCGTAGTCGCCCCAGGCGCCGCCCATCCCGCTTCCCGGGTCGTCGGCCCCGGAACTTCGCGAGACGTCGGCAAACGTGAAGTTGCCCGCGTTCTTCCACAGGGTGTCAAGGCCGAAGTCATTGACGACAAAGACGTCGATGAGCCCGTCCTCGTCGTAGTCGGCCGCAATCGGCTGGAAGCCGTAGTCGAGGTCGTAGACCCTCGACGAGTCCGTCCGGTTCTCGAACTTGAAGCCTCCGAGGTTCCGGTAGACCCTGTCCGGGACCTTCGAGTACTCGGCGAGGAAGAAGTCGAGGAGCCCGTCGTTGTCGAAGTCCGCGATCGCGACGCCCGCTTGGGGCCCCGTGTCGTCGACGCCGGACTGCGAGGTCATGTTCGTGAAGGTCGAATTGCCGTTGTTGCGCCACAGGGAGAAGTGTGACTGCCACTGGGTCGAGATCATGTCCTGGTCGCCGTCGTTGTCGAGGTCGGCCGAGGCGCACCCCATCCCGTAGCCGAGGTCGCCGACGCCGGCCGCCGTCGTGATGTCCGCGAAGGTGAAGTTGCCGTCGTTGCGGAAGAGCTGGTTCTGGCCGGGGCCCGACACATAGATGTCGTCGTCGCCGTCCCCGTCGATGTCGACTATGCACGCGCCGCGCCCGCCGTTCATGAACCCGTTGATGGTCTCGCGGTTGGCTTCCGTGGCTCCGAGGAGGGAGGCGCTGGCGCCGACTCCCGCCTGGGCCGTGACGTTGGCAAAGGCCGGGGAGGGCCACGCTTCGGAGCGGTAGAGCGGCGTCGGCTCGGCAGCCGAGGGGTGGGCGGCGAGAGGGAGGAAGGCGCCAAGGAGGAGGAGAATGGCGCAGGCCGCGCTCGGGAACATCGCGCGGATTGTTCCACCAGCCCAAAAAGCGCGGCCCGGCTCTCGGGCGCGCCGCCGCGCGTTAGCTGGGCAGTGTATTTAGGGGTTTCGAAGCGCGCCTAGCCCGGCCGAACGGCCCGGGCGGAAACGCCTTCGAAAAGGGCCGAGGGCCGCAAACGGTTTTCTACCTCAAGGGGGGTCTTTGCGCGAGGGCCAAGTTGGGGGCGAGGAAGAGGCGCAAGCCCGCTGCGGCGAAGGGGCGGAAGGCCGGGGCCGCAGCGAGGGCCGCGCCGCCGCGGGTCGTAGTCGCAAAACCCGGGCTTGACGGGCACGACCGCGGCGCGAAGGTCGTCGCGCGGGCGCTTCGAGACGCCGGGATGGAGGTCATCTACACGGGGCTCAAGGTGACGCCCGAGCAAGTCGTCCAGACGGCCCTGGACGAGGACGCGGACGCGATCGGCCTCTCAATCCTATCGGGCGCGCACATGCACCTCGTGCCGCGCACGCTTGAGCTGCTCAAGGAGGCGGGGGCCCGGGACATCCCCCTCTTCGTCGGCGGGATCATCCCGACGGAGGACGCCGTGAGGCTGAAGAAGCTCGGCGTCGCGGGAGTCTACGGCCCCGGGACCTCGACGGAAACGATTGTCGCCGATGTGCGGCGCATCGTGGGGCGCGCGTGAGGCTCCCCGCGCGGGCCGCGTGAGGGGGGCGCCGGAGGCTTGTCGTCGAAGGGCTCCGTGGCGGAAGAGGTGCTTTCGGGAAACCGGCGCGCCGCCGCGCGGCTCCTTTCTTACCTTGAGGACCGGGACCCGCGGGGGCATGCGGCGTACCGCGCGCTTTACCGCAAGAGCGGGCGCGCGCACATCCTAGGCGTGACCGGGCCGCCGGGGGCCGGCAAGAGCACGCTGGTAAGCGGGCTCATCGCCACGTACCGCGCGCGCGGGACTCGGGTCGCGGTCGTGGCCGTCGACCCGACCTCGCCCTTCACGGGCGGCGCGATCCTCGGCGACCGCGTGCGGATGCTCGACCACTCGCTGGACGAGGGGGTCGTGATCCGCTCCATGGCCTCGCGGGGCTCGATGGGGGGGATCGCCCCGGCGACCTACCAGGCGGCCGTCGTCTACGACGCGATGGGCTTCGACCTCGTCATCATCGAGACGGTGGGGACCGGCCAGCTCGAGACGGACATCATCCGCGCGGCGCACACCGTGGTCGTCGTCACGCAGCCGGGCACCGGGGACGAGGTGCAGGTCGCGAAGGCCGGCCTCTTCGAGATCGCCGACATCTTCGTCGTCAACAAGGCCGACAGGGAAGGCGCTGACGCGATCCGGCGGGAGATCGAGTCGATGCTCGCGCTGGGGTCCTTCGACGGAGGGTGGCGCCCGCCGGTACTCATGGCCGTGGCCACCGAGGGGAAGGGCCTTGAGGAAATCGCCTCGAAAGCCGACGCCCACAGGGCGCACCTCACGGCCTCGGGGATGCACCGAGCCGGCGAGGTCGCGCGCGCCCGCCATGTGATCCTCCAGGAGCTCACGGAGGGCGTCCGCGAGCGGGGCCGGCTCGCCCTTGACGGGCCCCTGCAGTCGCTCGTGGAGAAGGTCGCGAGGCGGAAACTCGATGCCGCGAGCGCCGCGCGCGCGCTTGCGCGCCGCCTCTGAGAGAGCCCGTTTCCTCTCACACGCGAAGGGCCGCCAGGATCTCGTCGAAGGCCACATTCGTCCGCCCGTCGGCCCCCGCGAGGACCTGGTCCGAAGGGGCCGGCCCCCGGTAGGCGGGGTTGCGCAGGGCGATCCTCTCTTCGAACGTGGGCACGAGGGGGTTCTCGTAGAAGACCCCCAAGGGGATCCGCTCGCCCCACTGGGCGCCGAGCTCCATCGCCCTCAGCATCCGCCCCTCCTGCGCTTCCAACGTATGGACGACCGGGTCGTGGCCGGCTTCGTCGAGGCGGTAGAGCCGCGCGCCCGCGGGGCCCCCGCCGTCCGCCCGCGCGTCCTTTGCCGCGTACCAGTCCTTCGTGTTGAGGTCGTTGTACGTCGGGCAGGGCTGCAGGATGTCGAGGAACGCGAGACCCTTGTGGCGGACCGCTCTCACGATCATGTCCTTCAGGTGTTTCACGTCGAACGCGTACGAGCGGCCGATCCACGTGTAGCCGCTGGCCACCGCGAGCCAGATCGGGTTCACGCCTTCGTTGATGTTCGGGGAGGGGAGCGACTTCGGCTTCGCGCCGAGCTTCAGGGTCGGCGAGGCCTGGCCCTTCGTGAGGCCGTAGACGCCGTTGTTGAAGAGGAGGTACGTGAGGTCGACGTTGCGCCGGCCGGCGTTCACGAAGTGCCCCGCGCCGATCCCGAGGCCGTCGCCGTCGCCGGCCGTCCCAATGACCGTGAGTTCGGGGTTCGCCAACTTGATCCCGATGGCGTAGGGCAGGAGCCGGCCGTGGATCGTGTGGGCCCCGAAGCTCTTGAGGTAGTGCGGCGTCTTCGCCGAGCACCCGACCCCCGAGATCACCGCGACCTTGTGGTTCGGGACGCCAAGCTCGGCAAGCGCCATTTGGAGGGCCGTCACGATTGCGAAGTCCCCGCAGCCGGGGCACCAGTCGATGTGGACGTCGGTCTTGAAGTCCTTGGCGGTGAGGCCTGCCTCAGTTGCCAAGGGTCATCACCTCACGGGGGCGCGCCTTCCCTTTAAGGATCCGCTCGGCGTGGTCGGCAACCTCGGCGGGGACGATGGGGCGGCCGTTCGTCTTCACGAGGCGGTGGGGTGCGAGGAGCCCCGTGCGCATGGCGATGAGGTCGGCAAGCTGCCCCGATTCGTTCGCCTCGACGACCGCGAAGGTCGCGGCGCGGGCGAGCGCATCGCGGACGAGGGACACGGGGAATGGCTCGAGGAGCCGGAGCTGAAGGAATCCCACCGAAAGGCCCCGCGACTCGAGGGTCGAGAGCGCCTCGAGGATCGCGCCTTTCGAGGAGCCCCAGCCGACGAGGAGGAGCCCGGGGTCCTTGCGGCCGAAGGAACGGGCCTTGAGCCGCTCCGGGATCTCGCGGGCGGCCGTCTCGAGCTTGCGCCTGCGCTTCTCGACCATCAGGTCGCGCACGAGGGGATCCTCCGTGATGTGCCCGACTTCGTCGGACTCGTCGCCCGTGACGTAGAAGATGTGGCCTTCAAGCCCGAAGACGGGCCTCGGCGAGATCCCCGACTCCGTCACTTGGAAGCGGGGGAAGGGGTACGCGGGGCCTGCGCCGTGGTTCTTGAGGATGAGGGCGCCGCGGTCGATGGTCACGGCGTCGAGGTCGGGCAGGGGCACGGTCCCCGAGGAGACCGCGAGGGCCTTGTCGACGAGGTGGATGACCGGGGTCTGATAGCGCTCGGCGAGGTCGAGAGTCCAGGCGCCGTCCTCGATGAGCTCCTCGATGTCGCCGGAGGCCACGATGAGGCGCGGGAACGTGCCGTGGCCGGCGTGGAGAGCGAACATGAGGTCGCCCTGCTCCGATCGGGTCGGCATGCCGGTCGAGGGCCCCGAGCGCTGGTAGAGCGTGACGACGAGCGGCACCTCGTTGATGCCGGCCCACCCGAGGCCCTCCATCATGAGGGAGAAGCCGGGCCCCGACGTCGAGGTCGCCGCGCGGGCGCCGGCAAGGGCCGCGCCGGAGGCCATGGTGACGGCGGCAATCTCGTCCTCGGTCTGGACGACGACGAGGGCCTGGCGCCCTCCGCCCTTGAGCGGGATCGAGTCCCGGGCCTCGAGGAACTCGCTCTCGTCGGAAGCGGGGGTGATGGGGTAATAGGTCTGGAAGCGGCAGCCGCCGGCGATCTTTCCGAGCGCGACCGCCTGGTTCCCCGTGAGGAAGAGGCGCGGGCAGCGCGGGGGCTGCGCCGCGAGCTTCTGGGGGAAGCGGGCCGCGAAGGGGCGGGCCGCGAGGAACCCGGCCGCGGCCCCGAGCGCGTTCATCTCGAGGAGTTTGGGGCGTTTTCCGAAGACCTCACCAAGGCTCCGGTCCAGGTGCTCGGGGGGAAGGCCGATGAGGGCGAGCGTGGCGCCGACGGCGACGGTGTTGGCCACCCGCGAGATCTGCGAGCCGTATGCGGAGCCCACCTTCGGGGCAATCTCGTTGAGGAGGTCCTCGAAGGGCAGGGGGACCGGCAGGACCCCGCGGGCGCTCTCGACTTTCACGAGGCCCGAAAGGGTCGCCTCCTCGCCGTTCGCCTTGCAGTAGCCGGCGAGCAGAGCGGCGATGCGGGGCTCCAGTGTGGGGATCTCTTGGGGGTCGACCCCCGCGTGCGCGGGGTTGTAGATGATCGCGCCGCCCGGCTCTACGTCCCTCGCGTGGCGCATCGTCGACTCCGCGTCGAGGGCGACGAGGAGGTTCGCGTGCTCTTCGTGCGAGAGGACAGGGGAGGGCGAGACCATCACGTGGTAGTACGAGTGGCGGCCCTTGATGTTCGAGTAGAACTCCCGCTTGCCGAGGACTTCGAGGCCGGCGTGGGCGCAGGCCCGCCCGAAGGTCGTCGCCGACGTGTCGACGCCGGACCCCTGCGCGCCCCCCACAATCCAGGAGAGCTTCGTCGGGGGCATGGCGGGGGGG
>DATEUP010000185.1:0-14674 GCA_035283065.1 Thermoplasmatota archaeon | reverse complement strand
CCCCTCGACACCCCGCGCTACTCGGACGGCAAGCCGATCGCGCCGATGCCGCGAGCGGGGGATGGCTCGCGCGTCCACGTAACCGGGCTTACCCACGACGAGCGCGGGTACCCGGTGATCACCGCGCGCGCGCAGACCCTGCTTGTCGAGCGCCTCATGAGCAAGGTCTCGAGGTACGCCGACGACCTCGCGCTCTTCGAGGAGGTCGAGCTTGGAGACGCCGAGGTCGCCGTCGTCTCCTTCGGGTGCAGCGCGCGCTCTTCGCTTGCCGCCGTGCGCCGCGCGCGGGCGGAAGGCGAGGCCGTCGGCATGCTGCGCCTGAAGACGCTCTTTCCCTTCCCGGAAAGGCGCCTGCGCGCGCTTGCCAAGCAGGTCGACCGCATCGTCGTGGCCGAGCTCTCCAAGGGCCAGCTCGCGTTCCTCGTGGAGCACGCGGTCGGCCGCCCCGTCGAGCGCGTGAACTCCGCCGGCGGCGAGATGCTCCTGCCGGCCGAAGTCCTCGAGGCCCTGCGGAGGCGGTCGCCGTGAACGGCGCCCTCCCCCCCTTGATCGGCTCGCCGGCGCCCACGGTCGACCCGGGCGGCCGCGAGCTCGAATCCGCCTGCCACCCCCTCGACCGGATGCTGCGCTCCGACCGCCTCCCGCACATCTGGTGCCCGGGCTGCGGGATCGGGCCCGTCATGAACGCCTACGCCCAAGCGGTCCTTCGCTCGGCGACCCCCGAGGACAAGCACGTCTGCGTCTCGGGGATCGGCTGCACGGGGCGAGTGGCCGGCTACATGAACCTCGATTCCTACCACTCGACCCACGGGCGCGCGATCCCCTTTGCCACGGGCTTGAAGCTCGCGAACCCCGAGCTCAAGGTCACCGTGTTCTCCGGCGACGGCGACCTCTTCGCCATCGGCGGCAACCACTTCATCCACGCCGCCAGGCGCAACATGGACCTCACCGTCGTGTGCATCAACAACTTCAACTACGCGATGACCGGCGGCCAGTCGGGCCCCACCACACCCGTCGGCGCGATTACGACGACCTCGCCCACCGGCAAGGTCGACCCCCCCTTCAACCTCCCGTACCTGGCGGCCAGCGTCGGGGCGACCTTCGTCGCGCGCTGGACCTCGCTGCACTGCCGCCAGCTCGAGGACGCGATCCACAAGGCCCTCGAGCGCAAGGGGTTCAGTTTCGTCGAAGTCATCTCGCCCTGCCCCGTCGGGTTCGGGCAGCGCAACAGCCTCGGCGAGGGCCTCGACGAGATGGAGTACTACCGCGAGGAGGCCCAGCTCGACCCCAAGGCCGCCCTCGAGTTCCTCACGCTCTCCATGGCCAAGAACGAGGTGTTCCGCGTGGGCAACTTCGTCGACCTCGACAAGCCGAGCTTCACGGAGATGATGAAAAGTCCCGCGCGCGGCAAGCCCAAGGGGACGGTGAAGGCATGAAACGCAAGGAGATCCGGATCGCAGGTTTCGGCGGCCAGGGCGTCATCCTGGCGGGGCTTACCCTCGGGCGCGCGGCCGCGCTCTACGACAACAAGTACGCGGTCGTCTCCCAGTCGTTCGGCCCCGAGGCCCGCGGGGGCGCCTGCGCCGCCGAGGTCGTGATCACCGAGGAGCCCGTCGACTTCCCGCGGGTGACCGAGCCCTCGGCGCTCGTCGTCATGTCCCAGGAGGCCTACGAGCTCTACGCCCGCGGGCGCGCGCGCCCGCGCGACCTCCTTATCGACAAGGACCTCGTCCAAGTGCCGCAGGGGACCACGCCGCCGCCCACGGCGATCCCGTTCACGGCGACCGCCGAGCACCTTGGCAAGAAGATCGTCACGAACATGGTCATGCTGGGCGCCCTCGACGGCAGGACCGGCGTGGTGTCCCCCGAGTCGCTGAAGCGCGCGGTCGCCGACGTCGTGCCGGCCAAGGCCCTCGAGCTCAACATGCGCGCCTTCGAGCGAGGGTTCGAGCTCGGGCGCGCCTCGCGGGGGGGCTCGCCATGACCGCGAGCGTCCTCGTCATCGGCGGCGGCGTAACGGGGATCCAGGCCGCCCTCGACCTCGCGGAGGCCGGCGCCGAGGTCCACCTCGTCGAGCGCGGCGCCTCCACGGGGGGCATGATGGCGCAGCTCGACAAGACGTTCCCGACCCTCGACTGCTCGACCTGCATCGAGGCGCCCAAGATGTCCGCGGCCTTCCGCAACAAGAACATCACGTTCCACACGCTCTCGGAGGTCGACGCAATCGAAGGCGCGCCCGGCAAGTTCAAGGTCCGCCTCAAGGCCCACACGCGCTTCGTGACGAACGGCTGCACGGCCTGCGGCGACTGCGTGCGCGCCTGCCCCGTGATCGTGCCGAACGAGTACGACGCGTCGCTGAAAACCCGCCGCGCGATCTACCAGCCGTTCCCCCAGGCCGTGCCCTCGACCTACGCGGTCGACCTCGAGCACTGCCTCAACGAGCCCAACGTGCTCGCCTGCAACCTCTGCTACGAGGCCTGCGGGCCCAAGGCGATCGACTGGAACCAGCTCGCCGAAGGGACGAGCGAGCTCACGGTGGGCGCGGTCGTCGTGGCCACGGGCGTCGAGCCCTTCGACGCCTCGAAGCTCCCCGAGTTTGGCTACGGGAAGTACAAGGACGTCCTCACCTCGCTCGAGCTCGAGCGGATGCTCTCGGCCTCGGGAGTGACCGGCGGCAAGGTCGTCCGGCCGTCCGACCGAAAGGCGCCCGGCGACGTCACGATCGTGCTCTGCGCGGGGTCGCGCGACCAGCGCGCCTGCGAGTACTGCTCGCGCGTGTGCTGCACGTACAGCCTCAAGCACGCGGTCCAGCTCCTCGAGCACGGGGCCGCGAAGCACGTTCGCGTCCTTTTCATGGACATCCGCGCCTACGGGCGCGGCTT
Source organism: Thermoplasmatota archaeon (assembly GCA_035283065.1). Lineage (GTDB taxonomy): Archaea > Thermoplasmatota > DTKX01 > DTKX01 > DATEUP01 > DATEUP01. The sequence continues at coordinate 11,792 of DATEUP010000185.1, read as the reverse complement.
CGACGACTTCTACACCAGGGCCGCCGCGCGGGGCGCGGAATTCGTGCGCTCGCGGGCCGGCGGCGTCATCGAGCGGGGCGGCAAGCTCTTCGTCCGCTTCGAGGACACCCGCGAGGGGCGCTTCCGCGAGGTCCCCACGGACCTCGTCGTCCTTGCAACCGCGCTCGTGCCGCCCCAGGGCACCGAACATCTGGCGCACACGCTCGGCATCGAGCTCGGGCCCGACGGCTTCTTCAGGGGCGGCGTAGGCGGCGACCCCGTCGCGTCCACGCGCCCCGGCGTGCTGCTCGCGGGCGGGGCGAGCGGCCCCAAGGACATCCCCGACTGCGTATCGGAAGCCGGCGCGGCGAGCGCGCGGGCCCTTGCCCTTGCCACGGACCGCCTGCCCCCGGCCCCTGAGCCGCCGGAGACCGTGAAGCTCGATGGCGAAGCACGCGTCGGCGTCTTCGTCTGCCACTGCGGGTCGAACATCGCGAAGACCGTCGACTGCGGGAAGGTCAAGGACTTCGCCAAGGGGCTCCCGAACGTCGTGCTTGCCGAGGAGAACATGTTCTCCTGCTCGGCCAACACGCTCACGAGCATCACGGGCAAGATCAAGGAGCACAACCTCACGCGCGTCGTCGTCGCGGCCTGCAGCCCGCGCACCCACGAGCCCACGTTCCGGGCCGCCTGCAAGGAGGCGGGCCTCAACGAGTTCCTCTTCGAGATGGCGAACATCCGCGACCAGAACTCCTGGGTCCACCGCGACCGCGCCGAGGCCACGACGAAGGCCGAGGACCTCACGTGGATGGCCGTCGAGAAGGCGCGCCGCCTCGAGCGCCTCGACCGGCTCGGCGCGCAGTGCACGCGCCGCGCTCTCGTCGTGGGCAGCGGCCCGGCAGGGCTCTCGGCGGCCGCCGCGATCGCGCGCCAGGGGATCGAGACGCACCTTGTGGAGAAGGACCGCGACCCCGGCGGGCGGCTCCTCAAGCTCCACGACCTCGCCCCCGAAGGGACGCTCGCGCGCACCCTCCTCGAAGGCCAACTCAAGGACGCAATCGACGCGGGCGTCCAGATGCACCTTGCCGACGAGATCGAGTCCGTCGGCGGGTTCGTCGGCAACTTCCGCGTGAACCTGAAGAAGGGCGCCAAGCTCGACGTCGGCTCGATCGTTCTCGCGACGGGCTCAAGGCTCTACAAGCCCACGGAGTTCGGCTACGGAGCCGACCCCCGCGTCCTTACAAACGCCGACCTCGAGCAGGTCAAGGACAAGGTCGTCGGCAAGCGCGTGACGTTCGTCGCCTGCGTCGGCTCGCGCTCCGCCGAGCGCCCCTGGTGCTCGAGGTACTGCTGCGAGTCGATGGTCCACCAGGCGCGCGAGCTCAAGCGCCAGGGGAACCACGTGCGCGTCCTCTACCGCGAGATGCGCACGTTCTCGCGCGGCGCCGAAGAGGCGTACCGCAAGGCCGGCGAGGAAGGCGTCTTCTTCCTGCGCTTTGCCCCCCTGCGGCCCCCCGTCTTCGAAGGGGGCAAGGTCCGAGTCTTCGACGAGCTGCTCGGCGACGAGGTCGAGATGGACACGGACCTGCTCGTGCTTGAGGCCGGTCTCGAGCCCCCCGACATGGCGCTTGCCGAGATGCTCAAAGTGCCGCGCGGGATCGACGGCTTCATCCTCGAGCTCCACCCGAAGCTCGGGCCCGTCGAGACTGCGGTGGCTGGCGTGTACCTCGCAGGCTCCGCACAGTCCCCCCACCGCGTCGAGGAGTCGATCATCGCGGGGTCGGCGGCCGGCGCAAAGGTCGGGGGCCTCCTCTCCCACGACGAGGTCTCCCTCGAGCCCCTCGCCCCCCTCGTCGACGAGGCGACCTGCACGGGCTGCACGGCCTGCACCCTCGTGTGCCCCTTCGGGGCGATCCACATGGTGCCCCACGAAGGCAAGCCCAAGGGGGTCGCCCACATCGAGCCCGCGATCTGCCAGGGGTGCGGGACCTGTGTGGCCGCCTGCCCGCCCTCCTCGATCGACCAGCCGCACTTTAGAGACGCCCAGGTCGAGTCCCAGATCGACGCGGCCCTTGCCCGCGACCCCGAGGGCAAGGTCCTCGTGTTCGCCTGCAACTGGTGCAGTTACGCCGGCGCCGACCTCGCGGGGATCTCGCGCCGCGAGTACCCCTCAAGCGCGCGGGTCATCCGGACGATGTGCTCGGGCCGCGTCTCGGACAAGCTCGTGTTCCGCGCGTTCGCCCGCGGCGCCGGGGCCGTCCTCGTGACCGGCTGCCACCCCGGGGACTGCCACTACATCTCCGCGAACACGCAGACGGCCAAGCGCGTGCCCAAGTGGGTCCAGCGGCTCCAGCGCAAGGGGGTGGCCCCCGAGCGCCTCCAGCTCTGGTGGGTCTCGGCCGCCGAAGGCGAGCGCTTCGCCTCGAAGGTCGAGGAGATGCACAAGGTCCTTGGCGCGCTCAAGCCCGGCGAGGTCGAGGCGACGCGGAAGGCGCTCAAGGAATTCGGGGGGTTCGACACATGACCGTGAAGCTTGACGACGAAGCCGTCGAGGCCCTGCGCGTAGACGTCCCGAGCCTCCAGGCCTGCTACCAGTGTGGCGACTGCACGGCAGTGTGCCCGTGGGCCGCGCGGGTCCCCGGGTTTTCCCCGAGGCGCGTCATGCGCGCGCTCCAGGTGGGCTCGGGCTACTTGGAGGCCGAGCTCTGGCGGTGCACGGCCTGCGCCGCCTGCACGGTCGCCTGCCCGCGCGGGCTCAACCCGCCCTCGGTCATCGCCGCCGCGAGGCGCCGCGCGCTCCTCGCGCAGAACTTGCCCGCGGGCGTCCAGCGCGCGCTCGAGAGCATGGCCGACCGCGGCAACCCCTTCGGCACCGGCGCTTCGTCAAGGGGCCGATGGGCCGAGGGGCTCGGCGTCCTCGACCACGGGCAGTTCCCCGTCCTCCTCTTTGCCGGGTGCACGGCGTCCTTCGACCCGCGCGCCCACGGCGCGCTTCGCACGCTCGCCCGCGCGCTCCAGGTCTCCAAGACCAAGTTCGGCCTCCTGGGGCGCCGCGAGACCTGCTGCGGCAACGAGGCCCTTGCCATGGGCGAAGTCGGCCTCTTCGAGGAGCTCGCGCGCGAAAACATCCGCGCGATCGAGGAGTCGGGTGCGACGACCGTGGTCGCCGCGTCCCCCCACTGCTACAACGCCCTCAAGAACGAGTACCCGCGCCTCGGGCTTGCGGGCGTCGAAGTCCTCCACTACACGGAGATGCTCGCGCGCTTGCTTTCCGAGCACAAGCTCGCGACCCCCGGGAAAATCGCCCGGCGCGTCGCCTACCACGACCCGTGCTACCTCGGGCGCGTGAACCGCGTCTTCGACGCCCCGCGCGCCGTCCTCGAGGGGGCCGGCGCGAAGCTCATCGAGCTCGAGTCGAACCGCGACGGCGCCGTCTGCTGCGGCGGCGGCGGGGGCGGCGCGTTCCGCGAAGTCCCCTTGAGCGAGCGCCTCTCGGTCGCGCGCGTAAAGGAGGCGGCCGACGCGGGCGCAGAGGTCCTCGCGACCGCCTGCCCCGTGTGCGTCCAGATGTTCGAGGACGCGCTTGCCGTGACCGGCCTCCAAGGCACACTCGAGGTCCGCGACACCTCCGAACTCGTGAGCCGCGCCATGGGGGTGACCGTACGACACTGAAGGTCGCCGTGTGCGTGAAGGTCGTCCCCGACCCGTCGGAGATCACCTTCGACCCCCAGACGAAGACCGTGAACCGGCGCAACGCCCGCAACATCCTCAACGCGGCCGACCTCAACGCCCTCGAGTGGGCCCTCAAGGTGAAGGCCCTGACCGGCGCGACCGTCTGGACGTTCTCCATGGGGCCGCCCTTTGCCGCGCAGAACCTGGCGGACACGATTGCGATGGGCGCCGACGACGCGTTCCTTGTCTCCGACCGCGCCCTTGCAGAGTCTGACACCCTGCCCACCTCGCTCGCGCTTGCCAAAGCGATCGAGAAGGCCGGCGGGGCGGACCTCGTGCTCTGCGGCGACGAGACCTCCGATTCGGCGACCGGCCAGGTGCCCGCGAGCCTCGCAGAGCACCTGAACTACGCCCAGCTCACGTTCGTGCGGGACTTCGCGCTCGAGCCCGAGAAGCGCGCGCTGCGCGCGACCCGCGAGCTCGAGGGGGGGCAGGCGGTCGTCGAGAGCGAGCTGCCCTGCGTGGTCTCCGTCCTCTCGGGGTCGAACCGGCCGCGCTACACGCTCTTTGCGACCCGCCAGGGGGCCAGGCGCTCGTTCAAGCCCAAAGTCTGGGGCATCGCGGACCTTGGCCTTGCCCGCGAACTCGTCGGCGCCGCGGGCTCGCCCACCCGCGTCTCGGCGGTCACCGCCGCGCCCTCCGCAAAGCGCGAGTCCCTGCGCATCAAGGGGCCGCCCCGCGAAGCCGCGCGCAAGCTCGTCGAAGCGCTCGAAGCCCGCGGGGCCTTCGAGGGGGTGCGCTGATGCCGCGCGTGGCCCCGGAGTCCCGCGGCGAATGGCGCGGCGTGCTGGTGGTCGCCGAGCACACGGGCAAGGCGCTGCGGCCGATCACGCGCGAACTCCTTTCCAAGGGCCACGACCTTGCCGAGCGCCTGGGCACCACGCTCTCGTGCGCGGTCCTCGCGCAGGACCCCGGGCCCCTCGTCAAGGAGGCGATCGCCTTCGGCGCCGACCGCGTGTTCTGCGCGCAGTCCCCCCTCTTCGAGCACTACAACACGGAGCCCTACACCGACCTGCTCGCTCCCCTCATCTTGAAGGAACGGCCCGAGGCGCTCCTTGTGGGCGGCACGCGCAACGGCCGCGACCTCGCGGGGCGGCTCGCCGTGCGCCTGAAGACGGGGATCGGCGCGGACTCCACGGACATCCGCGTGAACACGGACACGCGCAACCTCGAGATGGTGAAGCCCGCCTTCGGCGGGCTCATCCTCGCGGCCATCGTCTGCGAGAACCACCGCCCCCAGATTGCCACCGCGCGGCCGAACGTCTTCTCGCCGCTACCTCCCGACTGGAAGCGGATGGCCGAGGTCGTCCGCGTCGAGGTGCCCGAGCGCACGTCGCGCCTGCGCACCCGCGTTGTCCGCGAGAGCTTCGAAGCGCAGGGCCGCGCGCGCATCGAGGACGCGAAAGTCGTCGTGTGCGTCGGCCGCGGGATCGGCAGCGTCGAGCGCGTCGAGACGGCCGCCGAGCTTGCCCGCCACCTCACGGCCACCCTGGCCTCGACGCGGCCCGTCGCGGACCTCGGGTGGGTCCCGCACAGCCAGATGATCGGGCAGACCGGCGCTTTCGTCCGCCCCTCCGTCTACATCGCCTTCGGCGTGAGCGGCCAGGTCGCCCACACCGTGGGGCTTTCGGGCACGAGGACCATCGCGGCGGTCAACAAGGACCCCAAGGCCCCGATCTTCTCGATGGCGGACATCGCGGTCGAAGGGGACGTCTCGGAGATCCTGCCCGCCTTCCTCGACGAAGTGAAGCGGCGCTCGAAGGCGGCCCCGCCGGGCGCCCCTCCAGAGGCCCCCCGAAGCGGCTGAGGGCAGGCCCCGCGGGGGCCCCTCATCCCGCGCGCGTACCCGCGGGCCGCCGCAACGCGGAGATCGCCGCGGCCCCGACGCCCGCGGCAAGCAGCACATGGAGAGTCGAGGCCAGCAGGAGCGCGCGCGTGGGCACGCTGCCTTGGCCGAATGCAAGCGCGTCGAAGGCGAGGTCGCCGAGGACGAGCGCCAGCGGCAGCGCGAGCCAAGCGGGGCGCGCCCCGCGCTCCGTGAAGGCGGCCCAGACAAACGCGAGGTTCACGGCTCCCACGACCGCGACGCGGAACCCGTAGGTCCGCATCCCGGCCGCGAGCACGTCCCCCTCCGCGGTAGGCGGCTGGCCCCCAGCGAATCCGAACATGGCCACGCCGAGGAGCAGGTCGATGATCCCAAGCGCACCGACGGCCGCCCCCGCCGCGCCGAGCAGCGCCTCGGCTTCCCTCTCGGCCGCTTCGACCGCCGTGGTGGCCTGCGCCGTAGGGGAGCTCAAGGCGGCCCCTGCTCGCCCTCGACCCCAAATGAAGCCGCCCGCACCGTGCCCCAAACGTGAACCGTGCGCCCGGCCCCCCAAAAGCCCTTAAGTGAGCGCCCCGCGATCCTCGCCCCGGGGTTGCCTCGCTTGGGCCTCACGTACAAGGCGGCGGGCGTCGACCACGCCGGAAAGGTCCGCGCGATCCGCGCGCTCGTCGGCCAGGTCACCTTCAGGCGCCGCGGGCAAGGCGCGCCGGTCGGCCCCTCCGGCGGCTTTGCGGGGTTCGTCCGCTACGGCTCCCTCGGGATCGCCCTCTGCACGGACAGCATCGGGACCAAGCACCTCGTCGCCCGCGCCCTCTCGAAGTTCGACACGATCGGCATCGACTGCGTGGCCATGAACGTGAACGACATGATCTGCCACGGCGCCGAGCCCCTCGCCTTCGTCGACTACCTCGCCGTCCCCCGTCCCGAGCCCGCGCTCACCCGCGCGATCGGGGTCGGCCTCAACCGCGCGGCCCGCGAGTCGAACGTCACGCTCGTGGGCGGCGAGACCGCCGTCGTGCCCGAACTCCTCAAGGAATTCGACCTCTCCGGAACCTGCGTCGGGGTCGCGCCGGTCTCCCGCATCCTCGACGGGCGGAACGCGCGGCCCGGCGACGTCCTCATCGGCCTCTCCTCGTCGGGCTGCCACTCCAACGGCTACACGCTCATCCGCCGCATCGTCGACCGCGCGGGGCTCTCGTACCGCGCGCGCGTCCCGGGGCTTGCCGCCCGAACGCTTGGCCTCGAACTCCTCACCCCCACGCGCCTCTACGTCCGCCCCGTGCTCAAGCTCCTCGGCGCGGTGCGCGTCACCGGCCTTGCCAATATCACCGGCGGGGGCCTTAGGAACCTCCTGCGCATCCGGAAGGGCCTTGGGGCTACCATCGACGACCCCCTCCCCGTGCCGGCGATCTTCGACCGCCTCCAAACGTGGGGCGCCGTCTCCGACCGCGAGATGTACCAGACCTTCAACATGGGGCTCGGGTTTGCCGCGCTCGTGCGGGAGGGCGACGAGGACGAAGCGCTCCGCGTGCTTTCCCCCCACTTCAAGGCCAAAGTCATCGGACGCGCCACAAGGGGCGGCGGCGTGCGCCTCGCGGGGCGGAAGGACGTCCGGTTCGACCGCTATTGACGGGCCGGCGTTCTGCTACCACGCCCAGTCCATCTTGAGCGTCCATCCATTCGAGGTGTCCGGCCTGCACACGAGGTTCAGCGGCAGGCACGGGCGCCCCGTGATCGGCTGAACATCCCCCATGTTGCCCCCCTGCACGGTAATCGTCCAGGCCCCGGCCCCGTAGTCCTTCGAGGTGTCGTCAAGCTTCCAGTTGACCGTGCCGCTCGTCGACATCGGGGCCGTCCAATTCTGCCCGCTTGGGGCCATCACCGTGAACCCGAGCTGGTCCGGCTGGTTGCGCTGGTTCGCCCCAACGGACTCGTCCGTCCAAGTCAGCGTGACCGTGAACCCCGACAGCCGCGTCGCATTCAGCGTCACGTTCACCGCCTTTGTCGAATCCTCGTCCACGACCCCCGCAATCGTCATGTTTCCCGTGTTCCCCGAGGGGCCCGGGCCCGGCGGCCCGCCTCCTTGGTACACCGCCGTCGAACTCGCTTGCGCCGAGAAGAGGCCCCAGGAGACCACCATGATCGCGACGACCGCCGCGACTCCGAAGCGCGCCTTCTTGCCCTTCGCCCACCTGCGGAGCCCCGCCTTGGCCTTCTTCAGCGTGCCCTCCTCGGGCTTCGGGGCGCTTCGCACCCAGCGGAAGGCCTTCCGCATCTCCTGGATGTACTCGACGAGGAAGAACTTCTTCTCGGCGGGCACGACCTGCGCGTCGAGCCCGCCGGCCTCCGGGGGCTTCTCCGCGCCCGGCGCGCCGCCCATGTGCCCTTCGCTCATCGCGGCTCCTTCCGTCTATCTGGCGGGAGCGGATATGAGGGTTTCGAGGCCCTCCAAGCGCCTCGCTCCCCCCCGCCGGGAGCGCGCCTACTTGTGTAGGGCCCTTGACGGGACCGCCGCATCGTAAATCGACTGGATGAGCCCTTGGGAGGGCCGCACACGCTTCTCCGCGTCCTTGGGCAGGAGGATCGGCAGCCGCTTCCCGCACTCCCGGCAGAACGCCCCCTTCTCCCCGTCGTCGCCCACCGACCGGATCCTGAAGAGCGGCGTCGTGTCGAACCACCGCCTCTTCACGTTCACGGCCCCGCAGTGGTGGCAGTAGGTCATCTCGCGCGAGGGGTCGACCACATTGCCGTTATACACGTACTTGAGACCCTCCTCCTTCGCAATCCCGTAGGCCATCTCGAGCGTCTCGGCCGGGGTCTCGACCTTCCCCATCATCTTGTAGTCCGGGTGGAAGCGCGAGAAGTGCGTCGCCGTAAGCTCGCCCGGCCCCTCAGCCACCCACCGGCAGAAGTTCCGGATCTCCCTCGGGTCGTCGTTCTCCCCGGGGATGATGAGGTACGTAAGCTCCGTGTGGATCCCGAGCTCGAGGCAGAGCATCACCGTGTCGAGCACGGGCTGCAGGCGCGCGTTGCACACCTTCCGGTAGAAGGCGTCCGTGAAGGCCTTCACGTCGATGTTGATCGCGTCGAGGAAAGGCGAAATCTCGCGCATCGGGTCTTCGGTCGCAAACCCGTTCGAGACCCACACGGAGTAGTACCCGGCGTCCTTCGCCCGCTTGCAGCCCTCGATGTTCGTCTCGAACCAGATCGTCGGCTCGTTGTACGTCCAGGCGATCCCCTGCGCGCCCGTCCGATCGATGAGGCCCACCACGTCTTCCGGCGGTACCGACTCGAGATAGTTTGCCGGCAGCCCCTGGATCCGGGTAAGGTCCGGCCTGGCCTGGCTGATCTCGAAGTTCTGGCAGTGGCGGCAGCGCATGTTGCAGCCGATCGTCCCGAAGGAGAGCACCCGCGTCGTCGGGTGGAAGTGGTAGAGGGGCTTCTTCTCGATCGGGTCGACGTGGCCGGCCGACGGCAGCGCGTAGACGAGCGTGTAGAGCTTGCCGCCGATGACTTGGCGGATCCCGCAGACGCCCACGTGCCCCTCGTTGATTTTGCACAGGTGCGCGCACAGGTCGCACTGGGTCTTGCCGCCGCCGATGTCGTGCCAGTACGCGGCTTCGCGGACCCCAGGGGCCCTCGTGAGCGCCTGACCGGAAAGGGGTGCGGGGGCTGAGGCGGCCATCGGTCACCCCTCGGGCGGCCCTCGTATTCTAAGTTTGCTTTGAGCGCGCAACGCGCGGGCCGCCCAGGACCGCCGATCCCTGCCGATGCGAGCCCACGCCCGCCCTTCCCTCTACCGCTGCTCGACGAACCCGAGCGTCGTGCCCCGGGGCCCGGGAGGGACCGGGGGCCCGCCCGGCGCCGCAGGCCCCTGGGGCCCGGACTGCTGGGGCGCCCTGCCTTTCGCGACCATGTCCTTGATCTGCTCGCGCGAGTAGGCGACCTGCTCGACCTCCGTCTTGCGCTCCAGGAACAGGAAAAGGAACGCGAGCACGGCCGCGATGATCGTGAAGACGACGAGGATCGTCATGGCCTGCCCGAGCACCGTCCGCATCTCCACGGAGCTTGAAAGGACGGGCCCCAGCCCCGCGCCGATGAGTTGGGTCACGACTGTGAGAAGCAGGAACGCCGAGGCGAGGAAGACCCCCGCGAGGATCATGCCCCAGACGAGGAAGTGGTTGACCACCTGGTCGAGGTTGAACGACTTCAGGTTGCGCTCGACGGCCATCCGCGCGACGTCCGTGAAGCGCTGGTACGCGTCGAGGAACTCGTAGTACATGAAGAAGGTGAACGCGAAGATGGCCGCCGGCAACACGGTCCCGAAGTCGCTCGTCTGGAGCGGCGTCGTGATCGGCCGGGCGGCCACTCCGCCGATGATCGCGAAGGCCGACAGGTAGCCCATCCACCGGCGCCAGTCCTCGTTGAGGAAAGCGATGAAGCCCATCCCGATCCCCGCGCCGATGAGCCCGATCCCGAGCCCGATGTTGAGGAGCGGCGGGTTCTGCATCGGGACCAGGAGGTGGTTCATGAGCATCCCGATGACGCCCGCCGCCAGGAGCCAGACGATGCCGAGCCACTTCAGGATCGTGACCTTTGGGTAGGCGCCCTCGATGTTGAGGCGCGGCGGCGCGGTCTGCTCCTCCGGGGCGATCTCACCGGGCACATCCGGAGGGGGCGCCGCTACGCCGGGCGGCGGCGCACCTGGAGGCGGCCCCGCGGGGGGCAGGCCTGCTGGCGGGGGCGCCGGCGCCGGTGCGGGGCGAGGCGCGGGCGCGACCGCCGGGCGGGGCGCGGGCTGTGGCATCGGACGCGGAGCGGGCCGGGGCGCTCCGGGGGGCGGCGGTGCCTGCCCGATGAGCGTAAAGAGCCTGAGTCTTGCGGCCATCCGTTCACCTCTTGGCAAGCTGCTGGGCCGCCGCCAAAAGCGCCGCGACGAGCGGGACCTTCGGGTCCCAGTCGATCACGCGCGCGCCGTAGCCGCGCAGGTCCTGCACCATCACGTCCCGCTCGAGCCGCAGGACCTCGTAGGGCATCGTGTGCTCGATGCCCGGCTCCATCCTCGAGCGCGCCATGAGCTCGAAGTCGATCGAGTTCGGGGAGATCACGGACACGTCGAACTCAAGCGTGCGCATCTGGGAGACCGCGCGTATGAGCGACGGGTCCTCGTCCATCGACGTGAGGAGGATCACCGGCGACCGCTTCGGGAAGTACGGCGCCCCGACATCGACAACGCCCTGCAGGGGCAAGGTGCCCCGGGCCTCGGCGTTTGCAAGCGCCGTGAGGATCTCGAAGAGCTGCTTTTGCCCCTGCCCCTGCTTGATCATGAGGAGCTTCTCGCCGAAGATCACGAGCCCCACGCTGTCGCGCCTCTTGAGGAAGTACTGCGCGAGCGTGGCCGCCGCGCGCGTCGAGTAGAGCAGGGGGTTCTTGCCGTCCGTGCCCGTGGCCTGGGAGGCCCGCGCGTCCACGATGATCATGATGTCGCTGACCGCCTCGCGCTCCTTCTCGTTCACGAGGAGCTTGCCCGTCTTCGCGTAGGCCTTCCAGTTGATCGACTTGAAGGGGTCGCCAGGCGAATAGTCCCGGATCAGGAAGAACTCCGAGCCCGGCCCCGGCTGCTTCACCTTCGACGCGCCGGGGTAGAGCTTCGGCGCCCTCGACTTGATCGGGACGTCCTTGATGTCATAGACGATCGGGAAGACCGTCAGGTGGTCGACCACGTCGAGCTTGAGCTCCTTGTAGAAAATCGTGAACGGGTCCTGCGCGCGAAGCGTGACCGGGCCGACCTCGAAGATCCCGCGGACCGGCGCCTTCACGCGGTAGGCCATCGCGAGGGACTCGTTCGCCTTGAGGTCGACGATGAGGTAGTTTGTCCCCTTCGTGATGTCGACCTGCTTCGGGAGCTTGTCGCGCAACTCCAAGAAGCCCGTCCGCCCGCCCTTGTTCACGAGGTTCAGCTTGATCTCGACCTCGCCGTCCTCGAAGATCTTCTCGGAGGAGATGTCACGGGAGGAGACGACCTTGTGCAGGCGCGTGAAGAAGACGAGGACCGTGAGGGCCGTGAGCAGGAACGCGCAGAGGGAGAGCAGGAAGACGGACCTCGTCGCGAGCCCCAGCAGGCCCGAAACGACCGCCAACCCGAGGTAGAACCACCCCTTGCGCGTCCACATCGCTCTTCACCCCCACGGTTTCCTCGTTTTCTTCGCCTTGGAAGGGGTAAGGGAGCGCCCCCGGCCCGCCCGAGGCGGGTCCG
>DATEUP010000184.1:0-10308 GCA_035283065.1 Thermoplasmatota archaeon | reverse complement strand
TGCCCTGCGTCGTCGTCGACGCGCCGACGAAGTACTCGCTGCGCACGCCGTACGCCTCGAGGCTCCTCAACGCCGGCGGCTTCAAGATGGAGATGCTGAACATCGACCAGATCGACTGCGTCGTCCCTTTCATCGGGGTCGACCTCTCGCCGACAAAGGTCTGGAAGTCCGAGCCCCAGACGAGTGCCGAGGGGTTCCGGCAGACGCGGGTCCTCACCCCGGACCAGATCCCCCAGCTTGTCGACAAGTGGGGGAAGATGGGGCTCTTCAAGCAGGAGGCGTAGGCGGGTGACCTACGAGCTCAACGGCTGGGGGATCGACGACGTCGAGGGCGTCTACGTCGTTGCCGAGCACTCCTTCGGGCACCTGGCGGACGTGACGCCGGAGCTCGTGGGGATCGGCCGGGACCTCGCCGACGAGCAGAAGGAGAACCTCACGGTCCTGCTCCTCGGCTCGGGGATCCGCCACCACGCAAGAACTCTCATCGAATACGGCGCGGACCGCGTCGTGGTCTGCGACGACCCGCGCCTCAGAAGCTGGGTCATCGAGCCCTACGGCCGGACGGTCGGGGCCTTTTGCCGCAAGGAGCCTCCCCGGTCGATCTTGCTTGGCGCCACGACCGCGTCGAACCCGCTGGCATCCTGGATTGCGGCCGACCTCGTGACGGGGCTCGCCTCCGTTTGTACGGACCTGCGCATCGCGGATGTCGAGTACCGGCGTGTGATCCTGAAGAAGCAGCTCCTGCAGAAGCGCCCAGACTTCAACGCGATCTACTTCTCGACGATCATCACGCCGGACTTCTACCCGCAGATGGCAACCGCCCGCCCGGGCGCGTTCCTGCCGAAGAAGCGGAACCCCTCGAGGAAGGGCGAGGTCATCGAGATCCAGGCGACGGTGGGCCCGAAGGACCTCGACGTCGTGATCGAGGACGTCGAGCTGGTCGAGAGGCACACGGACCTCAAGCTCGCGAAGTCGATCGTGTCTTTCGGCATGGGGGTCAAGAACAACCCGCGCCCGGCGATCAAGGCGGTCGAGGACCTTTCGGCCGAGATGGAGAACGCCATGGTCGGGGCCACGCGCCTGGCCGTCGAGCACGGGTTCATCGCGCACGACCACCAGGTCGGGCTCACGGGCACCGTCGTGCGCCCCGACGCGTACATCACCTTCGGCATCAAGGGGGCCGTCCAGCACATTGTGGGGATGATGGGGGCGAAGTACGTGTTCGCCTGCAACATTGACAAGGCGGCGCCGATCGTGAACTACGCGGACGATGTGATCGTGGGCGACCTCCACGAGGTGTTGCCGAAGATCCTCGCGGAAGTTCGAGCCTGGAAGGCGAAGAATGGGGCGAAAGTGCCGGCGGCTGCGGCGGCCCCGCAAGCGAAGGCGGCGGCCGCCAAGGGGTAGCCCTGCCGCGCCCCTTCGGGAAACTCGATTAACCAAGGCCGCGTCCGCGGCAACGGGAGCGCGCCCGTGGATCCGGCGATCGAGGCCCGGGGCCTTGCCAAACGGTACGGCGACTTTACGGCCGTTGAGGACCTCTCGGTCGCGATCCCGCGGGGCGAGGTCTTCGGGTTCCTCGGCCCGAACGGTGCGGGGAAAACGACCTCGATCCGGATGATCGCAGGGCTCACGCGGCCATCGGCCGGCGAAGTCTGGATCGAAGGGAGCCGCGTCGACACCCGCGCGCGGGACCACCGGGGGCTCGTGGGGCTCTGCCCGCAGGATCTCGTGGTCTGGGAGCACCTCACGTGCAAGGAGAACCTGCTCTTCCTTGGCGACATGTACGCGGTCCCTCGTAGAGAGAACGTGAAACGGGCGCGGGAACTCCTCGTGCGTCTCCGGCTCGAAGAGAAGGCCGACCAGCTTGCCTCGAAGCTCTCGGGCGGGATGAAGCGGCGGCTCAATCTCGCGCTCGCGCTGATCCACGACCCCCCGATACTCGTTCTAGACGAGCCTTCGGCGGGGCTCGACCCGCAGTCGAGGATCGTCGTCCACGACTTCATCCAGGACCTCGGCGCCAAGGAGGGCAAGACGGTCATCCTCACCACGCACGAGATGGATGTCGCAGACCGCCTTTCGACGCGCGTCGCGATCATGGACAGGGGCCGGCTGAAAGTCGTGGACACCCCGGAGCGGCTCAAGAACACGGTGGGCGAGGGCGACACGGTCGTCTTGCGTCTCAAGGACGCCTCGCGTGCGGAGGAGGCGGCCCGGGCGGCGGGAAACGTCGAGGGCGTGCGCGCGGCGGTCGCCGTCTCGCGCGAGGTCCGCTTCCAGGCGCTGAACAGTGTCGCCCGCCTGCGCGAAGTGTACGGTGTGCTCGAGAAGGCGGGGATCGAGGTCGAAGACGCCTCGCTGCGCAAGAACACGCTCGAGGACGTTTTCATCCAGCTCACGGGGCGCGCGCTGCGCGAGGAGGGGGGCCCATGAAGGCGGTCGCCGTCGCGGTGAAGACCTTCAAGGAGTTCCCGCGCGACCGCCGCGCGCTCGCGTTCCTCCTGCTCTTCCCCGTGATCTTCGTGGTGGTCTTCGGGAGCGCGACCTTCGATTCGGGGAGCTCGACGGCGCCGCACACGATTGCGGTGATCAGCGAGGACGAGGGCGCATGGATCCTCAACAACACGACGCCGGAGTTCCACAATTTCGGCGAGGAATTCACGGGGGTCATGGAGAACGCGACCTACGAGGACTCCACGACCCGCGTGTTCCGGGTGTTCCGGTTCGACCGGACGGAGGCCGACCGCCTGATCGCGAACCGCGGGCTTTCGGCGATCGTGACAATTCCCGCGAACTTCTCCGCGGGCGTCCGGGCGCAGATCAACCAGACGATCTACACGACCCTTTCGACAGCGCTTGTGCGTGCGATTGCCGCGGACAATTTCACGGGGGGCGACTTCGGGAACTACACGCTTCCGGCCCTCGAGCCGAATGCGACGGCGTCGGTCGTCATCGAGGGGGACTTCACCTACAGCGAGTTTGCAAGCAGCCAGGCCTACGTTCAGGGGTTCGTGGACGGGTTCGTCGAGGAGGTCACGAGGATTGCCACAGACGAGGTCCTGAAGCGGCTGCCGCCGGAGCTGCAGGCGGAGGTGGACACGACCGACCACATCGACGCGCGCACCCACGGCGTCGCCGGCACGGAGGAGTTCGAGGTGTTCGACTGGATGGCTCCCGGGCTCTTCGTGTTCGCGACGATCCTCGTGGCCCTTGCCGTTACGACTTGGGTCGCCCGCGAGGTCGAGGGCGGGAACCTCGAGCGCCTGAAGCTCTCGAAGATGGGGACGGCGGACTTCCTCGTGGGCCTGCTCATCCCGTGGGCGTCGCTCGGGGCCGCGCAGGTGGCGCTGCTCTTTGGGACCGCGATCCTCATGGGGTTCTCCTGGCAGGGCGGGGCGGCGGCGCTCGTGCTCGCGATCGCGATTGGGACCCTCTCGGCCACGGCATCGGTCGCCTTGGGGCTCCTGCTTGTCTCGTTCGTGAAGAGCGAGCGGCAGGCGACGAGCATCGGACCGCTCATCATCATCCCGATCGCGTTCCTCACGGAGGCGTTCTTCCCGATCGCGTTCACGCCGCTCGTTCAGGGGTCGCCGTGGGGGCAGGCGGTGCGGGCGGAGCGGGGGATGCTGACTTTCGGGCTGCCGTTCGAGCAGGTGGCGCAGTCCGTGTTGTTCATGGCCCTGCAGACGGCGGTGCTCTTCGCGGTTGCCATCGTCGTCTTCCGCCGGGCGAGGCTGGTGGCGGAGTAGCCGACTTGACGCTCGTTGGCGCCCCCGGACAGCCTTTTGTTCCACAAGAATGAAAAGGGGTCCGAACAAACGTCGGTGGGGTCGCAGGATCTCCCGTTTTGGTTACGCGGTTGCGCTTGGTTCCCGGTCCCTGCGCCAAGCCGCCAGCCTGGGTTGCGCCTGCCTGTTCCTCTTGCTGTCGTCGGCGGCCGCCACGACTGGGGACGGCCCGCAGGCAACCGCCGTCCCGGCTCGACTGCTGTACAGCACGTTCATCGGAGGCAATGGGTCCGATTCCTTGAGTGAGGTGGTCGTTGACCATGGCGGGAACATGACGCTTATGGGTTGGACGTCGTCGCCAGACTTCCTCGACGGTTTCGGCGTGAATACCTCTAACCTTTCGAACGGGGCCTCGGCCTTCGTGATGAAGCTTGATCCCGGCGGGGCCGTCCTCTTTGTCGTTTCGTTGCCGACCTGTCTCGCGGCAGATATCGCGCTTGATCGCGAGGGAGCCGCGGTCGTGGTGGGAAATACGGGGGGCGGCTTGGAGAACACAACAGACCGCTACCAGTCTGCTTACGCGGGCGGCGCCAGCGACATTTGCGTCGTGAAATTGGACAAAGAAACCGGGGCAGTGGCATGGTCGACGTACCTTGGTGGCGGAGGGAACTGGACGACCGAGGAGTACGGCAATTCGATCGCCTTGGGCCCAGGCGGAGAGGTCTACGTGGCGGGTTATGTCGAGACGCCGGATTTCCCCGTCACACCCGGGGCCTTTGACACACGCCTGGACGCGATGGGGAATGGCTTCGTTGCGAAAATATCCGGAGACGGCAAGGGGCTCATCTATTCCACGTTCCTCAACGGCTCGGAAATCCGGGCCTTGGCCGTTGGCACCGACGGAGGAGCCTATGTAACGGGCCGCGGGTATGGGATCCCCTTGACGGCGGGCGCGTTCCAGGCGAACTTTACGGAAGGTGGTTTCGGCAGCGAGCACGCGTTTGTCACGAGGTTTTCGCCCGACGGGTCCGGCCTTGCCTATTCGACATACCTCCGGGGATGGAGCTCGGACGTGGGGGAGGACATCGACGTGGGGTATCGCGGCGAGGCGTACGTGACAGGCGTATCCTATTCAGCGGATTTCCCCCTCACCGCCGATGCGTTCGACAAGGAAAACGTGGTTGGTGAGGCCTTTCTATCGGTGCTTTCGCCGTCGGGCGACCGCTTGGAGTTCTCGTCGTTTCTCGGCGGCGGGCGTTCCAAGACGATCGACCCGTTGGACGGCTGGGACGTCGGCTACGCCCTGGAAAGGGATGCGGCGGGAAACGTGCTCTTGGTGGGGAGCACCTCGTCGCCCTCCTTCCCCCTCTCGAATGAAACCTACGACGCCACCTACAGTGGGAGGCCCTGCGACATGTGCCTCGATGGCGATTCTGACGGCTTCGTGGCCCAAGTCACGGCCGGTTCTCGGGCGCTTGCATTCTCAAGCTACTTGGGGGAGATGGGCAACAACTGGGTCCGGGGCGCGGCGTTTGCGCCTGGCGGCGAGGCGGTTCTCGTGGGCACGACAAATTCGCCGGCCTTTCCGGTAACTCCTGACGCGTGGGACACGAGCTTTGGCGGAAAGGACAGCGAGTGGCTAGCGGGCGATGGATTCTTGGTCCGGATGAACGTCACGGGCCCGGAGATGGCCCGGGTCACGCTGACAACGGAGCCCGAAGGCTTGGACCTGCTGATCGACGGCGTGAGTGTGGAGGCGCCTGTAACCATCTCATGGGAGGCCGGGTCTGATCATCTTGTTGGGGCGCCTTCCCCTCAAGAGGGCGCCGAGACATCCTACGTATTCGCGAATTGGTCCGACGGACAGGCGCAGGCGCACGCCGTGCGGGCCGACCGGAGCTTCACGCTCACGGCGCGGTTCAACACGGTTGTTGGACCGGCCTTCCTTGTCGAGGTCGAACCCTTGGGCGTGCGGGTGGCGACAGGCGCTTCCAGCGAGTTCGAGGTTCGGGTTCGGGGGCTCAACCACTATTCGGGGCCCCCCGCGGTGATAACCTTCGAGGATCACGCGGGGGGACTGAACATAACGTGCGAGCCGTTGCAGGTGGCGGCCGGCGCTTCGTGCCGGGGTCGAGTGCAGGCGGATCTTGTTGCTTCGGTTGGCGCAAGGCCCGTGCGAGTGGTTGGGACGAACGGAAGTGCTTCGGCGGAGGCTCGTCTGGATGTGACGGTCTTCGAAACCCCATCCAGCGCCGTCCCCGTGCAGGCGGACCTCGTCGCGGCGGTGCTCCTTCTCGTCGTTCCCGTCGCCGCCATCACGATAATCGTGCTCGTCCGGCGGCGGCGAGGGCGCGGGCCCGGCCCAACGTGATCGGTTTCGCCCTCGGCAGCGGCAGTCGCTTTGGGGGCAGGCGGTGCGGGCGGAGCGCGGGATGCTGACCTTCGGGCTGCCGTTCGACCCGGTGGCGCAGTCCGTGATGTTCATGGCCCTGCAAACGGCGGTGCTCTTCGCGGTTGCCATCGTGGTGTTCCGGCGCACGAGGCTTGTCGCCGAATGAGGCAGAGGCCGGCGCAACAATGAAATACTATGGAGCTCCATTACGTTCCATAGATGCGGACCTCCATCCAAGTTACGGACCGTACGCGGCGCAGGCTTGTGGCGCACAAGGCGCACGAAAGGCAGCCTTACGATGAAGTCATCAACGAGGCGCTGGACATCGTCGAGGAAGACGACCTCGAACTTTCGCCCGAGTACCGCCGACGTCTTGCGCGGTCCCGGCGGCAGTACCGGCAGGGTCGCTACAAGACCACAAAGCAACTCATCGAGGAGCTTGGTTTGTGATCCCTTTCGAGGTTGTCTGGACCGCGAACGCGCAAGATGCGGTCTCCGAGCTTCCTCGTGAGGTTGGGGCAAGAATCATACGTAAGGTCAAGGCGGCAAGCGCAGATCCGTTTCGGTATTTCGAACGGCTAAAAGGCGGACCGGGTTGGCGGCTTCGTGTCGGCGACTACAGGGTAGTTGCGGACCTTCTTGCGGCCGAGTCGAGGATCGTGGTGCACGATGTGGGTCACAGGAAGAACGTGTACGGGTGACCGCCAGAGGTGCCCTGAACGGCGCCTTGGCCCGGGCGGGCCTATGCCGGCGCCTTGCCATCGGGCTTCTCTAGCTCGATCTTGACCTTCGCGCCCCCGCGCAGATTGAACGTCCTTGCCATCTCGGGCGGGAACTGGAACGCGAGGTCGCCCGCATCTCCAAAGCACTCGCTCCAGAAGACGGCGCCGGGCACGCGGACGACGAACCGATCGCGGGGCTTGAGCGCAAGTTCCTTCGCGACATGGGCCGGGATCGTCACGGACCAGTACTGGACCGTTTCGTACTCGAGTTCGGCCTTGAGCACGACCCCGTCGAAGGCGACTTTCATGTGCGAGGGCATTGGGGGTCGGGGTCAAGAACCTAGCGATGGCCTGCACGCCTGTGGAGGCTGGCCAGCAGACCTACAAATACGGGAGTCGCACGAACGTACAGCGGGTCGAAATGGCGGACGCTCCAGAAAACGCCGGAGAATGGGAGGTCCGCGCGCGGCTGGAAGCCCAGCGCCTCGAATTCCAGAGGGTCGTTGACGAGGCGAACGCGGCGCTGAAGCGCCTGGGGGCGGAGCTCAACGCCGAGCGAAGCCGGAGGGAGGAAACCGAGGCCGAGCTGGAGAACCTCAAGAAGGGCAGCACCGCGATGACGAAGTACGTCACGAACCTCCAGCACAAGAAACACGACGAGGAGCTGGCGGACCTCCAGAGCCAGTTAAGGGCGTCCGAGGCGAAACGCCGCGAGCTTGAAGGAAGGGCGGGCCGGCAGGAGGAGCTCGATTACAAGCAGAAGGTCGTGGAAGCGCCGTTGCGCAAACTCGGGGAGCGCGGGAGCCCCGGGCTTCGCGAGGAAGACCTCGCGAGGCGCGAACGAGAACTCCTCGAGCAATTCCATCGGCTCAAGGAGGATCGGGAACTCGGGCGGCAGGAGGGCGACGAGGCGTTCACGAATGCCATGAACGAGTTGCCCGAGATGCAGACGCTCATCGTCGAGCGTGATGAGAAGATCAAGGAACTCGTCGAGCGCTGCGGGGCGCTGGACAACGAAGTGCGCCGTTTGCGCGCCATCGAGGGCCTGACGCTGGAAAGCCTAAGCAAGAGCCCCAAAGGGGAGGAACTTCGCCGACGCATCGCGGCGTGGGACGACGAGATCGTGCGCCTGCGCCACCAGCTTGCGGACCAGGGGGCAGAACTTGAGAACGTGAAGGCGGACTTCGTAGTGAAAATGCGAAACACGGTCGCCATTCAGAGGATTGCCTACGAGAAGCGCACCGAGGAACTGGAAAAAGCGAGGGGGCCGCGGCGCTCGCCTTTCGGGCGCAAGAGGGGCCAATAACCCCCTCTCGGCCTTGCGGAGATTGCGTGTCGAGGGTAGTTGGCAACCGGGAGCCGGGCTTCGAGATGCCGCAATAGTTACAAATGTGCTTCGTGGGATCATCGGGTGGTAAGCGTGCCCGAAGGTTCCTTTTTCCACTACCAGCGCGAGCTTAAGGCGAAGGACAAAGAGATCGAGGAATTGAAGAAGGAACTCGTCGCTGCGCGCGCGGAGCGCGACGAGATTGAGAAGCTGCGGCGCGAACTCGACCAACGCCATCGAGAGACAGCCGCGCTCGAGGTCTATATTGCCGAGCAGTATGCAAAACTGGAAGAGGAACGGGAACGGCTCGGAATCGCGGCGCCCGCCAAGAGTGGGCCACCTCCCTCGGGGATTCTGGGGCGGCTCAAACGGTCGCGATGAGGAGACTGGCTACGGAAACCTCTTCAAGAGTTCCCTCGCGATGATGAGCCGCTGGATCTCGTTCGTCCCCTCGTAGATCTTCGTAACGCGGGCGTCGCGGTAGAGCCGCTGGACGGGGTACTCGGCCATGAACCCCGTGCCGCCGTGGATCTGGACCGCGAGGTCCGCGCACTTCATCCCGGCCTCGGAGCAGTAGGTCTTCACGATCGCGCTTTCCATCGTGACGCGCTCGCCCTTGTCCATCCGGCGCGCGACCTGGTACGCGAGGAGCCGGCCCGTGTAGACCATCTCCGCCATTTCGGCCAGCATGAACTGGATCGCCTCGAACATGACGATCGGCTGGCCGAACTGCTGGCGGGTCTTGGCGTATTCGAGGCCAAGCTCGAGGCATCGGCTCGCCGCACCCATGCAGCCTGCGCCGAGCCCGCAGCGCCCGGAGTCGAGTGTGGACATGGCGACTTTGAACCCCTCGCCGACCTTGCCGATGACGTTCTCCTCGGGCACGTGGACGTTCTCGAAGAAGAGCGGCACAGTGTCCGAGCCGCGGATGCCCATCTTGTCGTCCTTCTTGCCGGCCTTGAAACCGGCAGCCTTCGCGTCGACGAGGAACGCCGTGATCCCGCCGTGGGAGCCGCGCTTCTTGTCGTTGGCCGCAAAGACGACGACAACGTCGGCGACCGAGCCGTTCGTGATGAAGACCTTCGTACCGTTGAGGACCCAGTCGCGGCCCTCCTTCACCGCCGTCGTCTCGAGGGCCGCGGCGTCGGACCCGGCGTTCGGCTCGGTGAGCGCAAAGGCGCCGAGGAGCTCGCCTTTCGCGAGCTTGGGCAGGTAGCGGCTCTTGAGGTCGTCGGAGCCCCAGTAGGTGATCGGCGACTCGCAGAGCGACGCGTGGGCGCCAAACGCGTTGGCCGTCGAGTTGCACGCGCGGCCAAGCTCCTCGACGACGATGCAGTAGCCCACGCGCCCGAGGCCCGCGCCGCCGTACTCTTGGGGGACGGGGACGCCGAGGAGGCCGAGCTCCTTCATCCGGTTCACGTTTTCCCAGGGGAACTCGGCGGTTTTGTCGATGTGCTCGGCGCGCGGGGCCACTTCCTTTTCGGCAAACTCGCGCACCATCTGGCGCAGCATCTTCTCTTCTTCGGTGAACTCGATCCCGCTAAAGTCCCCTGCCAAGGTCGCGCCTCCCTAGAGCGCGCCAAGAGCGTCGCGCGGGCTAATGAAAGCGACGCGCGAAGTGTTAAGGAAAAGGCGCCGGCGCCACCCCTTCAGAAAAGGGCCTGCGCCGCGGCCTGCGAGAGCACGAAGAAGGGCTCGGGGAAGAGCCCGACGAGGAGCACGAAGCCGACGACGAGGATGAGCGCGAGCTTGAGGTGCCAGGGCTCGTGGAGTTCGGGGGCCCCCTTGGGGGCCTCCTCGAACCAGGCGACGCGGATCACGCGCGCGTAGTAGTACAAGGAATAGGCGGAGTTGAGGAGGAGCGCCGCCACGAGCCACCAGTAGTAGCCGCCCGCCTCGATCCCGGCAAGCGCGATGTAGTACTTCGACCAGAAGCCCGCAAGCAGCGGGAAGCCGACGAGCGAGAGCATGAGGACGATGAGCGCGAAGGTCGTGAAGGGGGCGCGCGTGCGAAGGCCTCGCAGGTCCTCGATGTCCTCGCCGACCTGGAGGGCGACGAAGAGGCCGACGAGGATGAACGCGCCGGACTTCATGACCATGTGCGTTAGCGAGTGGAAGATGCCCGCGGCGACCGCGGTG
>DATEUP010000183.1:0-4467 GCA_035283065.1 Thermoplasmatota archaeon | reverse complement strand
CGCCGCGAGCTTGGCCATCGGGGCCGGCGTGAGCCCGGTCGGACCCATCGTCGCGGCGGCCCTCGCCTGCTCGATCTCCAGTGCGATTCCGTCCACGACGCCCCCCATGGCGATCGTCCACAGCACGGGGCACATCCGCATCATCGACATGCTGCGCGTCGGGATCGTGGCAGACCTCCTCCGGCTCGCCGCGCTCATCCTCATCGGGCCGGCGCTTACCTCGCTCGTTTCGTAAAGGGCCGTTGGGGCCCACGCCGCCCCCACCCTTCACGTGACGATGAAGAGCCCGATCATGCCAAGGTCCGCGTGTCCCACGACATGGCAGTGGAAGAGCCAGAGCCCGGGCTTCAGGAACGTAACCTCGAGCGTGTCCGCGGTGCCCGGCAGCAGCGGGAGCACATTCGCGGGCCACTCGCGCCCCCCGAGGGCCGTCGAGCGGTGCGAGGAGCCGTGCTGGTGGTGCGTGTGCGCCTGGTCGCCGATGTTGATGATGTGCAGGCGCACGGTCTCCCCCACCCTGAAGTTGAACGCCGTCACGCTCACGTTGAGCTGCGCCGCCACGGCGTCAAAACCCCCGTCGTGGAAGATCTCCTCGAGCGTCATCTCGCCGCCGGGGATCCCGCGGTTGTTGATGACATAGGGCGCCGGCGCGCCCGGCATCGCCTCGCCGTAGAAGATCACCTCGTCGCGCAGCTTCTGGGCGTTGGGGTCCTGGATCACGATGGCCCCGTAGAGGCCCATCCGGATGTGCATGGAGATCATCGCGCCGTCCGACGAGTGGCAGTGGTAGTAGAAGATCCCGGCCTCCGTGATCGGGAAGACGTACGTGTACTCGCCGCCAGGCGCGATCATGCTCCCCGAGCCGTTGTTCGCGATTACATTCGCCTGGCTCCCGTCCATCTCGAAGTCGTACACCGTGAGGTGCGTGTGGAAGCTGTGGATGTGCGTCCCCTGGTTCACGACCCGGACCTTGAGGACATCACCCACGGTCGCCGTGAGCGTCGGCCCCGGGACGACGCCGTCATAGGTCCACTCCTGCCAGGTCTTGCCCCCTTGCGTGACGTTGATCTCTTTGACCGTCAGCGTGTAGCTCACCTCCCTCGCGACCGTTTGGGACTCCCCCACGAAGGCCGGCGAGAGCGAGAGCAGCCCCGACATGGCGCCGCCCCCGACGAGCAGCCCGAGGACGAGGTAGGCGAAGGTCTTCGCAGGCTTGGCTTGCCCGGGCACCGTAGCGGTAATCAAACTCCCCTTGGCTGGTTCTTGGGCCGACATCGATCGCACACCGACCATCGTTACACCGAAACCACCATGGAAGTTGCAGGCTTGGACTTGCCCCTTACCTGTTCGGAATGCGCGCTTTTACCGGTATTTACCCAAGCATAAAGGCCGCAGGCCAGCTCCTTTGGGAACCGATGCGTGTCGTCATCCTCGAAGTCCAGACCCCTAGGGGTGCGTGGTGCTTCGAGACGAGCACGAGGTTCCCGGGCCTTCGCATCTGCGTCCACAACCACTTTCCCCTCGGCGAGGGGCGTAGTTTGGAGGTCGTGACCCTGCAGGGCGCCGAGGCGCAGGAAGCGCTCGCGCTCATCGGCACAAACCCGCGAGTCGAGGCATGCGAGCTCCTCGACCGCCGGGAACGGTCGCTCACCCTCAAGCTCACCCTCCGAGGCTGCGCGCTCCCCAAGGCCGTGCACGAGTCGGGTGTCGTGCCCTCCATGCCCTACGACCTCACCTTGGGCAGCCACCGGTGGCTCATTCTGGGCCAGGAACGCGAAATCACCAAATTCGTGGCAGTCTTCGAACGTGAGGGCCTCGGTGTCCGGGTGCTCTATGCGGGAGACTACCGTGACGGTGAGGGGCTGACCAGCCGCCAGCGCCAGGTGCTCGAACACGCGGTTGCAAGCGGGTACTACGGCTACCCCCGCCGGACGACTTTGAGCGACCTTGCGCGCGAGCTGAACGTCTCGAAAGCCACCGTTTGCGAGAGCCTCATGGCGATCGAAAGCACGATCATGTTGCGGGCGGTCGCGGGGCCTCCTTAGCGAAGGCGCGCCTCCACGGCGCGAAGGTGGAATCGGACGTGGTCCACGACTGGAATGACGCCGCTCGGCGCCACTCCATCGAAAGCGCGCGCCTTGAGCACCTCGTCGGGATCGCCGCCGCGTGAGGCGGGGCCGCATTTTTCGAAAGGCCCTGCCTTGGTTCCCGGACCCTCGGCCATCTTGATGGAAGTTGAGCGGGCCCGGGGGGATTCGAACCCCCGTCTGAAGCTCCGGAGGCTCCTGTCCTGTCCAAGCTAGACTACGGGCCCGTGGCGGTCGCGGGCTTTCGCGCCGCATCGCGGGTGAGGGCGAAATCGCCGCGCGATTAAAGAGTCTGGGGTGGGGGTCGGCGCGGGCTCGGGGCGCCGGTTTGTTTTCCCGGTTCACGCCCCTCGCGCCGACGCCCGAGAGCGGAAGGCCGAGGCAGGCCCAAGGGCCCTCGTGCCCCCTCTAAGGGCTCTTGCCGCCCGGCAGGCGGACCGCCGCGCCCGGCCGGGTCGCCGCCTGGCGGATGGACGGCTGCTTGGAGGTATCGGGTTTCGACTGGCGAGAGCCGACGGCCGCGGCCCCGTACGCCATCACGCCTAGGGCGAACGCTTCCAGGAGCATGATCGCAAGCATGATCGGCTGGACGTTGTCCGGCAAGAACACCATGAGCACGAGGTAGCCGTAGGCGGCGAGCAGGTTCTGCGCGAGGAAAAACCCCGCAAACATCACGAGCCCGAGGGTGAAGGGAGCGCGGACCCTCGAGTATGCCCGACCGTAGACCATGAGCAGCACGCCGGCCAGAGCCGCATCAACGAGCGCGACGGTCACCGTGAGGTACATCATCATGGGGTCCAACCTAGTCGACCCCCGCCGTGTGGGGGCGCCTGCGCGGGGGCACGCCGACGCGCCCCCCACCCTTCCGCATGTGTGCGTGGATCTCCTCCAGCGTCCCGAGGTTCGAAACGACGAGGCCCGAGGCGTAGAGGCGCGCGCCGTAGCCGTCGCCCTCCCTCCTCGACAGGAGGCCGTTTGCCGAGAGGACGCCGATGTGGTGCCTCACCGTGCGGTAGTCGACGCCGAGCCGGTCGGCGAGCTGCTGCGCGTTCAGGGGCTCCTGTAAGATCTCATCGAGGATGCGCAGGCGGTTCGACCCCCCGCGCGTGCCGGCAAGGAGGTGCCAGAAGAGTTGGTTCACGCGGGCCCCGGCGGATTTAGGCTAACCTAGATTAAAAAAGGAACCCATGGCAAGGTCCCTCCCGCTTGCCCGCGCAGGCCATCGCCCCCTTCCTTGGCGGCGCGCCCTTGCTGGCCCCTCGCGGGAACGTTCCAGGGCGCCCCCTGGAAGTATAGCCACGACCTTTATGCTCGCAGGGGGGTCTTTCAGGGCCATCCGACGGGCGGTGTTCACTCATGGGCCTCTCGCTCACGCATAAGATCCTCCGCGACCACCTCGTTTCTGGGAATCTCGAGGCCGGAGAGGAAATCGGCATCAAGGTCGACCAGACGCTCACGCAGGACGCCACGGGCACCATGGCCTACCTCCAGTTCGAGGCCATGGGCCTGCCCGCCGTGCGCACCGAGCGTTCGGTCTCCTACGTCGACCACAACATGCTCCAGACCGGTTTCGAGAACGCCGACGACCACGTCTACCTCCGGACCGTTGCCGCAAAGCACGGCGTCTTCTTCTCGAAGCCCGGCAACGGGATCTGCCACCAGGTGCACCTCGAGCGCTTCGCGGCGCCCGGCAAGACCCTTCTCGGCTCCGACTCCCACACGCCGACATGCGGGGGCGCCGGGATGCTCGCGATCGGCGCCGGCGGGCTCGACGTCGCGGTCGCGATGGGCGGCGGCGCGTTCTTCATGGAGTGCCCCAAGGTCGTCGGCGTCGAGCTCAAGGGCGCGCTCCAGCCCTGGGTCTCCTCGAAGGACGTGATCCTCGAGATGCTGCGCCGCCTCAGCGTGAAGGGCGGCGTCGGCCGCATCATCGAGTACCGCGGGGAGGGCGTGAAGTCGCTCGCCGTCCCCGACCGTTCGACGATCGCCAACATGGGCGCGGAGATGGGCGCCACGACCTCGATCTTCCCTTCCGACGAGCAAACGAAGCGCTACCTCAAGGCCCAGGGGCGCGAGTCGGCCTACCGGGCGATGCGCGCCGACCCGACCGCCGCTTACGACGAGACCGTCGTGATCGACCTCGACAAGCTCGAGCCCCTCGTCGCGTGCCCCTCGTCCCCCGACAACGTGAAGCCCGTCTCCCAGGTCGAGGGGACGCTCCTCGCGCAGGTCTGCGTGGGGTCGTGCACGAACTCCTCGTGGATGGACCTCTCGACGGTCGCCGAGGTCCTCGAGGGCAAGAAGGTCGCCCCCCGCGTCGACCTCACGCTGACGCCGGGCTCCCGCCAGGTCTTCGAGATGATCGCCAAGAGCGGCGCTC
>DATEUP010000182.1:0-6907 GCA_035283065.1 Thermoplasmatota archaeon | reverse complement strand
CTGAGAGCTCAACGACCCTCCGACCCCCGTCGACCGAAGCCAACCGTGCAGCGGCCGTCGGCGCGGCCAGGTCGAGCACCGTGACCCGCGCGGCGTCCGAGGCAAGGAGGTCTCCGTAGCGCCCCCGCACTTCCAGGACCGCAAGGTGGACCCCGGGCACGAGCGGCGGGAGGTCGGCGCCATCGGCAAGTCGCAAGGGCGAGTCGGCCCCACCCTCGATTGCCCAGGATAGCGCGAAGGACCCTGCCGGCAGTCCGAGTACGCGCCCTTTGAGCGAGCCGTTCCCGCCAAGGGCGACCGTCCGGTCCGGGCCGGCGTCCGCGAGCGGCCAGGCCGGTTCCACCGCCGTCGCGAAAGCCCCCGCGGGCAGGTCGCCAAGCGCCTGAACGGCCCCTGACGGCCACCACACCGTCACGCGCTCCGCGCGCGGCGCACCGCCGAGGCCGAGGATCAGGAGCGGCTCGCTCGAGGAGGCGTACTCGCCGCCCGGCGCGAACGCCGACCGGAGCGGCCTTCCGCCGACCGTCGCGGTGACCTGCGCCCCCTCGCCGAAGGTGGGGGAGGTCGTGCCCCGCAGGGCGAGCCGCACGGAGCCCCCACCGGGCTCGCGGTTGAGGAAGAACGAGTTGCTTTCGTTCACGCGCCCGAGGAGGAGGTCGGCGCGACCGTCCCGGTTGGCGTCGGCCGACGTGAGCGAGATCCCGATCCCCGGCCCGTCGAAGCCCGAGGGCGCCGAGACGTCCACGAAGCGGCGCCCCCCGTCGTTGAGGTAGAGGACCGACCGCTCGGAGGCCTTGAGGCCCATCGACATCGCGCCCGTTGCCACCGCGAGGTCCGGGAAGCCGTCGAGGTCAAGGTCTTCCGCGCGCGCCCCCCAACCGACGGCGACTTCGGGGATGCCCCAGGCGTCCGCACGCTCCTCGAAGGTCCCGTCGCCGTTGCTCACCCAGAGGAAGTCGCGGTTGAAGTTCGTCTGGAAGATGTCGAGGTCGCCGTCGCGGTCGAAGTCCGCGGGCGTGAAGCTCATCGCCGAGCCGACCTTGAGGAGCCCGGCCGCTCGTGTCCCGAGCGCGAAGGTCCCGTCGCCGCGGTTGAGGTAAAGGGGCGAGGCGCCGAAGTCGTCGGCGACGATAAGGTCGAGGTCGCCGTCGCCTTCGATGTCGATCCAGAGCGCGGCGTAGGAGATCCCCGAGCCCTCCTCCGAGAGCCCGCTCAGGTTGCCGACGAAGTACTCCTCCTCGGGGACGCGGACGAGCCGCTGGAGCGCGCCCCGTCCTCCGGGCTCGCCTCCCGCCGTCACGCGGCCCGCCGACTCCGTGACATCGGAAAACGTCCCGTCGCAGTTGTTCCGCCAGAGGCTGTCCGACTCGTTTCGGATCAGGTTGTCGGCAAAACCGGCCGCGCTCGACCCGGAGGGGGCGGGAGGCGGGAAGAGGATCTCGCCCATGTTCAGGGCAAACAGGTCGATGCAGCCGTCCCGGTCAAAGTCCCCCCAAGCGCCCCCGACGGTGTGCCGGCCGTCGAGCGCGATGCCGGAGGGGCCCGTCACATCCGTGAACTTCGCGCGGCCGTCGTTGCGCATAAGGAGCCCGCCGAGGCCCTGGCCTTCATGATAGACGTATTCGCCCTCGGTGCTTGAAAGGGAGAGCCAGCCGGCGACGCCATAGCGCGCGACGAAGAGGTCGCTGTCCCCGTCATTGTCGAAGTCCGCGGCCGCAAGGCCCGTCGCGCCGCGGGCCGACTCGAGCCCCGTCCCGTTTGCCGGGGCGAAGGTCCCGTCCCCGCGCCCGAGGAACAGCAGGGGCGCGGGGGCGTCTTCCGGGCGCAGGCCGCGCGCGGCGAGCGCCAGAGCTTCGGCCTCGGGCGCGGCCGTCACGGCCACGTCGACCGCCCCGTCGCCGTCGAAGTCGCCCCAGGCCGCGCCCGGGCCCTGCGAAAGGGTGGGGTCGCCCGCCATCCAGCCGCGCCCCGCGTCGAGGCCGGCCGCGAGCGATGCGTCTTCGAGGGCGGCGCCCGGGGGGGTGGCGACAAAGAGCGCCGTCGAGACCCCGGACGTATTGACGGCGGCCGCGCCGTTCCAGGACCCGTAGGAGGCCTGCGCCCCAGCAAAGGGGTGCGACAAGGATCCCCCTTCGTCGATGAGCTGCGGGACCGCGACCCACTGGGGCTCCGCAAAGCCGCGGTGGTTGACCCGGGTCGTTGGCGCCGTCCCCCCGAACGCCGCGGTGCCGCCAAGCGTCGTCCCGTTCGATTCGACGGCCCACTCTGCGGAGGCCAGAGCCTTGCCCGAGGCGTCCCGGACCTCGACGGAGGCGTACGTGGAAAGGACGAGCCGGCTCGAGGGGCCCACCGTGTAGGCGGGGGCGGCAAGGCCTCGCACCTCGGCCAACGCGTTATCGCGCAGCTCGAGCGCGACGGGCACGAGGTTGGCGAAGGAGGAGTTTGCCGCGAGGAGGTCCGAAGCGCCGAGCAACGTGAGCGGCCCGCCGTTTTCGACCGTCGAGAGGTTGAGGCGGACTTGGCCGTCCTGCACCTCGAAAACCGCCGCGCCGTCGATCGCCGAGCGGTCCAGGGCGAGGCGTGACCCCGCGCCCAAGCGCACCGCGAAGGGGAAGGCCCCCGCGAGCCGGGAGCCGTTGAGGAGCGCGAGCGTGGCAAGCGGCCCGAGGACGACGGACGCGCCCGCGCTTGAGAGGCTTAAGGACGTCGAGTGCAAGAGCAGCGACGCGCCGGGGCCCACCGTCACGTTCCCGTCGACCGCCAGGCTTGCGCCGATGTACTCACGCGTCTCGCTACTGCCGAGGACCAGATCGGGGCCGGTCGTGGGAGCCCCGGTGACCGCGGGGCTCCAATGGCCCGTAAGCAGGAGCCCGGAGGCGAGCGCGCCCCAGGCGATCGATCGTCGGCGCGCCCGCGTCCGGCCCCCCTCGTCTTTGGCCATCCAGGCAAACCGTGTTCGATCCAGGGGTGACGGTATTTAGGGATTTGGGGCGGCGCCAGGCGGCGGGTGGGCGCAAGGGCGGCGGAGCGAACACGCGCTCGCCACGTTATTCAAGGGGAAACGAGGTAGCCGCCGAGCGGTAAGGCGGTTGGGGGCAATGACCATCTCGAAACCCTGGCGCCGCGCGAGGGCCCCGCGCCTCCTCGCGCTGCTTGCCGCGGCCCTTGTCCTTGGCCCCACGCTTGGATCGGCGGCCTGTCCGGCGCCGCCCCTGCGCCCCGGCCCCGAGGTCGTGAATCCGTACATCGTGCCCTTCGTCTACAGTGCCGCCAACGCGACGATCGAGGCGTACAAGGGCAACGGGTCCGCCCTGCCGCAGGATGCCCAGCCTTCCTCGCTTGGCGCGCTTGCAGCGCCCTTCGAAGTCCTCGACCTTGCGGCCTCCGACGAGAACCGGTGGCACACCGACGAGTCGGACCGCGAGGGCGAGTTCGAGTGGCAGGCGTTCGTCTTCTTCGTGGCCGGCGCCGTCGCCGGGGCCTCCGCGCTCGTGTTTTCGTGGGAAGGGTACGGCGCGTTCAAGCCGGGCGAGAACACGTACATCCTCGCCTACAACTTCGCCGACTCGCGTTGGGACCTCCTTTCAAACCTCACGTTCGAGGTCCCGGTCGACCGCGCGGAAGCCGGCGAGGTCCGCGTGAACGTCTCCGACCATGTGGGGAGCTCGACGGCCGTGTTCCTCGTCGCGTCCGAGGAGGGCCCGTTCGTCGACCTCGGGAACGTCGGCCGGCCCGGCGGCCCGCCAAACCCCACGACCTTCATCGAGACGGACTTCGTCGAGCTGAGGGCCTACCTTCCGGCCACGATCGCCTCGCTCGACGTGCCCCTTCTGGTCGCCCCCACGCTCTACGGACGCGTCCTCTACCAAGGCTCGCACCTCACGGTCGAGGGGAACATCACGGTCGCCGCGGGCGGCACGCTCACCCTCGACCACGCGACCATGATCCTGAATGGCACGGACGCAAGGCTCGTTGTCGAACCGGGCGGCGCGCTTCGCGTCCTTCGAGGCAGCCTCATCACGGACGCGCCCGGGGACACGGATGACGGGGGGCCGCTCGACTCCCACTACCACATCGAGGTCCGGACGGGTGCGGACTTCTACTTCCAAAGCTCGCGTATCGAGAACGCCGGCGTCCCCGCCGCGGGCGCGCGCCTCCGGGGGCTCTTCCTCGAGAGCGCGGTGGGGGCAATCTGCGACTCGGACTTCGTGGGGCGCGACAGCGCGGTCGTGTTCGAGCGCGTCGCCGGGCTATCCATCGAGGGCCTGCGCGTGAACGGGTCGGGCGGTGCGGGCGCGGACCTGCAGCTTGCCAACGAGACGCGCCTTGACGCGCTCGGCATCGAATTCACGGGGCTTGCCGTGTCGCCCGACAGCTCGCTCGTCGTGCGCACCGCCATCGAAGTGCTCGTCGAAGACGCAACAGGCAAGCCCATCCGCGGCGCCGACCTGCGGATGCAAGACGGGGGCGCGACCATCTATGCGTCCCCCGGCTACGGGGGGGCCGACCCCCGCACGGACCGCGCGATGGACTTCGACGACCGCCCGCTTTCCAACCGCCTGCGCGCGATCGCCCGCACGTACTTGGGCAGCACGACGCCGACGACTAGCCTCACGCAGGTCTCGGCGAAGTACTTCGAGTGGAGCGAGACGCGCGCCGTCGACACGGCGGCCCCGCACGTCGAGCGCTTCGTCGTGAGCCTGCCGACGGTGGGCTTTGCCGACGCGGCGGCGTCGCGCGGCTACAGCCAGGGCGCCTTCCCGTTTTCCCTTTCGGACTCCAGCGGCCCGGGGGTCGCGCTTGCGGACTTCAACGGGGACGGCCGGCTCGACATCTTCGTCGCGGGGGGCGCCACGCGCGGCGAGGTCGAGGCGTCGGCCACCGGCCCGAACCGGCTCTTCAGGCAGGAGGCATCCGGCCAGTTCACGGATGTAACAGCCGTCGCGGGCCTTGCGTCCGGGGGCGCCACGGCCGCCTCGTGGGGCGACTTCGACAACGACGGCGACGGCGACCTCTTCCTCGTCTACCAGGGCTACGGGCGCGACCAGACGCTCCTTTGGGCCGGCCTTCCCGACGTGCTCTACCGCAACAACGGCGACGGGACCTTCTCCGACGTTACCCAGGCGGCCGGAGTGGGGGAGACCGGACACGGGACCTCGGCCGCTTGGGGCGACTTCGACGGCGACGGCTGGCTCGACCTCTACGTCGGGAACGGCGGGTGGGTCCTTGGGTGGCTCGTGCGCAACGAGTCGAACACCCTCTACCGGAACAACCGCGACGGCACGTTCACGGACGTCACGTCGGCGATGGGGGTCTCGGGAGGCGCGACCGCTCGAGCGGGGGCCAAGCAGGAACTCGTCTTCCTCGGCGGCGAGAACGCCACCCCCCTTGCCGGGGACTCGCCGCAAGGCGCGGGGTTCACCTCAGGCGTGGCTTGGGCCGACTTCGACCGCGACGGGGACCTCGACCTCTTCGCCGCAGAGCAGTTCGGCTCCTCGGTGCTCTACCGGAGCGAGGCCGGGGGCTCATTCACCGTGGTGACCGCAGAGGCGGGCCTCCAGCGGGTCGGGTCGGCCCGGGGGGTCCAGGTCGCGGACATCGACGGCGACGGGTGGCTCGACATCCTCCAGGCGAACCGGTGGGTCGATTTCGTGTGGCGAAACAACGGCGACGGGACCTTCACCGACATTGCGCCGGTCCTCGGGCTCGACGAGGAGCTTCCCGGGACCGTGCCGGTCCCCCTTGACTTCGACCTCGACGGCCGGCTCGACCTTTTCGTAGGGGGCGGGCGCACGACGACGTTCCACACCTTCGCGCCTTCCTTCCTTTGGTCGAACCGCGGCCCCGCGGGGTTTGCCGACGTCACGGCCCCCTCCGGCGTTGCGACCGGGAACAACCGCACGATGGGCGCGGCCTCCGGGGACCTTGACGGGGACGGGCGGGCGGACCTCGTCACGGCGAACGCCGACCGGCCGGGCTCGCTTTTCCTCAACAATGGGTCGGGCGGCCTTTGGCTCAAGGTGCGCCTCCAAGGCACCGCGTCGCCGCGCGACGGGCAAGGGGCCCAGGTGCGCCTCGTTGCCCCTGGAGCAAGCGAAGGGCCCGTCCAGCAGGTGGGCGGCGTCGGCGCGCGCGGAAGCCAGCAGCCGAACGAATTGCTCTTTGCCCTGCCCGGGCCCGCGCCCTCGGTCGCCGCCCCCTGGCGGCTCGAGCTTCTCTGGAGCTCGGGTGTGCGCCAGAGCGTGAACGTGACGGCGGGAAACAGCGTGGTTGCCGTCGAGGAGCGCGCGACCCTTGACCTTCAGGGCGTTTCGCCTGTCCTGGCGCCCGAGGACCTGCCCGCCACCTTCCAAGTCGGCTTCCTCTCGAGCGACCCGCGCGCGAATGGGACCGCAACGGTCGAGTGGAGGCTCCCCTCGGTCGATGGGCTCGTCACACTGATGGGGGCCGTGGCCAACGCGACCTTCGCGACACCCGGCACGTTTACGGGGACCGTGACGGTGCGCGACCGAACGGGGACGAACGCGACCTCGTCCTTCGAGGTGCAGGTGCTCGACACGACGGCGCCGGACCTCTCGCTGCTTGGCGACCTCACGGCGCAGACCTCGTCGGCCGTCTCCTTCTCGGGCGCGCTTGCCTCGGACAACGACCCGGCCTTCAACACGACGGGGAATTTCTCGTGGTCTTTTGTCGTGGCGGGCGAGCGAGTGGTCCTCTCGGGAAGGCAGGCCGAGTACACGTTCAGGCAGCCCGGCTCGTACGCCGTGACCGTGGGCGTTCGGGACGAGGGCAACAACACGGCGACCAAGACGATTACCGTGACCGTGAGCGAGCCCGCCGGGCTCGGTGCGCGTGAGGTGGCCATCGGGCTTCTCGTGGCAGCGGCTGCGGTCGTGGCGGCTTTCAC
>DATEUP010000181.1:0-12283 GCA_035283065.1 Thermoplasmatota archaeon | reverse complement strand
GTAGTTCCTGGCGGCGCGCACCGCCGTGTCCGTGTACGAAGCCCACCCCGTCTCGTTGGTGGTGACTGTCCCAAGCAAGGTCACGCCGAGGTAGACACTGACGCTCTTGTTCGCGAGTGAGCCGTTGTCTTCGTCGAGCATCTGCGCTCGCAGCACCCCGCCGTCGCCGTAGTATTCCGACTGGTCGGTCGCGTTGAAGTGGCTCACCCACTTGCGCACCGTGAGCGTCAGGTAGTGCGTCACCGTGTAGTAGTGGTCGTCCCCATCGAACACATAGGTCATCGAGTAGCCGCCTTCGGTAAGGCTCTGGGCGCCCGTGTCCGCGTACGTGGCGTACCCGCTGGCATCGGTCGTCACATCGGCGAGCGAGGTCGAGCCGCGCTTGACGTGGACGGTGCGGGACGCGAGCCAGTAGCCTTCGTCGTCGGTGAGCCGCAGCGCGTGATTCGCGGTCTCCCCCTGGCGTATCGTGAAGGAAGGCCCCTCGAACTGCGTGAGGTCCTTGTAGCTCGTGAAGTTCGAGGCGTTGGAGGAGTCCCCCGCGTACGGGTCGCCGTCGAACGACGCGTTCCACGCGACCGTCGAGGGCTCGACCGTATCGTTGAAGAACAGGCTCGCGTTGCCCAGCCGGTCCGTGTAGGCGGTCCCGACGAGGGTGCCGTTCACGGAGAAGTAGACCTTGCGGGCCATCACGAACCCGCCGCCTGGCGAAGCCACGAGGCGCGCGCGAAGCTCCGTCGTGTCGCCCCACCGGCCCGTGGTGTTTCCGACCTCGAGGTAGGTCGCCGTCCACGTGATGTTCACGTACCCCGAGCCCGAGGAGGCCTCGTAGTACTGCGTGCCATTGAAGTACACCAGCAGGACTTGACTGAGCGGCGGCTGCGAGACGGTGTACTGAAGGAGCGCAAGGCCGCCCTGGTCCGTCGCGGCCTCCCCGATCCAGTTCCCGTCGAGCTTGAAGGCCACCGTCTTGCCGCCGAGAGGCGCGCCGCCGGAGGTCAAAATGGCGCTGAGCCCGACAGTCGTCTGGTTTCCCGTCTGGATGTTTGTCACCTGGAGCGCCGTCGCGGATTGAAGGTCAACGTACGCCCACACCGAAGCCTGCGGAAAGGGCGGGACGGATTCATTCGCCCACACCAAGACGCTGTAGGTCGTCCCCGCCTGCGCGTCGGAAGGGACTTGGATCGTGAGGGTCACGGTCTGGCTCTGGCCGCCTGCGAGGAGAACGCTTGTCGTATCGAGCGATGCCCAGTTCGACTCGTCGTCATCGATCGAGAGGTCGATGGGGACCGGAGGCGGCGCGTTGTCCGTGTTGGTCACCAGAAGCGAGAACTGGATGGTTCCAGGCGGCACGTCCGCCTGTGTCGAAGGGCCTTGGTGGGCGATCGAAACGCCTGCCACGAGGATGACCCTTGCGCCGTCCGCCAACTCGCTGGACGCGGCCATCAGGTAGGAGTACCCATCCTCGGTGCCCTCAGTCGCACCCGGTTTTGCTCCCGGATTGTGGGCGCCCTCCAGCCAGACACCGATCTCGCTTCCGCGGATCGTGTTCCTCTCGATGTTGGGGTCTGATGCGACGACGCGGACGCCGGCTTTCGCGTTGCCTTCGATCGAGTTTGCGTAGAGGTCGGCCGTCGAGTTCAGGCGCGTCTCGATGCCCGACCAGTTGTTGCCGGCGACCAGGTTCCCGTAGAGGTACGCGGAGTGGTCATCGAAGAGCGCGGCGCCCGACCAGTTGTTCGACGTGATGGTTGAGTTCTCGATGGACGGGGAGCCCCCGATCACAAGAATGCCGTTCCTGCCTGACCCGGCGAACTCGCTGTTTGTGATGTTCACGCGGGACGCGTTGACGACCATTGCGCCGTTTAAGGTCGCGTTGAGCACATGGGACCAGGTCACGTTGCCCGTGGTCCGGTTTAGGTAAAGGCCTTCCCCGCCGGCCGCCGTCACGTTGAGGAACTGGGCCTCCACGTTGGCGGCCTGCGCGTAGAACCCGGTCGAAACGGCGGAGGGGATGTTGACGCGTGCCATCGATGCGTTTCCGCCTTGGAGGACAAGCCCTCGGCCCGTCCCGTTTTGGAGCGTGACGTTCGAGAGCGTCGAGGAGTTGCCAAACAACTGGAGGCCGTCGTTGGCGTGCTGGATGAGCGTGTCCTGCGCTGTGAACGACCCGTTTACGGTGAACTTGTAAGGAAGGGCGGAGTCGTTCGACTTGACCGTCGACGAAAGGAGCGTCATCCGGCCGCCCTGAGATACGGAGATGTTGTAGTTCGGCGAGGCCGTCCTATTCATGACTAGGGTCACGTTGGAGAACTGCGCGGCGCCGGTAGAGGTCACGACGAGGTCGGAGTCCATGAGGATCGTCTCGTCGGCGAAGTACGACGAGTTCGCGATCGGGTTCGTGATGCCGGGGTCGACGCGCACGGGCCACTCGATCGCGGGGTCGAGGAAGAGGTCCGCGGGCAAGACGACAGAGACCTTCGTGCGGCTGCCCACGCGCTCGAGGCGGTATTCAAGGGAGACAGACTGGCGCTCACCCTGCTCGTGCGCCGGGAACGCGGCTTCGTAGGCGGACACCGAGCGGCCGAGGGCCGGACTGGAGGCTGCCTTGAACTCGACGAAGGCGGTCGCGGGAGTCAGGACGAAAACCGTGCGCCCGGCGCCGTCCACGATGGGGATCGACCCCCGGACGGTCGCCACGCCCGCGCTGTTCGCGAGGAGCGGGCGGCCAGCCTGCGCGGGGAAGAGCCCCGGCGAGGCATCCAACCAGAAGTCGTAGGACAGCGCCCCGACGCCGACGAGGGGGCGAGAGCGTATTTCCAAGGTGAACTCGACGCCGTCGATCCCGGCGACGATGTCGGCCGCCGTCGAGGGGAACAGGTGCTCGAAGCGGGCGTGGACGCCGTCGGCCGTTGCCGGTCGAGAGCCCGCCTCGCCCTTCCACCAGTCGAGGCCGCTGTAGGAAGTGCCCGCCGGCACGAGCGCGACCGAGTTGAACCCGCTTGTGTAGGCGATGAAACGCTTCGATGGGTCGCGCCCGACCTCGACCTGGCCCAGCGGTCCAAGCGAGTAGAACCCGCCCGCTCCGCTTCCGTCCGCCGCAAGGAAATCGAGGTCGATGGTCACGACCCGCGGGTCGAGCCCCGGGTTCGTGCCCGCGAGCCGTCGGTCCTGGTCGACCTGCGCGACCAGCGCGCCAAACAAGATCCCCACGGCGAGGACCGCGAAGCCGGCCTTCTGCCACCGGGGTACAGCGTTCAACCATACGCGCGCTCGCCCAAGTCTACCATCCATGCGCATCAGTCGACCCCCATTCCCGACTGCACCCCCATCAACATCTCTCGCCCACGGGGGTGCGGGCGGAAGGAAAGTGAAACACCATAGAGCCAAGCCCTATATGGACGCTGTGGAGCGAATGGAAAGTTCAGGTCGGCGCACGAACGCGATCCGCGGGCGCGCCCATTAGCGTTTTCGCGCGGGGGTCAGCTTTGCCTTGAAGATACGTTTCGCCGTTCCCGGATCCTTGATCCAGTACCTTTTCGAGCGGCCCACCTTCGTTTCACCCAGGAGCCCCTCCGCTTGGAGAAGCGCGAGATGCCGCCGCACCGTGCTTGGGGGCATCCGGAGCCTTGCGCTCGCCCCCTTTACCGTCACCGCATGGTCGCTCGGGAGGGTGAGGGCGATCCTCTCGGCCTTGGTCAGGAGCATCGTCCCCTCGACCTGCCCACGGCTCGTGAAAAAGTGGGGGCGGCCCTCATAGGTCGCCTTCCACAAGCGGCCTTCTCTCAGCAGGGCGGAAATGTGGTAGGCCCCGACGCCGTTTGTGAGGCCTGTCCGCCGAAGAATTCTTCACGTAGGTGATTCCGTACGTTTCCGAGACCACCCGGAGGATGAGCTCGCGCCGCGTAGGGGCTGGCGGCAGGGGGGGCGGCCGTCGGAGCTGGTCGCGGCCTGAATCGCCCGTGTGAACAGGCAACGCCCCGGCTTTTTCGCGGAGCGCTCCGACAGGCATGGCCCCGCCGCGCACGGCCCTACCCTCAAGACCGACGGGCTCTTGGGAACCGCGCACAGCCAGCACTAATGCGCCCGGCCCTATTCAGCCCTTTGGGGCTTACCCTTTGAACTCCGCTTGAAAATGGCTCCATCGTTGCGCGTTGCCCTCGTCGGGCGGGATTCACCCCTGCGCGCGCCCGACCTCCCCGCCACTCCCCGTCCACCGCCCCCGAACGCCTTTATCCCCCCGCCGAATGCCCGACCCGATGCCCGAGGCTGCCGTCGCCCTCGACCGCCTCGTCAAGGTCTACAAGGGCGGGCGCCGCGCCGTCGACGGCGTCACGCTCACGATCCCGCCGGGCGAGATCTACGGCCTCATCGGGCCGAACGGCGCCGGCAAGAGCACGACGATCCGCATCCTCGCCACCCTCCTCAAGCCGACCGAAGGCCAGGCCCTCGTCTTCGGCCACGATGTCGTGAATGACGCGATGGACGTGCGCCGCATCATCGCCTACCTTCCGGAGGACGCCGGGGCCTACGAGCGGCTCTCGGGCCGCGAGTACCTCGAGTTTTGCGCGAGCTTCTACGAGGGCGACCGCGCCGCCTTCCTCGAGCGCGCCCTCAAGGTCGCGGACCTCGGGGAGCGCGTCGACGACAAGGTCTCCGGGTACTCCGGCGGCATGAAGCGCCGCCTCCTTCTTGCCCGCACGCTCATGACGCGGCCCCGGCTTGCGATCCTCGACGAGCCGACCTCCGCCCTCGACGTCATCAACGCGCACCACGTGCGACGCACAATTCGCTCCATGGTCAAGGACGAGGGCGGCACGGCGATCGTCTGCAGCCACAACATGCTCGAGATCGAGTTCCTGTGCGACCGCGTCGGGTTCATCGACAAGGGCAAGATCCTCGGCGAAGGGACCCCCGCCGACCTCAAACGGCAGTACGGCGCGGAGAATCTGGAGGACGTGTTCCTCAGGATGGCCCACCATGGCTAGCCACATCGTGGTGCTCTTCAAGAAAGAGCTGCGCGTGATCTTCCGCGACCCCACGGTGCTCGTCGGCACGCTCCTCATCCCCCTCGTCCTCTTCCCGCTCATGGGCTCTGCGATCAGCGTGAGCGAGCAAGCGGCCGTCCGGCAGCTTGCTGAAATGGAGGTCGCCTTCCTCTCGCTGGACGGCGCCGACGGGAACGGCACCCTTGGCGACGCCTTCTACCTCATGCTCGTCTCGACAAACGTCTCCGTCCAGAACGCCACGGTGACTTCAGCTTCCGCCGCCGTGAACTGGACGGTGGAGCGCGACCTCGACACCCTCGTCGTCCTGCCGGCAAACTTCACCGAGGAGGTCGCCGCGGGCCACCGCGCGACGATTTCGATCTACCAGGTGCTCAAGAACTTCGGGCCCACCGAGGGCGCGGGCTCCGCGCGCGTCGAGGCCGTCGTGGCGGCCTTCAACCAGGCCGTGGCGGCACAGCGCGCCGCCGCAGGGCTCCCGAACGCTACGGCCGCAGAAGCCCTCTACCCGGCGCGCGCGCAGACCCACTCCATCATCCACGGCACCGTCCGCGACGTCGCCCCCGAGATCGTCATCAACACGGTCCTCGGCGCTTCGCTCATGCTCCCCCTCGTCGTCTCGATCATGATCGTGATGTCCGCCCAACTTGCCGCCACCTCGGTGGCCGCCGAGAAGGAGCA
Organism: Thermoplasmatota archaeon; assembly: GCA_035283065.1. GTDB lineage: Archaea > Thermoplasmatota > DTKX01 > DTKX01 > DATEUP01 > DATEUP01. Next base: position 6,596 of record DATEUP010000181.1, on the reverse strand, counting down.
GAAGACCCTCGAGGTCCTGCTCACCCTCCCCACGCGCCGCGAGAACATCCTCGCGGGCAAGCTCCTCGGCGTGTTCGCCGTTTCCATCGTCGGCACGCTCGCCGCCCTCATCGGGTTCAGCTCCTACGCGGGGAGCATTACGAGCTCCCTGCAGACCACCGACGCCGCCGCCGCGGGGCTCGTCCCCGAGGCGCAGGGGTACGCCCTCCTCCTCGTCACGCTCCTCCTCGCTTTCGTCGCCTCACTTGCCCTCGCCGTCCTCGTGGCTTCCTACGCCAAGGACATCTACGGCGCCCAGTCGCTCATGAGCGTCGTCTACCTCCCCGTGTTCCTCCCCTCCATCGTCCTCATGTTCACCCCGGTCGAGATCCTGCCCCCCGCGGTCCAGGCGGTGATCTACGCGGTCCCCTTCTCGTACCCGTCGCTCGCCGGCAAGGCCCTTTACACGCACGACTACGGCGTCTTGTACCTGGGGCTCGTCTGGCAACTCGTCTTCGTGGCCGTTGTCCTTTTCCTTGCCGCCCGGATGTTCTCGACCGAAAAAGTACTCACGGCGAGGCTCTCGTTTCGCAAGCGCAAGCGCAAGGCGCCCGAGGAGGGGTGAGCCTCCGTGGGGCCTGCCGCGTCCTCCCCGATCCTCGTCCTTGACACCGAGACCACGGGCCTCCTCGACCAACGGCATGCCGCCGTCGTGGAGGTCGGGGCAGCGGCGATCGACCTTGAGGGCCGCCACCTCACCCGCGTCCGCGAAGTTGTGTCGTTCCTGGTCAACCCCGGCGAGGCGTACCTCGGGCCCGAGGCCGACGAGGCACTTTCCATCAACGGAATCACCCGCGTCGAGATCCGCGCGCAAGGGCTTGCCCCCCCTGAGGCGGCTTCCCGCCTTGGCCAGGCTGCGCTCGAGGAGCGCCCCACGGCCGTCGCGGCCTTCGGCGTGCACTTCGACAAGCCCATGCTCGCGCGGCCCCCGCTCGGTTGGACCACCCCGCTGCCTTGGGTCGACGTGATGCTGAAAGCCGCGGAGGTCATGGGGGCTGCAGGACAGTTAGGCCGCCGAGCCGACGGGAGCCTCAAGTGGCCGAGCCTCAAGGAGGCCGCCCTGTTTTTCGGCGTCGTGAACCCCCGCCCCCACCGCGCGATGGCCGACGCGCTGACCGCCGCGCGGGTCCTCGCCGCGGTGCTCGAAACTCCAAGCGGGCCCCAAAGCGAAAGGGCTTGACAGGCGGCCCCGACAGTCGCTCGGCGGGCTCGCGCGGGCTCTACCTCGCCACCGGCGGCGGCGGAGCCTCCCGCCTTTCAATGTCCTCGAGCCTCAGGAGGTAGTCCTCCCTCGTCATCTCGCCGCGCGCGTAGCGCCGCTTCAACTCGCTTACGGCCGCAAAGGAACTCCACTCGGCCGGGCCTTTTCCGAACTGGTGAACGAGCGCCGGCGCCACGGCCGTGAAGATCGCCCACATCACAATCGCGGCAATCCCGAGGCCGAGGACGATCCAGAACACGAAGACCAGCACAGTGACGCCCGCCTCGAGCAGCCGGCCGTCGAAGGGCGCGACGTCGGTGAAGAGAACACGCGCGAAGAGCACGACCGCTGCAAGGAAAACGAAGGCGATCGCGAGCCCAAATGCCGCCTCGAGGGGCCGTCGGACCCATGCCGTTTGCGCCGCAGGGGTCACCAGTCTTATCTTGCGACAAAAGGGCGATAAGAGCCCCGCTCTTACGTGGCCCACCCTTCGAGGCCGTTCAAGGGCGTACATATTCGTTTCTCGCGCCGTCTTGCCAAGCGGTTGTGGCCGCTCCCTGCGACGTTCGCCTTCTAAAGAAGGCCCCGGGGGCCCGCGTGTCGCCAGTATTTACCCGCCAAACCTCGCCCCGGCGACCCCACCTGAGGTATATGCCCGCGCCCGCCCCCGTGAAGGCAAAAGAGGCGTTGCCATGCCACTTGCCACACTCCCACCCAAGAAGCTCTGCGCGTTGACCGCACTCCTTGTCGTTTCCGCGGTTGCGGCGGTCCTCGCGGGCACCGCGGGCGCAAGCGGCGAGCCGCCGGTTCCCGACCCCGGCGGAGACCGCACCGTCAACGAGGACGAGACGGCCTACTTCTACGGTGACGCCTACGACGAGGAGGGCGACGACCTCGCCTTTTCCTGGGAGTTCCCCGACGGCTCCATCGTCGACGGCCAGTCGGCCGACTACACCTTCGGCGAGCCGGGCGAGTACACGGTCACCCTGTGGGTCGACGACGGCACGTCGAACGTCTCCGCGGCGGTCACCGTCACCGTCCTTGACGTCACGCCCCCCGACACAGTCATCTCGAGCGGCGACCGCACCGTCGACGAAGACACCCTGCAGGCCTTCGACGGCTCCGAGTCCACCGACAACGTCGGCATCGTCTCCTACGATTGGGAATTCGAAGACGCGGGCTTCACGGGCGCGCGCACCGGGGACACGGTCGACTACACGTGGGAAACGCCTGGCTACTACATGGTGACCCTGTATGCGGCGGACGCCGCGGGCAACGTGGGGTGGGCCTACGTGTTCGTCACAGTCCTCGACGTCACGCCGCCCACCGCCTCCTTTGACCTCGCGCAGGGCACCGAGGCCACGGTGATGCAGGCCATCGACGGAACGTCGTCCTACGACAACGTCGGGATCGCGGACTTCGCCTGGACGGTCGAGGACGCAGGCTCGACCGAGACGCTCTCCGGCGAGTCGATCACCTTCACCTGGAACGCGGCGGGCACCTTTGCGGTCACCCTCACCGTCACCGACGGCGCAGGGCTGACGGGCTCGGCCTCCGGCTCCATCACGGTGCTTGCGTCCGAGCCCCCGAGCGCCATCATCGACCTGCCCGCCGCCATCGGCCAGGGCCGTTCGGAGCTCCTCGACGGGTCAGGCTCGACCGACAACTTCGGCATCGCGGACTGGGCGTGGACCGTAGAGGACGACGGGTTTACCGTGACGCTCTCCGGCGAGACCGCCACCTACGAATGGACAGCCCTTGGCACCTTTGCCGTCACGCTCACGGTCACGGATTTCGCCGGGAACACCGACGAGGCCACGGCCATGGCAGACGTGGTCGACCTCACGCCTCCGCTGGCGTCCTTCTCCCTCCCATCGGCCTTCGACGAGGACACCGAGCAAACGCTCGACGGGACGGCCTCCACGGACAACCAAGGCATCGTCTCGTACACGTGGTATGTCGAGGACTGGGGCGGCACTTTCACTTTCAGCAGCGCCACTGTCCTCTACACCTGGTACCAGCCGCGCGCCTACGAGGTCACGCTCAAGGTCGTGGACGCCGCGGGCAACGTCGGCACGCTCACGCAGACTGCCGTCGTGCTCGACGTCACGCCGCCTACGGCCGCCTTCACGCTCTCGGCCTCCTTCGACGAGGACACCCTCCAGGCGCTCGACGGGCGCGCCTCGGACGACAACGTCGGCGTGGTCTCGTGGGAGTGGCTGATCGAGGGCGCGGGCGTCTCCGACTACCTCTCGGGGGACGTCGCGTCGTATGTGTTCGAACAGCCGGGCACATTCACGGTAACCCTCGCGGTCGGCGACGCGGCGGGCAACACCGGCACGCGCTCCCACAGCGTCACCGTGTTCGACGTGACGCCCCCGACCGCCCTACCCTCAGTCGCCGCCCGGTTCCGGGTCGGGTACGAGCAGACGCTTGACGGGACCTCCTCCTTCGACAATGTCGCGGTCGTTGACTACGCCTGGGTCGTCGCGGACGACGGGTTTGCCGTCGACCTTTCGGGCGCCACGGTCACGTACACCTGGACAACGCCGGGCACGTACGCCGTCACCCTCACGGTGACCGACGCGGCCGGCCTCTCGGCCTCCGAGACCGCCTGGGTCGAAGCCCTCGAGGCCACCCCGCCCGTTGCGGCCTTCGACCTCGCCTCGCCCTTCGACGAGGACGCCCTGCAGACGCTCGACGGCTCGGGCTCAACCGACAACGTGGGCGTCGTCGAGTGGCAGTGGCTCGTCGAAGACGCGGGCCAAACGGCCTCCCTCTCGGGCGCGGTCGTGTCCTACGCGTGGGCGACCCCCGGGACCTACGCCGTCACGCTCACCGTCGCCGATGAGGCGGGCAACACGGACTCGAAGACCCTCACCGTCGAGGTCCTCGACATCACGCCGCCCACGGCCTCCTTCGACCTCCCCGCCTCCACCGGCAACGACGCCCTCACGCTCGACGGCTCGGCTTCCTTTGACAACGTGGGCGTCGTCGAGTGGGAATGGACGCTCGAGGACGCCGGCGGCGATGTGACGCTCTCGGGCGAGTCCGTGACGCACGCATGGAGCACGCCAGGCACGTACGCCGTGCGGCTCACCGCGCGCGACGCGGCCGGCAACGCGGGCGAGGCGACCCTCGCGATCCTCGTCCTCGACACGACCGCCCCCGCTGTCAGGGCCGGCCCCGACCAGACGGTCTCGGAGGATGCCCTCGTCACGTTCGACGGCACCGCAACGGGCGACAACGACCCGGAGTTCCCCACGGGCGCCTCATTCAGGTGGACCTTTGAGGACGGCGGCGCGCTCTCCCTTGCCGGGACCGTAACGACGTACACCTTCCGCACGCCCGGGACGTATTGGGTGAGGCTCACCGTCACGGATGCCTACGGCAACGCGGGGTCCGACACGCTCCGCGTGACCGTCCTCGATGTGACGCCGCCCTTCGCGGAGTTCCAGCTTGCGAGCCACGTCAACGAGGACACCGAGGTCGCGCTCTATGGCGGGGCGTCCACCGACAACGTCGGGGTCGTGAACTGGACGTGGACGATCGGGGACCGCGCCTTTTCGGCCACGCTCTACGGCAGCACCTCGAGCTACATGTGGACCTCCCCCGGCACCTTCGAGGTGACCCTCACCGTCTACGACGCGGCGGGCAACGCCGCCTCGCGCACGTACTCCGTCGTCGTGATGGACACGACGGCTCCGATCGCGGACGCCGGCGCCGACCTGCGCGCGGATGAAGACACCCTCGTGACCTTCGACGCCGCCGCCTCGACGGACAACGGCGAGGGCTTCCCCTCGGGGACGGCCTTCCTGTGGATCTTCCGCGACGGGCCGATGAGCCTGCGGCTTTCCGGCGCGTCCGTCACGTACACCTTCGCGAGTCCGGGCCTCTTCGCCGTGATGCTGCTCGTCGTCGATTCCGGCGGCAACCTCGACACCGACGAGGTGCTCGTGACCGTCCTCGACGTGACCGCGCCGATCGCCGCCTTCTCGGGCGGCGACCCCCAGACCTACAGCGAGGACACGCGCGTCCGCTTTGACGCGAGCGGCTCCTCGGACAACGACCCGGCCTTCTCCGCCACGGGGTCTTTCCGATGGACCTTCGTCGACGGCGCCGCCGTGTCGCTTGCGGGCAGGGTGGCCGAGCACCTCTTCGCCACCCCGGGCTCCTTTGAGGTCGCCCTGCGCGTCACGGACGCGGCAGGCAACTTCCGCTTGGAGACCTTCACGGTGGTCATCCTCGACGCCACACCGCCTGTCGCCCTCGTTTCGCCGCCCTCGTCGGTGGTCGAGGACCAGCCCGCCGCCTTCGACGGGAGGGGGGCGACCGACAACGTGGGCGTGGTTTCCTGGACGTGGACCTTCGAAGGGCCCACGGGAGGCTCCACGCAGACTAGCGAGACCGCCACCTTCACGTGGGAGACGCCCGGCACGTACACCGTCACGCTGCGCGTCGCGGACGCGGCCGGGCTCTTTGCCGTCGCCTCGCTCGACGTGGTCGTCCTCGACGTGACCGCCCCCACCGGGCAGGCTTCCGTCCCCGCGACCGCGGCGGTGGACCAGGAGGTCTCGTTCAGCTCGGCGGGCATCGCCGACAACGACCCGGGCTTTGCCGCAACCCGCCGCGACTTGTGGACCTTCAGCGCCGCCGGGCAGTGGGTCGAGCTTGAGGGCACGGCCACGGGATTCACCTTCCGCGCGCCCGGGACCTACGCCGTCCACCTCCACGTTCTCGACGCCGCAGGCAACGCCTTCGAGCGGACGTTCGAGCTCACCGTGCCGGACACGACCGCCCCATGGCTCCTCGTGTTCACGCCCGAGCCGGACCTGCTCACCGGCGCGCTCAAGGTGCGCGTGACGGGGACCGTCGAGTTGGGCGCCACGTTGCGACTGAACGACCAGCCGGTCGCGACGACGAACGGGGCCTTCGACATCGAGTTCGCGCTCTTGGAGGGCACGAACGCCTTGAACTTCGTCGCCCGCGACGCCGCGGGCAACGAGGTCTCCCGGGCCTTGCTCGTGAGGGCGCATACGGGCGCGCCGGTGATCAGCGTGACCTCGCCCCAGAACGGCGCGGTCCTACGCACCGCCACCGCGAGGCTCGAGGGCAGGGTGACCGATGCGCTCACGCGGACCCTCTCGATCGACGGGGAGGCCGTGGCCCTCGCCCCCAACGGGGCGTTCAGTGTCGAGGTGCCCCTGGTCGAGGGCGCGAATGCCCTGCGCCTCGAGGCCCGCGACGAAGCGGGCAACGCGAACAGCCTCACCCTCACCCTCGTACGCGACTCCCAGGCGCCGGTCCTCGGCGTGCGGACGGTGGGGACCTTCCTAGAGGGGACGAACATCACGAC
>DATEUP010000180.1:0-14556 GCA_035283065.1 Thermoplasmatota archaeon | reverse complement strand
CGCTCGAATGGGCCGCCGCGCCGGAGGCGCTCGACCCGCCGGCCGATGTTTCGGATGGCCACATCGACATCACGTCGCTGAAAGGCAACGCGACGGCCACACAGGCTTCCTTCCTAGTCTCGTTCGTCTCGACGCCCCTTGCAGGCGCCGTGCTCCCCTTCAAGCTCCCATCCTCGAGCGTGGTGCCCTCGACCCCGGGCGGGGGCGGAGGCACGCCGGCCGTGCCCCAGCCCAACACGGGTGCGGATGTCCTGTGGCTCATGGTCGACGGCGACAACGACACGCTCACGGGGCTCTTCACGGGGGGCCACGGCTACGACTTCGCTGTGCGGGTCGACGGCAAGAACGGCCGGCCTCTGCCGGACGGCGCCCGGCTCTTCCGCTGGGACACCTTGCCCACCCCGGCGTGGACGCTTCTTCCTCAGGTGCCGCCAGTGGGCTTCGGCGCATCGGCCCTAGAGGTCGGGGCGCCTCTGCCGCCCTTGAACCTCACAGCGCGCAACGTCACGGTCACGGCCTACGCGACCAACTGGCAGGGCGCGCGCGACGACCTTTCGACGCCCTACGTCCTCTCAAACGACCTCGGAACGCGCGCGCAATCCTTGCCGACGGGACCTTCGGGGGCGGAGGGCGGCGACGAGCCGGTCCTTCCCCCCGTCCAGCCGATCCCCGAGTTTGGCGAGGTCGCGCTTCCCGTCACGCTTGCGCTCATGGGGACCCTGGTCATCCGGCGGCGGCGCGCGCGGCGCGCCGGGGAGTCGTGAACCCATGGCCACGCGCGTCGTGTCGGGCGGCCACGAGCCGGCGGCGGAGGCCCCGCTCCTCCTTGGGGTCCAAGGACAGCCCGTGACGGGCGTCGAGGTCATCGAGGGCGCTCGCTCCGGCGGGCTCCTTTTCGAGTTTGGGGCCGCCCGCCTCGAGATCCTGGCGCCGGCGGCGGTTTGGGTTGCCGGCGCCGAGCTTGCCCCCGAGCACCCGCGCTTCCGCGAAGCGCTCCTGCGCTGCCTCAAGGCCCGGGTCGCGCGGGTCGCGGTGGAGGCGGGCCGCGAGCTCGCCCTCGAATTCGACAACGGCTTGCGCATCGTCGTCTCGCTGGAGCCCGGCGACGCGAACGGCCCCGAGGCCGCCGCCTTCTTCGACGAGGACTGGAACTACGAAGCCTTCTGAAGGCCCGCACGGCCTTCGAGGGCACGCGAACTTTTATCGCCCCGACTTTGGTTGGCCGCAGGGGGGATGGGGTGGCCAAGCTCGACGTCGCCCGCAAGGCCGCGCGCGCGTACTACGGGTTCTCCGAGCACCCGAACCAGTTCCCCCGCGGGACGGATGTCGAGGTCTACAAGAAGGGCGACATCCCCGTGAAGGAGTCCATGTTCCTCAGCGCGCTTGCAGGCGAGCTCGACAAGCACTGGAACGACTTCGTGGGAAGCCAGTCGCGCACGGCGCGGATCTCAAACTTCGACATGGCCCACTTCGCGAACAAACTGCTCGAGAAGCAGGGCGCCAAGCGGCGCGTGAAACCCGAGGACCGCGAGGTGATCTCCTGGATGGCCTTCATCGCGGAGAACGACCCGCGCGTCGCGCTGCTGCGCGTCGTGCGGGAGACGAAGGACGACGGCACCGTCCGGGCGCTGCTTGTGAACACCGAGGTCACGCTTTAGGGGGCGTGCCGGGCCGCGGTCCAAGCGGCCCAAGGTCCTCGAAGCCGAGGCGGCGGAAGAGCGCGTCGGATGCCGTGTTCCCCAGAGTAATCACGGCGCGGACCTCCGGGTGGCCCGCGCGGGACAGGCGCCGGAGCGACTCGCCAAGCACGAGGCGGCCCACGCCTCGGCGCTTCTCGCCCGACCGCGTCGCGACGTACTCGACGAAACGGCACGACCGCGCTTGCCACTCCGCGATCATGCAGAGGGCCGCCGGCGTGGGGCCCCGCCAAGCGACCACCGAGGCGGCGATGTCCGGCGGGTATTCCTTCCCTGCGAAGAAGTCCCGCACGACGCCGGTGGCCGCCGCCAGATCCTCGCCTTCGTAGTCGATTGTGCCGCGGTAGGCGTCGAGGAGAAGTTCTCCGAGCGCTTCGGCATCGCCTTGGGCGGGCCGGCGCAGCTTGAGCCCCGCACAGGCGTTCGACCGCTCGGGCGGCGCCTCGACGGGCAGCGCGCGGCGCCATTCGTGCCGGATCCGGGGCACGGGAACGCCATCGGCCCGCTCGTCTATATTCCCGTGGGGCGTTTGGCGACTCGGAAGGGGGGCCGTTGCCGCGGACCATGAAGATCGCCCCGTCAATTCTCTCGGCCGACTTCGCGGCCCTCGGCGCCGCAGTGGAGGCGGCCGAGAAGGGCGGGGCCGACCTCATCCACATCGACATCATGGACGGCCACTTTGTCCCCAATATCACGATCGGGCCCCGGATGGTCGAGGCGCTGCGCCCCCACACGAAGCTGCCGTTCGACTGCCACCTCATGATTGAGTCGCCGGACAAGTACATCGGGCAGTTCGTGAAGGCGGGTGCGAACCACATCACGGTCCACGCCGAGGCCTGCCCGCACCTGCACCGCACGGTCGGGCTGATCCACGAGCTTGGCGCGAAGGCGGGCGTGGCGCTCAACCCGCACTCCCCCCTGGCGCAGGCGGAGGTCATCGCGCCGGACATCGAGATGCTGCTCCTCATGACTGTGAACCCCGGGTTTGGCGGCCAGCGGTTCATCAAATCCGTCCTGCCGAAGTTCGAGGCGGCGGCCCGCATGCGCGCCGAGCGCGCCCTTGCCTTCGACATCGAGGTCGACGGCGGTATCAACGCCCAGACGGCGCCGCTTGCAGGAAAGGCCGGGGCCGACATCCTGGTCGCCGGAAACGCAGTCTACAACGAGCGGCCCGTCGCCGAGAACATCCGGATCCTGCGGGAAGCCGTGAAGATCTACGCGGAACGAGCGTGAGGGCCTTCCTGAAGCAGGCCCGGCTTCCGCGCCGCGGCGGCCCTTTCAGACCGTGACGCGCAACTCTTCCTTGACGGTGTTGAGGACAACGCTCGTGTTCGTCCGCTCGACGTCAGGCAGCGCGAGGACCCGCTTCACAAAGCTGTCGAGGTCCCGGACGCTCTTGAAGCGCGCGACCATGAAGGAGTCCCATTCACCGGTCGTGTCGTAGACGGCGAAGACGCGCTCGTCGCGCGCGACCGCGCGCTGGACGTCGAGCAGCTTGCCGTGGGCGATCCGCAGCCCGATGATCGCGGTGAGCTCGAGGCCGACGGCGCGGGGGTCGATGTCGGGCAGGTAGCCCCGGACGAGGTGGGCTTCCTCGAGCCGCTTCACGCGCGCCGAGACCGTGGAGGTCGACACGCCGAGCTTGACGGCAAGCTCGCGGAAAGAAAACCGCGCGTTCTTCGAAAGGAGCCGGAGGATCTGGCGGTCGAGGTCGTCAAGCATCGCGGCTTCCGTCCTTCGGCCGGTCAACCGTATGGTGCGTTTGAAGGTTTCGATCTGAGTGTTTGGGCGTGGAGCGTTCGCCTGGACGTGTCGGCCCACCCGTTGTCCCCCGCGGAAAGGTATTTGCCCGCCCCCTGTGGTGATCGCGGGGCCCATGCGTCCGGCAAAGCGACCCTCCCCCTATCCGCGCGTCCGCCTACAGCGGCGCGACTTCAACGTCACAGCCGCCCTTGAGGCGCTGAGGCGCCCCGACTGCGGCGCGGCCGTCGTGTACCTCGGCACCGTGCGCTCCTCGCCCCACGGCGGAGGGCGCCGCCGGGTCGTACGCCTCGCCTACGAGGCCTTCGAGCCGATGGCCCTCGCCAAGCTCGAGGAAGTGCGGCGCCTCGCGCTCCTGCGCTTTCCGGCCAAGGACCTCCTGCTCCACCACCGCACGGGCACCCTGGGGGTCGGCGAGAACGTCGTCCTTTGCGTCGCGGTCGCGCCGCACCGGGAGGAGGCGCTTGCCGCCGCGCGCTTCGCGATCGCCGAGATGAAGCAAACGGTTCCCATCTGGAAAAAGGAGATTTACCGGGATGGGGGAGCCAAGTGGGTCGTGGGCGAGATGCGCCCCGAGGAGGTGGTGGCACGCAGCGCGCGAAAGCGAAAGTCGCGGGGATGATCGATGTCGGCGGGAAGCCCGCCGTCCGCCGTGTGGCCACAGCGCGGGGCCGCCTAAAGCTCAAGCGGACGACGCTTTCCGCGGTGCGCGCGGGCCGGATCAAGAAAGGCGACGTCCTCGAAGTCTCGCGCGTCGCGGCGGTGCAGGCCGTGAAGCGCACGCCCGAGATCCTTCCCCTCTGCCACCCGATCCCCCTCGAGGGCATCGACGTGAAGGTCCGCGCCGGCGCCTCGCACCTCGAGGTCGAGGTCCGGGTGTCCGCGCACTGGAAGACGGGCGTCGAGATGGAGGCGCTCGTCGGGGCGGCCGCAGCCCTCCTTACGGCCTGGGACATGACGAAATACCTGGAGAAAGACAAGGACGGGCAGTACCCTTCGACGGTGATCGAGGCGATCCGCGTGGTGTCGAAGCAGAAGGGGGGTGCCTGAGGTGGCGGGGCGAAGGGCGGGTCGCAGCCGCGCTGTGCCGGGCGGCCCCGCGCACCACCGAGGCGCCGCGCAGGGCGCCGTCCTGCGTCTCGGGGCGGCGGTCATCACGGTCTCTTCGACGCGCACGCGCGAAACGGACGAGTCGGGCGACCTCATCCAGGCGGCCTTCGAGGGCGCGGGCCACCGCGTCCACTTCCGCGCGATCGTGAAGGACGACGCCAGGCAGATTCAGGCGGCCGTGCGCCGGGCCCTCAAGTTGCGCGAGGTCGACATCATTGTTACAAGCGGCGGCACAGGGATGGGCCGCTCCGACGTGACCGTCGAGGCGCTCACCCCCCTCATGGAGAAGCGCGCGGACGGGTGGGGCGACACCTTCCGCGCCGTGTCGCGCGAGGAGATCGGCAACGCGGCTTTCCTCTCGAGGTCCGTCGCCGGGCTTGCTTCGGGCAAGTGGATCGTCGCGATCCCGGGCTCGAAGGGTGCGGCCCGCACCGCGATGGCCAACCTCCTGCTCCCCGAGCTTCCCCACATGGTCTGGGAAGCCAGGAGGTGAAGGCGTGGCCGGCGAACCGACGATGCGACCCCTGACAGACCTTGTGACCTTCGAGCGCGCCCTCTCGCTCATCGCGGGCCTTTGCCAGCCCATCGAGCGCAGCGAGCGCGTGGAGCTTGCCGCCTCGGGCGGCCGCGTCCTTGTCGACGACGTGCGGGCCGCGGAGGACGCGCCGGCGTCCGACCGCTCCCGCATGGACGGCTACGCGGTCTCCTCCCTCGAACTTTCGGGGCTCAAAGCCGGCGAGGGGCGGCCCCTAAAGGTGCTCGGGCGCTCGCTTGCCGGCGCGCCTCTTGCCCGCGCTCTCGAAGTGGGCACCTGCGCGGAGATCGCGACCGGCGCGGAGCTCCCCCAGGGCGCCGACGCCGTCGTGCCCGTCGAGCACACACGGCCGGCATCCGACGAAGCTCGGGTCGAGGTCGTGGGCCCCGTCGAGCGCTACCAGCACGTTTTGCGTAAGGCCAGCGACTACCGCGCGGGCGAGGTCCTTGTCGCGGGCGGACAGGTCCTCACCCCCGCGAAGGTTGCGGCCGCCGCGGCGGCCCACGCGACCACCGTGCTTGTCCGCGAGCGCCCCCGCGTCCTCATCGTCCCCACGGGCGACGAGGTCCAGCCCCTCGGCGGCCCCCTCGGGGACGGGCGCGTCCGCGAGTCGAACACCTACGGGCTTGCCGCCTTCATCGCCTCGCGCGGCGGCCTGCCCGAGCGCCACCCGATCCTGCCCGACGTCGAGGCCGAGCTCGACGCGGCCCTCCTCAAGGTCGCCGCCTATGACGCTGCGGTGTTCACCGGAGGCTCGAGCGCCGGGTCGAAGGACTTCCTCGCCGCCGGGCTTGCAAGGGCCGGCAAGGTCGCCTTCCACGGGGTCCAAGTGCGCCCGGCCAAGCCCGTCCTCTTCGGCCATGTCCACGGCCGGCCCGTCCTCGGGCTGCCCGGCAACCCCACGTCATGCATGGTGGGCGCCCACCTGTTCCTCGACCGCGTCCTTTCCGGGCTCCTCGGCACGGCCCCCGGCCCCATCACGACGACGCGCGCGCGCCTGGAAGGCGACCTGCGCGCCCTGGCCTCCTCGAGCCCCCCAGGGTTCCTCACGCTCGTCCTCGTCCGCCTCGAGGGGGGCCGCGCGGTCCCAGTCCTTCGCGATTCGATGACGGTCACGGGAGCCGGCTACGCCGACGGCTTCGTCGCCCTCCCGGCCGGCAAGAGCCCGCCGGCCTCCGGCGAGGACGTCCCCGTCGTCCTCCTGAGGTGACTCGCCGTGCCCCGCGCGCGCCACCCGTCCCGGATTCCCGTGGGGCCCGACGGGCGGATGCGCCACGCGCTTACCGCCGACGCCGTGCTCGTCGAGCGCGGCCGCGTCCTGCTCGTGCGCCGCGGCAATCCGCCTTTCAGGGGGCGCCTAGCGCTCCCCGGCGGCTTTGTCGCGGGCGACGAGTCGGCCGAGGACGCGGTGCTGCGCGAGCTTGCCGAGGAAACGGGCCTTGAAGGGCGGGTCCTCGGCCTCGTCGGGCTCTACTCGGCTCCCGGGCGCGACCCCCGCGGCCCCACGGCTACCGCCGTCTACCTCGTCGAGCGCGCGGGCGGGCGGCTCCAAGCAGGCGACGACGCGGCCTCCGCCACCTTCGTCCCGGTCCCCCTCGCCCGCCGCACGGCCCTCGCTTTCGACCACTCGGCCGTCCTTCGCGATGCCCTGCTCTTCCGCGCGGCCTTGCTGAGGGCGCTCCTTGGCGCCCCCTCTAGAACTCGCCGCGCACCTCGAAGACCTTGAACTCCGCGGGCCCTTCGGACCACTCCTCGCGCACGCGCTCGACCTGCGCGGCCTGCACCTCGACCTTGAGCCTCTCGACGAGCGCCTTGACAGCCGCGGCCTCGCCCTCCGCGACGGCCTCGACGCTCCCGTCCTTCAGGTTCCGCACCCAGCCGGTGAGGTGGAGCTGCCGCGCGATCCGCTGCGTGTTCGCCCGGAAGAAGACGCCCTGGACGCGCCCTTCGAAGACGAGGTGCGCGCGCGCCGGCATTTCGTCCCCCCTCACACCGCGTTGACCCGGTAGATCTCGCGCCCGCCCTTGAACACGCGGATCACGTTCGAGGAACTCACGACGACGGCCACGGCCCGCGTGTCCTTGCTGATCGAGGCCCCCGCGAGGTGCCGCCCCCCGAGCCCGCCCTGCAGGTAGACATCCCAGTTGATCTGGATGTAGCGGCCGGCCGCCACGACGACCCCCGACTCGTCGATCAGCGTCGCGCCGTCAAGCTGCGCGAACTGCTTCAGGGTCTGCCGGTTTTCCGGCGGGTACACGAGGCGTTGCTGCCTCGCGTGCCCGTGGAAGGGGTTGATGATCCGCGGCCGCGAGTGCTCCATCACGCGCTCCGAGTCGCCAAGGACAAAGAGGGCGCCAACGTGGGACCCCTCGCGGCCCTCCCGCGCGACCTCGAAGGCGATGTCGAGGACGACTTCGAGGAGCTCGGGCGGGATCGCCCCTTCGACCTCGCGGCTAAGGTTCACGAGCCCCATGTCGTCCACGTTGAACAGGAAGGTCGCGTGGAGCGCCGTGGCCACGACGGCAAGGACCTTCTCGTGCGGGTCGAGGAGCCCCGAAGCGAACGCCTTGGCAAGGAGCGAGGCCGCCTGCTCGAGGACCTGGAACCCGCTCGCAGCGGGCTTCAGGATCCGCTCGCAGGGGACGCCGCGGGACGCCATCGCGCGCTCGACGCGCTCGCTGGAGGTGGCCACAAGCAGGGGCACCTCCCCGACTTCGTCGAGGACAGCCTCGAGGAATGCGAGGTCGTCGGTGAGCACGAAGAGCTTGTCGGGCTTGGCCTGGAGCACATGGAAGCCCACGGTCCGCACGAAGGCGCGCGTGCCCCATCCCCCGCCGCTTGCACGGCGCGCCCAAGGGAAAAACATTCAGGGCCTTGCGCCGGCCCCTCCGGACAGGACTCCGGCAAATCGGCCGATCCAGCGCATCCTCGCGCCGGGAAGTTTGAGTCAACGCGTTAGGAACGCTTTTATATGGTACCCACCATCCGAGGCAGGAATTCACGCGCCGTTTGTCCTAACTGGCCGTGATGATTGCAACTAGGCATTGACGCGCGCTGATCTGCCCCAAAAAAACAACCCTCGGAGGCCCCTCGCGTGCGAAAAGCCCTGGCGCTTGTCCTTTGCATCGTGCTCAACGCCTCGACCCTGGGCGCCGTTTTGGGCGGAGCATCCCCCGCGGCCCTCGATGCGGCTGGTGGAGAGCGGACTTCGGCGGCCGGTGCGTTCAGCCAGAATGGCGCCGCCGCCTCGGGGGGAGCGGTGGGCCCCACGACCCCGGTCGCGGCGCCTCGGGACCCCTACACCCCGCCCTACAGCGGCTACCGTGAGGGCATCACCGTCGGCGGCGCCGGCGACGTACCCCCCGACGAGCCCCAGGCCTGGTGGTACGCGCGAGAGTTCAACCCCGAGCCCCAGAGCGTCATCGTCGGCTCGGAGACCTCGATCATCCTCTTCGTCCTCGACTCTTCGGGCGGCGTGCAGGTCCCGACCGACGCGGACATTGCCGCGGGCGCGAAGCCCGTGGGCCTTGCCAACAACACGACGCGCGCTTTCACGTTCACGGCAAAGCTCTTCGAGACGACGGTCGGCAACGGCTCGATCGCCGAGAACGACCTCGACCTCGGCGTCCCCAACCAGACCGTCACCGCCCAGTACGACGGAATCGACCTCAACCCCTCGCCCGCCCCGCCGATCGTAACGGGCAACTCGACCTCCGCGATCCCCCAGCCGTTCCGGTTCGTCAACGGCACGTTCTCCTTCGTCGTCCCGCGCCTTCCCGACGTGGGCTGCGGCGGGCACACCCTGCGCATCGACTACGACAACCAGAGCTTTGGCAACAACGCGACGTACTTCGCCTCCACGCGGAAGGACTTCCGCATCTACCAGACCTGCGAGACGACCCTCACCGTGAGCGCCGACCTCAACCCGGTCGTCGTCGGCGACACGATCACGTTCTACGGCGGGCTCACGGGCTCCCGGACGGAGGCAGTCCCGGGCCGCCCGATCCAGATCCTCATGGACGGCAAGCTCCTCGGCCTCACGGGCCCCGGCGCCTTCTTCGACAAGGTCCAAGTCGAAGGCACGAACTTCAACGACGACTTCGAGGACCTCAACGCCTCGCAGTGGAACCAGTCCGGCGCGGGCGTGGGGACTTGGACGGTCGGGGCCCTCGACCGGCCCGACTGCCGGCTGCCCCCGAACGACCCCCTGTACAACTTCACGAGCTGCCCCACACCCGTCGAGCCCGGCTCCGTCAACATGGCCGGCACGGGGCTTACCGGCAACTACGGGAAGGGCCTCGAGACGTGGCTCGTCTCGCCGGCGATCGACCTCACGGCCCCCACGGCCGCGCCCCAGCTGCGCTTCTTCTTCTGGTACCACATGGCCTACGACGACACCTTCGAGGTCGCCGTCTCGCCGGACGGCGGCGCGACCTGGTACAACGTGACGTCCCTAACGACACCGGCGCCCTCCGGGCTCGTCATGAGTTCCCCCCAGCAGGGCCACCCGACCTGGGAGCCCAAGGGCATCGACCTCGGGTACTGGAACGGCACGCCCGCGCTCCTCATCGGCTTCCACTTCCGCAGCGTCGACCACACGGCCGTGACCTCGAACCCCGGCACCTACCAGTTCCGGTTCCAGATGCCGCCGGAGACGACCGCCGGCTCCCACGTGATCACCGCGCAGTTCTACCACGGGATCCCCTTTGACCCGACCGACGGGATCACGATCGTCACAGACCCGTCGTGGGACCTCGCGTACCAGGCGGCCTTCTTCTCGATCCCCGACAAAATCCGGCTCACCGTGAAGCGCACGGCGCACTTCGTGTTCAATGCGACCGACGACGAGAAGATCGGCTTCCGCGGCAAGTCCCTCACGATCGGCGCGCGGCTGCTCGACAACCAGAACGAGCCGCTCGTCCCCGACCCACTCACGGCGCAGGACCGGATCCTCGTCGACCTCACGTGGGACCGCGACTACGACGACACCTTCGATTCGCCGACGAACCTCACGCCGGGCAAGGCGGCGGTCACCGACGAGGGCACCTTCACGATCAACTACGTCGTCGAGACCGTCCAGCCGCTGGGCCTGCATAACGTGACGTTCATGTTCCCCGGCGCGGCGTTCTACGTGCCGGCATCGGACGTGGACATCTACCGCCTCATGGGCACGACCTACGCGATCTGGCCGGCCGAGGCGGACCGATGGGTCTACCGCGGGCTTGACAAGGACGTGAAGGGCGAGATCCGCGTGGTCCCCTCGGAGTCGCGCAACAACCGCCAGGTCGGCGACCCCGTGCAGAGCGAACTCGTCCACATCACCTGGGGCGGCGACGAGATCCCCGCGGGGCAGGTCGGCGTCGTCACGAACAACACGGGCGGCTTCCTCGCGGCGAAGTCCGTGCCCTTCGACGACCCGCTCGGCAAGAAGAGCGTCGTCCTCACGTACACGGGGAGCGATATCTACACGCCGCTCACCTCCGGGACGAACTGGTCCGTAATCTCGGAAGTCACGATCCTCTTCGAGAACACGAGCGTCTACAAGGGCTCGCTCCTGTGGATCAACGGGACCATGCTCGACGACCGCGGCGTGGGCATCGACAAGCAGACGCTCCAGGTCTTCTTCGACTTCGAACTCGTGAGCCCGATCACGACCGAGAGCGACGGGTCCTTCTCGCTCGCGCACGCGATCCCGACGGAGATGACGGTGGGGGCCAAGCAAGTCCTGATCCGGTTCCTCGGCAACGCGATCTACCGGTTGAACGAGACGGTCTCCTTTGTCGCCGTGAAGGCGCACACGCAGATCGAGCGCACGGACCACACGCAGGCCGTGGACCGCGGGCGCCAGCTCAACGTCACGGCGCAGATCTTCGAGGTCTACGAGGGCGGCGTCAGGGGCGCGCCCGTCGCGCAGGAGGGCGTCTCGATCCGGATCCAGGACCAGCGCCTCACGGTCCAGGTGTCGAACTCGGAGGGCAAACTCCAGTTCCGCTCCGCGGTCCCCGCGGCGCTGCCCTGGGGCGAGGCGATCCTCGCCTTCGAGTACAACGGGTCGGAGTTCTACGACCCGGCCCTCAACGAGACGCCGATCGTGATCCGCGGGCAGGCCGTCGTCGCGTTCCTGCCGGGCACCTGCACGCTGAACGGGGCGCCCTTCAACGTGTCGAGCGATGTCGTCCACCAGCGCGACGAACTCGCGTGCCTGGCGCGCGTGACCGACGAGCTTGGCAACCCGCTCGCCGCCGGCGACTTCCGCCTCTTCTACACGAGGGAGTCGACCGCGGGGATCCTCGGCGAGCGGATCTTCATCTCGGCCGGGCCGATCGACGAGCTCGGCCGCTACGAGTTCAACGTGACCTGGGACGACTTCGTCGAGGGGAACCGCTCGCTCATCGGCGTCTTCAACGGGACCTTCTGCCCGACGTTCATCAACGCCCGGACGCTCTGCCTGCGGCCCGGCGAGGGCAACTTCACGGTCCAGTACAAATACCTCAACCCGCCGCCGGTCCCGCCGGACCCCACGATCTACTACATCGTCGGCGTCTCGGTCGCCGTGATCCTCGGCAGCGCCTTCTACTTCTTCTGGTACGCGGCCAAGCGCCGCCAGCTCCAGAAGATGCAGCGGATCATCAGGCGAGCGGCCGACCGGCTCGTCTCGGGCAACACGTACGCGCAGGCGATCTTCGAGGCGTACCGGACGCTCTCGCGGTTCCTCCAGTCCCACGGCTACCTGCGCCAGGACAGCGAGACGTTCCGCGAATTCGAGGCGGCGCTTCGCCAGGCGCTGCCGATCGACGCGAAGTCCATGGACGAATTCCTCTCCGTGCTCGAGGAGGCCCGCTACAGCGACCACGAGATCGGCGAGCAGCAACGCGACCGCGCGATCGCGACGCTCCGCGCGGTGAATGCGTCGATCGAGCAGGTGCTCCTCTCGGGAGGCGCGGCTCTGGCCGGGGCGCCGCCCCAGGCGCCGCCTGCGCCGCAGGCGCCGCCGCCACAGCCTCCAAGCGAGCCCGGCGCGCCGCCGGCAGCCCCGCCGCCGGCCTGAGGGAACTCCCGTGCCCCTCGAACGAAAATCCCCCGTGACGCCAAAACCGTTTAAATAATCCGAGAAAGGTGTGTGAAAGGTTCCGATGCTGCTCAAACCCCTTCTCGCGGTTGTCGCTCTCGTGAGCGGCACGGTAATCTACGGTGCCCTGCCCGCGCTCCTTTCGGGGCCCGAGGGCGGGGAGACCCTCCAGCCCTTCGACGTGGAGAGCTACCACGGGCTCGGGGTCTTCGCAAGCGCCGTCGAGTTCCTGAGCCTCTCGGGGCCCCAGTACAGGGTCCAGACGCTCGTGGGCTCCCCGAGCGTCCTCAAGGGCGTCGAGCACCCCGAGAAGGTCGTCTACTTCGCCCCCGGCGTCTCGCGCCCCTACCGCGCGGAGGAGATCGACACGCTCGTCGCGTTCCACAGGGCCGGCGGCCGGTCGATCGTCGCCGACGACTTCGGGTATGCGAACTCGCTCGCCCAGAAGTTCGGCATCTTCTACTTCGGCACGGACCTCTGGGACCTCGAGGACGGCCGCTACGACCGGAACATCTCGCTGCCGCTTGTCCCCTTCACGTTTGCCGGCAAGCCCTATGTCGTCGAGCTCAACGAGCCCACGGGGATTACGCTCATCCAGAACCCCGAGGTCAACACGACCGTCGTGGCGCACTGCTCGGAGAAGTGCTACGCGGACATCGACCGGTCGGGCACCGTGAACATCGGCGACAAGAAGGGGAACATCACGGTCATCATGCGCGCCCAGCTCCAGGACAACATCTCAGTGAACGGCGTGCCGACCTACGTGCCCACGACCGGCGAGGCCTACTTCATTTCGGACGCCTCGGTCTTCACGAAGGAGATGATGGAGAAGCCCTCGGACCTTCCGGGGGGCACGGGGGGCAACCTGGACTTCGCCATCGCGCTGGTGAGGACGCTCCTGCCTGAGGGGGGCACCGTCATCATCGACGAGTCCAGGCACCTCCACGAGCCGGGGAGCCAGGTCGTCTACAGCTCCTTCGAGACGGGCGCGGTCGCGACCTCAAGGGCGGACTTCGCGGCCGTGCTCATCGGCGGCGCCGGCCTCATGCTCGCGATCATCGTCGTGCGCGCGAAGGACCGCGAGAACTGGATCCACAAGTTCGACCTGTCGACTTTCCACCCGCGCCCCCAGCTCCCCGAGACCGTCGCGGTCCAGTCGGAGCGCCTCCGGGAGGTCGCGCGCCTCAAGATCCAGATGACCCATTCGATGAGCGAGGAGGAGTTCGCGGCGATCCCCCCCGAGCAGATGAAGGTGATGATCCGCGACCCGATGCTGATCGACCTCATCATGAACCCGGGGCGCCCGTGGGCTGCCGAAGAGCTGCGCCCCGCCGCCGAGCACATCCGCGCGTGGGGGAAGTAGAGTCACGGTCACAAAGAATCCGAGGTAGAACACGAGGAAGTGGGAAAGATGGAGGAACGACCAAGCGGAATTGGAAACAGCGAGCACGTGCAGCGCTTTGGCGCGCAGGCCCCCCAGCCTGGACCCGGAGGGCAACCCCCCCGGCCCCAGCCGGCCCCCGCGCCAAGGCCCGCCCCTATGCCGGGCGCGCCTGCACCGAGACCCGCCCCCGCCCCGATGCCTGCGCCGCGTCCCGCGGCGCCAAGGCCCGTGGGCGTGGGAGGTGGAGCGACCCCCGAGGAGATCCAGATGGTCTCCGAGACGACCAAGATCCTCCTTCAGGAGGTCAGCAAGGCCGTCATCGGGAAGCAAGAGGTCCTCACGAACGTGGCGATCGGCCTTCTGGCGAACGGGCACATCCTCTTCGAGGACTTCCCGGGCCTTGCCAAGACGCTCATGGCGAACACGTTCGCCAGGGCGCTTGGCGCGACGTTCAGGCGCATCCAGTTCACGCCTGACCTGCTGCCGACCGACATCACGGGGACCTACGTGTACGACGAGAAGGACAACGAGTTCAAGTTCCGTCAGGGACCAATCTTCACGAACATCCTGCTCGCCGACGAGATCAACCGCGCGCCGCCGAAGACGCAGGCCGCTCTTCTCGAGGCCATGCAGGAGCGTCAGGTGACGATCGAGGGTGTGACGCACATCCTGCCGAAGCCCTTCCTCGTCATGGCGACGCAGAACCCGATCGAGCAGGAGGGGACGTACCCCCTGCCTGAGGCGCAGATCGACCGCTTCATGATGAAGATGAGCGTCGGGTACCCGTCGCGCGTGGACGAGAAGGAGATCCTCCTGCGCCGCGAGGCGCGCCGGAAGGACGACGTCGACATCAACGTGATTACGAACCCGGAGAAGATCACGCTGATGCAGAACATCGTGGAGAAGGTGCACATCGACCCAGCGATCATGACCTACATGGTCGAGATCGTTACGCGCACGCGCGAAGACCCGCGCGTGCTCGTCGGCTCCTCGCCGCGCG
>DATEUP010000179.1:0-12022 GCA_035283065.1 Thermoplasmatota archaeon | reverse complement strand
CGACCCGTGGAGTTCCACGACCGCGCCGCCGGTAATCGTAAGGAGGAACCTCGAAGTCGCCTCGCTGGAGAGGTTGCTGGCGTTCACCGACAAGAGGGCGGAAGAGCTCACCCAGATTCCTCCGTTGGGCGCGCTCACGATCGAGAGGCTGACGTTGTCAAGGAAGAGCCGCGAGCCGTTGGCGACGACGACCTCGCCCGCGTGGGGGCCCCCGAGTGAGCCGTCGATCGTGATCGTGTCGTTCGCCATCGTGACGGTCGACCCGTCCTCGACGGCGATCGAGGCGAGCGTCGTGGCCGAGGCGGAGCCCGAAAGGCCGGCGCCAGCAAGCGCGGCAAGCGCGCAGAGGAACGGAAGCGCAAGGTAGCGGGAAGTGGCCAAGTCGCGGCCTCCAATTGCCAAGGGGCAGGAAGGGCCTCTCGCGCCGGCCAGATTAAACTTTGGCGTGCGGGAGCCAAGAGGAAAACGCGGCGGGGCGGGCCACGAGCGCCTCGCCGAGGCGACAAAGCCCGAGCGCGCGCGCTCCAAAGGGTTAAAATCGGAAAGCCGGCTACCGCGGCCAGCCGGCCCCAAAGGCCGGATGCCGCCGTAGCTCAGTTGGTAGAGCGCTCGGCTGTTAACCGAACGGTCCGCGGTTCGAGTCCGCGCGGCGGCGCTGCCCCTCCCCGATCGCCATTCGGCGGGCAAGTCGAAAGGGCTGGAGAGCCCGCCCTAATTGATTGGCCCGGCTGGAAGCTCAGTTGGTAGAGCGCCAGGCTGTTAACCGAAGAAAAGCCGAAATGGCGTCCAAGGAGTCCGTGTAGGGTCGGCCCGCCGCCGATTCGCCCCGAGCCGAACTTTCTTATACCGACCGCGCCACATTCGCGGCGGGAGGCGGGCTTGCGCCCGCCTGGGATGGGTGCGCCAAGTGGCGGTCGTACCGGCAGGTAGCTTGCCTGCCGCCGAGGGGAAGGGCGTCACGATCGTGGCGAACCTTCGGCGCGAGAACATAGACGAGCTCATCTCGACGCTCGAATCGCTCGACGCCGTCGGGGGCCGCCACCTCAAGGTCACGGTGCGCGACGGCTTCGAGATCGAGGGCGTGCCCGAGCACTTGGCGGAGCGCCTCGAGGGCCTCCTGTCCGAGCTCGGCGTCGAGCACTACACCCTCGAACGCTCGCCGATCCACCTCACAGGGTGCCACCACCTCTTCGACTGCCCGCGGGACCTCGTGGGGACCGAGTCGCTCACCTCGCGGCTTGCCGAGCTCGTCGATGAAACGGGCGTGCAGGGCATCCTGCTCGACTCGGTGAAGGGGACGGTCGACCCGCGCACACGCCTCAAGGTGGCGATGGCTGGCTGCACGTCCTGCTGCAACGCGCCGCAGGTGCAGGACTTCGGGATCGTTGCCAAAGCGCACCCCAAGGTCACGGAGACGGCGTGCGAGGCGGGGTGCCACGCGTGCGTCGATGTCTGCGAGGACAGCGCGGTGAAGCTCGCGGGCGATAAGCCCGTGGTCACGGCGTCCCGCTGCACGGACTGCGGCCAGTGCATGCGCGTCTGCCCGACAGGGACGCTCGCCGTTGAGAAGGCGGGCTTTGAGATCTACGAAGGAGGCAGGCTCGGGCGCGAGCCCAAGGTCGGGTCGCGGGTCCATGAGTGGGCGACCTTCGACGAGGTGCGCGCGAGGCTGAGGAAGGCGCTTGCGGACATCGCGTACTGCTTGGAGCCGGCGGCGCCAGCCTCGGTGGAGATCAAGCCCGAAGGCGTTTCGCTGCCGGGTCCCCACGTGCCGCTTGCGGCCGCCGCGGGCGCGAAGCTCCATGTGCCCGAGCCCCCGCGCCTCGCCCCGCGCGATTGAAGCGTTATTATGCCAGGGACGAAATCGCGCCGCCACGGGACCGTAGCTTAGTCCGGTGGAGCGGCCGGCTCATAACCGGTTGGTCGATCGTTCAAATCGATCCGGTCCCATTCCCTTTTCTTGAGTAGCTCTCCGCGCCGCGGCCCAAAAAGGCGGAGTTGCCACCTACCAATCTTCTGGTAAAAACCAATTCTTTATCTCGTTTCTCCGACTGATTTCCCCCGTGGCCCCCTCGAACGGCGCGCTCGGCGACGCGCTCTCAGCCCTGCGTGAGGGCCGCTTCGTGCTGGTCTACGACTCGGACAATCGCGAGCGCGAGACCGACTTCCTGATCCCGGCCTCCGCCGTGCGCCCCGAGCACGTCCGCACGATGCGCAAGGACGGCGGCGGCCTCGTCTTCCTGGCTGTTGACCACTCGATCCACGAGCGCCTGGGCCTGCCATACCTCCAAGACCTCTTCGCCGAGAACTCGGCCAAGCACCCGGTCTTCGGCCACCTGGTCGCCAACGACATCACGTACGACGCGCGCTCGGCCTTCTCGGTTTGGATCAACCACCGGAAGACCTTCACGGGGATCACGGACGACGACCGCGCGCTCACCGCGAGGCGCTTCGCCGAGGTCGCCGCCGAGGTCATGCAACTCCAGAACGGCCACGCACTCGAGCTCTTCGGCGCCGAGTTCCGCTCGCCGGGCCACGTCCCGATCTGCTCGGCAAGCGCCGAGCCCCTACGCTCCCGGTTCGGCCACTCGGAGCTCGCGGTGGCGCTCATGCGGATGGCGGGCGTCACGCCAGTCGCGCTCGGCTGCGAGATGCTTGGCGACCACGGCAAAGCCCTGTCGAAAGACTCGGCCCGCGCCTACGCAAGCGCCCATGGCCTACCTTTTTTAGAGGGGGCCACAATCGTCGAGGCCTGGAGAAGCCGCCAATGGTCCGCGTGATGGCAACCGGCGTCTTCGACCTCCTCCACCCCGGCCACCTCCACTTCCTCGAGTCGGCGCGGAGGCTTGGCGATGAACTCGTCGTTGTGGTCGCGACGGACGTCGTGGCGCGCAAGCGCAAGCACGAGCCGGTCACGTCTCAGGAGATGCGCCGCCAGATGGTCGCGGCCCTCAAGGTCGTTGACCGCGCGGTCGTCGGCCACGAGGACGACATCTACAAGACCGTCGAGGACGTTCGCCCGGACATCATTGCCCTCGGCTACGACCAGTCCTTCCGCGAGGAGGAGATCCAGAAGGAGCTCGAGCGGCGGGGCCTCCAAGTCAAGATCGTTCGCTTGCCCAAGGACTTGAGCGGCCACGACCTAGACGGTACACGGAAGATCATCGCAAAGATTACCCAAGGCATGCTGTTCCAGAAGTCGATTGACAAGGTCGAGGAGAAGCCGAAGGCGGAGGCGGGCAAAGATGGCGAAAAGGCGCCCAACCCCCACGCGGCGGAGCGCGCGCAGGGCGCGACGCCGGGGGCCCGCCCCTAGGTGGCGCATCGGCGTCGCGGACACGACGTTCGCGCGCTTCGACATGTCTGCCTCCGTGCTTGACGAGTGGCGGAAAGCCGGCGCAAGCGTCGAAGCCGTCCGGTACACGGTGCCGGGGTTCAAGGACCTCCCGGTGGCCTGCAAGATCCTCTTGGAGAAGCGCGGCTGCCAGGCAGTGATCGCGCTCGGGATGGCGGGGCGTGCGCCGATCGACGAGCTTTGCGCGCACGAGGCGTCCCTGGGGCTCCAGCAAGTCCAGCTTGCGACGGGCAAGCACATCATCGAGTGCTTCGTCCACGCGCCGGAGGCGCGCGATGAGAGGGACCTTGCCCGCCTCATGGACCGCCGGGCGCGCGAGCATGCCCTCAACGTGTACGCCCTCGTCGCCGACCCCGGAAGGCTCGCGCGCCGGGCGGGGACTGGGCTGCGCCAGGGGCGCGACGACGAAGGCGCGGTCTCGCCGCGCGGCCGCTCCTCAAAGCCGCCGGTCAAGCTCGCGATCGTCTGGTCGGAGTTCAACCGCCCGATCACCTCGGCGATGCTGAAGGAAGCCCGCGCGGAGGCGCGCCGGCAGGGGGCTAGGGTCGTCCGCGAGGTCGCGGTCGCCGGCGCCTTCGACATCCCGGCGGGCGTCCGGGAAGTCCTGAAATGGACGGACGCCGACGCGGTCGTCACGCTCGGGGCCGTCGTTGCCGGGGAGACCAAGCACGACGAACTCGTCGCCCACCGCGCCGCGGACGGCCTCCTGCGCCTCCAGGCCGAGTTTGGGCGCGCGGTGGCGCTGGGGATCACAGGCCCCGGGATGACCTGGCAGCAGGCCAAGGCGCGGGTCCCCAACGCGCGTTTCACGGTCCGCGCGGCGATCAAGGCCCACCGCGCCCTACTAGCGGCCCGGCGCGAGTGAAACCCTTAAGGGGCGAGCGCCCGGATGGGCGGAAAGCCCCGTGCGGGGGTACCCGAGCGGTCAAAGGGGCAAGGCTTAGGACCTTGTGGCGAAGGCCTTCGCAGGTTCAAATCCTGTCCCCCGCACTCCTTTTCCCTTCGCAAGGGGCCTTTGGCCGTCCCGCTTTGGATGCCCCAACGGTTCGAATCTCGTAATTACGAATATCGAAAAAACGTGCGTGAATCGGGCCCCCAACGGAGGTCGAGGGGACTTTTCCACAGAGGGCTCATATACAAGATCGCTTGCTGGACGCACCAAGAACGGGTGCCTGCAAGCGCGGGACACCCGTCGAAAACGAACAACCCGGTGGGAGGTTACGACAATGAAGGAAACACTACGGTGCAAGAACTGCGGAGCGGACTTTGGCGGCGGCGTGTGCGCACACTGCGGGCGCGACCAATTCATCGATGTCGCGCGCTTCTACGACAAGGACATCATCCAGGCCTACACGAAGCAGCGCCAGGCCGTCGAGCTCTGAAACTGAGCTTTGCCCTTTTGCCCCCCCCTTTGGGGGGGCGCCTCTTCCCTTCTTGCCCAGCGGACGCTCTAAGCCTCGGCCTGGTCGAGCAGCCCTTGCTGGTGCGCGCGGCTTTGGGACCGGCGCTCGAGGCGAGAGCCCAGGTTCATGAGGACTGCGGCCACCAGCATGAGGAAGAGGGCGGGCCCGAAGCCCCAGTGCATCTCAGCGGGCACGGCCACGCGCACGGGCAAGTCCCTCTGGAAGACGATCGGCGAACCTCCCCCAAGTGGTTGGCTTGCGATGTCCCCGGCCATTTCATGAGCGATGGGCGGCGCGTCCGCAGGGATAAACGACGGCAGCAAGACAATGAGGACAATCGTAGCAATTGCAGGAAGGACCGTGTAGATACTGCTCCTGAGGAGCGTGACCGCCCGCATCTTCTTGGCCGACGAACGCAGGAGCTTCCGCACCTTGAAGGGGATGGTGATCAGGAAGAGAAGCCCGATGGGGAAGCCCACGGACGGGGCCGAGACGCCCAGCACGGGCTTGAGTTCCGGGTGCACGAAAAGGCCGTTCAGGCCGTCGAACTGAAGGACCGTGGTTAGGGGATCGAATTGCGTCCCCTCCGCCCGCACGGCGACAAAGTACCAAGGAAGGAACGTGGCGAAAAGGGCGAGCGCGTACCCACCGATCCCGAGCCACACTCCCGGCGAGGCCGCGATCGCCTTGAGGATCGCGCGGATGGGCCGGTCGGCGACCCCGGCCTCTTGCGCCTCCGGGGCGGGTGCCTGTCCTGGGCTCATCGTGGTCGCCTCACGCCCTCCGAGGGGTAGTTTCAAGTCGGGCCAGCGCGCTTCAAGCGCCTGATGCCCCCGCCCGACGCCCTCGACGAGTCGGAGGAACGCCTCCTTGCCTACATCAAGTCTTACGACTTCGAGAAGTACGGATGGAACACGGCCGAGGCCGCGGCCGACCTCGGGATGACGACGGCGCAGGTCTACCAGGGCCTTTCGAAAATCCAGAAGCTCAAGCGCGCGGAGCTCTTCCTGTACTACAAGGACGGAGCGCTCCATGTGCAAACCGCGTGAGCCTTCGGCCCGCCCGAAGCTCGAAAAGTGGGCGCGCTCAACCTTTAATAGAGCCGACCCCTTGCCCGGAATCCCCGTAGCGGGGTGGGGTAGCCAGGAAATCCCGATGGGCTCATAACGGCGGGGTCAAAAGCCTCGCCGGGAGAGACCCATAGACCGATGGTTCAAATCCATTCCCCGCTACCTTTCTTCTCCAGCGCAAGCGTGGGCCTCGCCCACCTGCGCCTCCCCTACTGCGAGGGGAGCGGCTTGCTGCACCAGGCGCATTTCAACGTCGAGCCGAAGGAAAACTCCGGCGAGACCCTGGGGTTCTCGAACCCGCAGGAAGCGCACCGCCTCGTCCCGCTCGTGGGCACGGGTTGGACCCCCGTGCCTTGCGATCCGCGTGCCGCATCAAGCACAGAACCCCCCGATGCCGGCATGCTCCCGAACTTCGAGTCGATGTCGATCGACCAATCGACCTTCTTCTGGAGCGCCGGCGCGTTGAGCGGGGTCGCGGCCGGCTCGTGAGTTGGGGCCGCCGCGGGGATCTGGTGCTCGAGCCGCTCGCGGGTCTGCGTCTTTTCGGGCGGGCCCTTTTCGTAGGACGGCGGCGAGGACTTGGGCACGGTGACCTTCCGCTTCGTCTCCATGACGGGCGAAGGGGGGGCCGAGGGCGGCGCCGTGGGCCGCCCCACTGGAGCCGTGCGCGCAAGCCGCCTCTGGATGTCGAGGTCGATGGGGTTGTTGCAGCGGGGGCACATCACCGCGCGCTCGTTGCGGAAGTCGTTCGGCGACAGGGCGAGGCGCGTGTTGCACCAGGGGCAGTTGAACTCGATGTCGCCCGATGCGGTCGCCTGCTGGAGCGCGGCGCCGGCAAGGACTGGAAGCAGCATTTTCAGGCCTTCCCCCTCAAACGTCCATCTCGTTTTCCTCGTCGTCCTCGTCGGTGGCCCCGTAGATCTCCCGGCGGTACTGGAGGGCCTCGGCCGACGTCTTGTGGAGGTAGAACTTGCACCAGTAGTCGGCCTTGAACATCTTCTCGTGGTAGTCGCAGTAGCCGGCGTTTGAGGCCATCTCAAGTTCGGGGCGGTTGTCCCAGTGAGCGCACATGTCGCACCGCTCCTTGGGCTCCATCACGCGGAAGTTCGGCAGACCGTATATGTAGGTTTGGTGGATGGGTGAACCGTTGCGTTTGCGCGGGGGAAGAGAAGCGGAGAAATAGCGCAGGGCGTTTGGCCGGAGCGTGGCAGAGCGCAAGGACGAGGCCCCACGCGAGGCGCCCGGCGTGCGCGTGAGCAGCGACGAGCCCCTCGTACTCGGCGAGGGCGAGGCGAACTACGCGACCGCCCGCTGCCCGGTCTGCTCGGCCGACGGGGCGACGCTGCTGACTTTCCGGCTCGACATCCCGTACTTCGGCGAGATCCTCGAGACCGTTTTCCTGTGTGCCAAGTGCGGCTTCAAGCACGCCGACACGCTGATCCCCCGGATCCAGGCACCGGTCGCGTATTCGATCCGCGTGGAAGACGAGCAGGACCTCTTCGTGCGCGCGGTGAAGTCCTCGTCGGCCACGGTGGAGATTGCCGAGCTCGGTTTGCTCTGGGAGCCCGGCCCCGCAAGCATTGCGGAGGTCACGAATGTCGAGGGGCTGCTCCGCCACTTCGAGGACGCCGTGCGCCGCGGCATGGCGCTCTTCGCGACCCCCCAGACGGATGCGCGCGGGGGCGAGATTCTCGCGGCGCTTGACCGTGTGATCGGCGGGAAGCTTGCCGTGACCCTGAGCCTCAAGGACCCCTACGGCAACAGCGCGCTCATCGACCCGCGCGGCCGCGCGACCAGCCGGGCGCTCACTGCGGAGGAGGCCGGCGACCTCCCCACGGGCGAATACATCCTGGAGTTCGGGGCGGGCGAGTCGCCGTCCCTGCGCCGGCGCGAGGATCGCAGGGACGCGTAGGAGGCAAAGGGCGCGCGCGAGTCGCGACCCTTATTACCGACACACCGAGATGGCGCGGCCGAGAGGATGGCCGGGGCAAAGGGCGAGGGTTGGCTCGTCTGGGGCGTGCTCGCCCTCATGCTCATCATGGGGGTTGCCGCCGTCGTGATCGCTCCGGGCGGCCCAGGCTCGCCGGGGACGCAGCCGCAGAACGCGCTCCCCCTCCCCCGGGTCTCGCCCACCGACGCCGTCATCAGCCTGGGCGACAGCATCTACTTTGACGCCTCGAACTCGACGGACCCCGATGGGAGTGTCCAGGCCTTCGCCTGGGAATTTGGCGACGGCACGACGGCAACCGGCGCGCTCGTGACCCACCAGTACGAGATCACGGGAGCGCTCACGGTGCGGCTCGAGGTCACGGACAACAAGGGCGCCAAGAACACGACCTCGACGCATGTATGGGTCAACCTGAACCAGGCCGCCTCGGGGACGGCGACGAAGAACCCCCTCTCCGGGAGCCTGCCATCGACCCAGACGTTCCCGCTCGACAAGAACGCGACGCGCGTGTCCGTGAGTTTGCTCCTCAACACCTCATCGCTTGCCGGAGCGAAGGTGACCGTCACGTTGGCCGACCCGAACAGCGTCGTTGTACACGCGGCGAATTTTACCCTGACCTTCGGGCAGGTCCAGAGCCCCGTCGCGTTCACGGTCCTGGCCGCAAACCTCACGGTCACGGGCACGTGGACGCTGAAGGTCGAAGCCGACTACGCGATCCCCCCGCCCGGCCAGCCGAGCGTCACGGTCGTGTACTCGGGGACCGTGCGGGTCGAATACAATCCATGAAGGGCAAAGGGGCAAAGGCGCCGTCGCGCCCGGTCCTGCAAGTTGTGGCGATCGGCGCGGTTGACCCAGGGGTCCTTTCCGGGGTCGGGAGCCGCCTCGAAGACCACGGGTTCGCCGCGCGGACGGTTGAGGGCGGCAAGGCCGTCCGCGCGCTCGTTGGCCCCGGGATGACCCGCCTCCAAGCGCTCAACGCGATTCCCGCCCTGCGGCGCGAGGGCGGGGACTTCGTCCTCGGGCTCACGGACCTCGAAGTCACCGACGGCGTGAAGCCCTGGGTCTACGGGATGGGCGAGCTCAACGGGCGGTGCGCGGTCTTCTCGACGAGGCCCTTCCGGCAAGGGGGTCTCTCGAGCGAGGCGTTCCTCGACCAACTCAGCGCGGCCGTCGTGCACGAGCTTGCGCACAACGTGGGGATCGTGCACTGCCGCAAGCGCGATTGCCTCATGCACGCGACGCACGAGCCTGCGGCAATGCGGCAGCTTGAGCGGAAGTTCTGCGAGTCGTGCGAGAGGCAGTGGCTTCGCCGAATCCGGGCGAGTGGCAAGGCCCCGCGCAGCGGTCCCCCAAATTAGGGCGCGCCGTTGGTGCCTTTAGACGGTCTCGAGCTCGAAGGTGCACCTCGCGCCCTTCAAGGTCGAGTGGATCTTGTCGCCGAACCAGATGATGTCCTTGATCGTGGCCTCTTTGTCCCAGTCGTACACGAGGTCGTAGTTGCCCTGGGTCGGGCGGAAGCCGAGGTTGCACAGCCGGTCGACGATCACCGAGGGCTTGTCGCCTTCGCTGCTGAATGCGAGTTTAAGGTAGGTCTTCACGGCTGTCGTTTTTTGTAGCCCCTGTTTCTATTTAAGGCTTCTTTCCGCGCGGCAACCTCGTCGGTGTCTGGCTCGACGGGCCGAGCGCTTTGTGCCGCGCCGGCGGGTCGCGCCCTTTTTCTGCGCGCCCTCCCATCCCGACGCGCCATGCCCGAGGGAGAGGCCGACGCGCGGTTCATCCGCGAGCGCGTCGAGCGGCACAGCGAGTGGTTCCGCGACTCGATCCCCCTCATCGCCTCCGAAAATGTCATGTGCCCCCTTGCCAAGGAGATGATGATCTCGGACTTTGCGGACCGCTATGCCGAGGGGCTCCCGGGGAAGCGCTACTACGAGGGGAACACCTTCGTCGACGAGGTCGAGGAGCGCGTGATGGCGCTCGGGGAGAGGATCTTCAAGGCGCGACTTGCCGACCCGCGGCCGATCTCGGGGACCGTGGCCAACATGGCAGCGCTCTTTGCCCTTGCGGAGCCCGGCGACCTCATCGCGTCCCCGAACCTCGCGGACGGCGCGCACATCTCGACGGCGCGGTTCGGCGCCGTCGGCCTGCGCGGCCTGCGGTCCGTCAACTACCCGTTCGACGAGGCCGAGATGAACCTCGATGTCGACGGCGCGATCGCCCTCATCCGCAAGGAGCGGCCGAAGGTCTGCCAATTCGGGATGTCCCTCTTCCTCTTCCCCGTGCCCTTGAAGGAGCTGCGGGGGGCCATCGAGGAGGTCGGCGCGCGCTGCTGGTACGACGGCGCCCACGTGCTCGGACTCATCGCCGGAGGCGAGTTCCAGGACCCCCTGCGGGAGGGCGCGGATGTGATCACGGGCTCCACGCACAAGACGTTCCCGGGGCCCCAGCACGGGATCCTCATCTCGGATTCGAAAGACGAGGACTTCCTCAAGAAGCTGCGCTCGCGGGTCTTCCCCGGCGTGGTCTCGAACCACCACCTCCACGCGATGGCCGCGCTTGGCGTGGCCATGGCCGAGTGGGTCGCCTTCGGCGAGGCCTACGCGCGCCAGACCGTGAGGAACTCGCGGGCGCTTGCGGAGGCCCTCCACGCCGAGGGCTTCAAAGTCCTTGGCGAGAAGAACGGGTTCACCCGCTCGCACCAGGTTGCGATTGATGTCCGTGCGCAGGGGGGCGGGGCCAAGGTGTCGAAGCTCTTCGAGTCGTGCAACCTGATCACGAACAAGAACATGCTACCCCAAGACCGCGACCGGAGCCCGCAGGACCCCTCAGGCGTGCGGGCCGGCGTTCAGGAGTGCACCCGCGTTGGGATGCGGGAAGGCGAGATGAAAGAGGTCGCGCAGTTCATGGCCCGCGCGGCGCTGCGGGCCGAGGAGCCCGCGCGCATCCGCGCAGAAGTTTCCGCCTTCAAACGCGCGTTTACCCAAGTGCACTTTTGTTTCCACGGCGGGTTCGATGCGTATAAATATCACAAGCTGATTTAGCGCGAATGCCAGCATTCCTGGCTGCATCCATTCGCTTTTGCTTTGCGCGGCTTCGTCGAACGACTCCTTGAAGGTGGGAAAACTGGGAGGCAGTGCGGAGGAAAAGACCCCGGCCCCGGAGCAATCCGGTGAAACGCCACCCGAAAAGCCCACGAGTCCACCTGCCGAAGACGCGACCCCCCAAACGGCCGCGGCGCCCGATGCGCCGGCCCCGCCGTCTCCCGAAGCCGAGCCCCCGCCCCCCGAATCCGAGTCGCCGCCTCCGCTTACGGACATCCAAAGGCGCGCGATGATTGCCGAGTCCGACCTCACTACGGCGCCGCCGGCCGACGCCGAAGCCTACCTCCAAAAGATCGCGGAGGAAATCGAAGGGCTCGAGGGCCCCGAGGGGCTTGCGGAGCTCGAGAAGAAGCGCGACGAGATCAACTTCGAGGCGGAAGACCACAAGGTCGAGCGCGACAAGCTGAACGCGCGAACCAGGGTCCTTGCGGAGAACCGCGACCGGCTGAACGCCGAGGTCGCCAAGCGCGTGGCCGAGGCGTCCGAGCACCGCGAGAAGCGCAACGGGCTCAACGAGGGGGTCAAGGCCGCCAAGGTCCTGAGGGACCAGCTCAACCTCAAGGCCAACGAGCTCGGGGATGCCGCCTCGAAGCTCAAGCGCGAGCGGCACCGGGAGACGACGGTGCCCGTGCCCCGGCTCAAGGAGGAGATGCGCGCGCTCGAATTCCGCCTTCAGACGCAGGTCCACACGCCGCCCAAGGAAAAGGAGCTCACCGCGGAGCTCAAGCGGCTCGCGCACGAGGTCCGCCAGGCGGAGTCGTGGATGGAAGCCGACAAGGAGGTCTTCGGCGCGGTCACGGCCGCGCGGCAGGCGAAGCAGGACGCCGAGGCGCAGCACCGGGCTCTTTCGGAGCTTGCGCGGGGCGCCCAGGCCGAGCACGACGCGATGATGAAACTCTACGAGGAAGCCGACCTGATGCGCAAGGAGGCCGACGACGCGCAAGGGGAATTCATCGCGAACAAGAGGCAGGCCGACGAGGAGCACTTCCGGCACATCGACCTCATCCGGCACGTCAAGGACCTCGACAAGATCATCTCGGGGATCCGGCGGCGCAGGCGCGAGGTCCGCCGAGCGGAAGCCGAGCGGCGGCAGGAGAAGAAGACGGACACGATGATGGAGAAATTCAAGAAAGGCGAGAAGCTCTCGA
>DATEUP010000178.1:0-2276 GCA_035283065.1 Thermoplasmatota archaeon | reverse complement strand
CAGGCGGCGGCGGGGCCGACGAGCCGGTGGGCTCCGCCTAGGTGCACGGCCTCCGCCGCAGGCGGAAGCGCCCACCCTCAAGGATCATTACGGCGGCGCGCGCTCGAAGGAGGGCCCTTACGGAGGCGACCTCGTGACGAAACCCCCAAACCGTGCGGCCGCGTGCGCCCTGCTCTTGACTGCCTCGCTCCTCGGGACGCTCCTTGCGGCCCCCGCCGCCGCGTTCCCCCCGCCGAACGTGGGCGCGTTCGTCACCCTCTCGAACCCCTTCAACGAAACACAAGACCTCGCAATGGTTTACTCACCCTCCGGCGAAGGCGTCGCTGCGTGGATTGAGACCAACGGCTCCACGAGCTCGGTTTGGAGCGCCCGGTACCGCGCGCTTTCGGGTTGGTCGGCCCCCAGCTTCCACTACGGCACCACCGTGGGCGTCGGCTACCTCCGGCAGGGCGCAGACGCGCAGGGAAATGCGGTCCTTTTGTGGGTCGAATTCGGTGGCACCCAATCCGTTTGGCTCGGCGGGTCGGACGCCAGCGGCGTGGTTTCGGCCTCCTTGCGCCTGCGCAACGTCAGTGTCAGTTTCGTCGGGCCGCCGGTAATGCGCGTGGACTCCTCCGGAAATGCCTTCGCCTTCTGGGGAGAGTGGGACGGCGCGAACACCTCCGGCTGGGCAGCGGTCATCGATTCTACGGGAGCCGTCGCAGGACCCACCCGGATCGATGGCGGCTCGAACGCCGTTTTTGAGAAGGCCGTCCTGCCGGACGCTTCCGGCGGGGGCGCGACCGCCCTTTGGTGCGACCGCAGAGGCACGGTGGCCAACCTTACAGAGGCGCGCTACACGCCGGCCTTCGGCTGGTCGGCGCCCGCGATCGCCGTGCCCAACCTCTCCAACGGTTGCAGCATGATGGATGCAGGTATCGACGGCGGGGGGAACATTACGGTGCTCTTTTTCGCGTCGCTCAACCGGTCCCTCGTCCTTATCCGCCAGCCGGCCGGCGGGCCGTGGGAGGCCCCCACGCCCTTCTTCTCCTCCAGCGGCACCACGTACGTCGATGTGATCAGCCTGGATGTCCAGTCGGACGGGGCGGCCGTGGCCACGTGGCGGGTCTGGGACTTCATGGACGACTCCTTCAGCCTCTTTGCTCGCGTGTTTACTCCGGAAACCGGCTGGTCCGCCACCCAGCAGCTCACTGACCGTTTGTTCACCCCGTCCGGCATCGTCGCGGCGCAGGCGCCCGGCGGAAGCGCGCTGGTCCTCTTCTCGCCCCCGTCCAACAGCACGTACACGCTCAGCCTCGCGCAGTTCACGCGAGGCGTTGGATGCGCGGGCTGGTCGGCCGCCGTTGACTCGGGCCTTGGAAACGCCAACTACAATTACCTCGCTACGGCGCTCTCGCCGAGCGGGGGCGGGCACCTCCTCTATCGAGTCTACAACGGCGCCAGGTGGGAGGCCCGGGCGGCGGCCGTGGCGCTCGCCAGGGCGCCGCCGCTGGTTGTGACGACGCCGGCCGACGGGGTCCACGTGGCGTCGGCGACGGCCTTCTTCTCGGGCACGGCGCCCCCCAATTCGACGGTCGCCGCAGCGGGGTCCCAGACGACCGCATTCGCCGACGGCACATTCAGCTTGGGAGTCCCCCTCCTTTCCGGGCCAAACAACATCACCGTCACCTCGACCG
The DNA here is from genome assembly GCA_035283065.1 of Thermoplasmatota archaeon. Lineage (GTDB taxonomy): Archaea > Thermoplasmatota > DTKX01 > DTKX01 > DATEUP01 > DATEUP01. Next base: position 600 of record DATEUP010000178.1, on the reverse strand, counting down.
CAGCCGAGCCGTGGCCGGGGTGCCAGGACTCGGTCGCTGTGCGCGTCACCTTCGACGATCCAGTGCCAGGGTTGCTTGCCGCCCTCAACACGACCCGCGACCAACTCAACGCAACGGCGTCGGCACTCGCCTCGGCCGCGGCCAACTTCACGGCGGCTCAGGCCCGCGTTGACGCCCTCGAGGCTTCGGGCAACGCGACGCAGGCGGACCTTGACGCGGCCCGTGCCGAGCTTGCGGCGGCCAACGCTACGATCGAAGGCGTGAAAGGCGACTACGCGCAGGTCTCCGCCAGCCTTAACGCGACGGCTGACGAGCTCGCGCGCGTCAAGGTGCAGTTCCCGTGGCTCGAATCCAACCTAACGGCGGTCCAGGCGTCGCTGGCGGACGCTGTCCAGGCGCTCGACGAGGCGCAGGCGCGGGTCGCCCTCCTCGATGCGCAGCAAAACCAGACCTCGGGCCTTGTCCGCGACACGACCGCCCAAAACGCGGCGCTCGCGGGGCAGGTCTCCGTGCTCTCGATCGTCGCCTTCGTTGCGCTGCTGGCGGCGATCGCCTCCATGGGGCTCGTGCTCCGGCAGGCCCGCGGCGGTGGGGGCGGGG
>DATEUP010000177.1:0-4470 GCA_035283065.1 Thermoplasmatota archaeon | reverse complement strand
CACCCACGCCCGCGGCGGCCGCGCCGCCGCCGGGGTTCTGCGCGGCGTCGCGCATCGCCTGGCCGGTCTGGTACTGCATGTAGTTCGTGCCCAGGATCCCCATCGAGGCGCGCGCGTCAACGGCCTTCTGGACCTCCTCGGGCAGGTTGATCGTGAGCCCCGAGAGCTTCTCGATCTCGATGCCGTAGGGGTCGAAGTGCGGCTTGGCCTTCTCGAGCGTGACCTGCTCGATCTCGAGGAGGTTCGAGGCGAGGTCCACGACCGCAAGGCCGCGCTTCTTCATTTCGCCGAGGCCGTCGAACACGACGGCGACGACCTGCTCGCGCAGCCGCTCCTCGACCTGGGGGATCGTCGTGGCCGCATGCGTGCCCATGAACTTCGCGATGAAGTTCGAGGCGTCCTTCACGCGCCACCTGAACTCGCCAAAGAGGCGCAGGTTCACGAAGCCGAAGTCCGCGTCCTTGAACTGGTAGGGCTGCTTCGAGCCGAACTTTCCGTCGAAGGGCCGCTTCTGGATGAAGTAGACCTCCGCGTCCTGCTTGATCCCGGTCAGCGCGTTCACGAGCGCCGAGACCGCGGGGATGTCGAGCGAGGTGAGTGCATAGCGTCCGGGCCGGTCGAGGTACGAAAGCGCCTTGCCGTCTCGCATGAAGACGGCGATCTCGTCCTCCTTTACGACGACGTTGTCGTTCATCCGGATGTTCTTGGGGTACTTCCAGACGACGTTGAGGCCCTTCGAGACCTCCGGCCAGTCGAATGTCGCCACCTTACGCCACCTCCGTCCCCGTGATGACCTTCATGCGCCGCTCAAAGGTGTCCTCGAAGGTCGAGGCGTTCTCGCGGAAGTCCGTGATCGCCGCGTCGACGGCTTCGGCGTCCTTCTTGGCGGCCGCCTTGATCGCGTCGGCCTTGGCCCCGAGGAGGTCGATGCCCTCGATGAGGCGCAGGTCGAACTCGTAGAGGGTGTTGAGCTCGCGCTCCTCGACACGGATGTCGGCGGAAATCCCGCTGTACCCCTGCTCGGCGTGGCGGATGCGGCCCTCGAGCTCCTTCACCTTGAAGATGACCCCGCCGAGTGGCTCAAGGGAGGCGACTTGGTAGGTGCGCGTGAGCTCCGCGCGGCCCGCCTCGAGCCGGTCCTTGACGCGCAGCATCCGGTCGGCGATCTGGACGCGGAGGAGCGCGTCGGCCGTGCGCAGGTCCTCGCGCCGCCTGTACCCGGCAAACCCCGGGATGTGCATCTGGATTTTCTTGATGAGTCCGCGGTCGTCTTCCACGCGCTCGCGTAGGTCGGCTATGTGTGTGGCCCCCAGCCGGCGCACTTCGCATTACGGCTATAAAGAAATCTCTGCGGCTCTCAGGCCGGTGGAGGCGGCGGCGGGGCGGGGCCTTCCGTGGAGGCCGATCTCAGGCGCGTGGGCCGGCTGAGGATGAGGTGGACGGCGGCGGCAAGCGCAAAGGCCGGCAGGGTCGCGCCGACCGGCGGGAATCCCGGGAACCACTCCCGGTTCACCGCGAAATAGAGGAGCGTGCCCGCCGCCCATGCCACCAACGCGCCCGGCTGCCACAAAGGCGCAGCGTCGGCAAACTCCTCCGGCCGGTAGCCCGCGCGCCGGACCACGAACGAGTCGGCGACGACGACCCCGAGGAGCGGGACGAAGATGCCGCCGATGGCGATGAGGAAGAGCTCGTAGCCGCCGCCGAGCCCTTCATTTCGAGCGTCGAGGAGGAGCGCCGCGGCCGTCGCGGCGGCCGTGGCAAGGAGGAGGAGGCGGAACTGCCTCCACCGGGGGGCCACGTTCTGGACGGACACGGCGGTGGAATAGACGTTCGCGAAGGCATTGTCGGTCTCGTCGGCGAGGATGATGAGGACAACGACGCTGCCGATCGAGAGTTGCAGGAGGGCGCCGAGGGGGTCGCCCCAGCCCGCGAAGCCGACGAGAGGGTTCGCCCACACGTAGATCGAGAGGCCGGCGCCGAGGACGTAGAACGACGTGTTGGCCGACGAAAACCCGACGGCCGTGCCGAGGGTGGAGGCCTTGGCCGACCGTGCGAAGCGGTTGTAGTCGGCCACGAGCGGCCACCAGGAGATGGGCATGACGATGACGAGGTCGAGCGCAAGGAGCAGCGAGGGAAGGCCCTCAAAGGAGCGGGAGTTGTACCGCGCCCACAAGTCGCGCGGCTGCGCGGCCAAGGAGAGGGCGATGAGGACGGTGGTCGCGAGCATGATCCAGAATGCGAAGCGCTCGAGCCACATGCGCACGACGCGCAGGGGCCCGAGCCACGCGAGCCCGAGCACGAGGAGCCCGGCGACGGGGATGAGGACGGAGGCCGTAAGGGGCAGGTTGGTCGGGCGCAGCAGGGCGGAGGCCGCGAGCCCCATGACCAGGAGCTCAAACGCGGCCCACCCCAAGAGCTGGAGCGCGTTGAGGGCGGAGGGGAGGGCGGAGCCCCGCCGCCCGAGGATGGGGCGCAGGCTCACCATGGTGGGCACGCCGTGGAGGCTTCCGTGCCGCGCGGCGGCGGCGAGCATGAGGCTGCCGACCACCGAGCCGGCGGCCGACACGAGTATGACCTCCGCAAGGCTGAGGCCATGGAGGTTGACGAGGAGCGAGCCCGCGGCAAGGACGAGCAGCCCGACTCCGAGGCTGGACCACAGCACGGCGATGTCGAGGGTGCCGAGCTTGCGCTCCTCGGGGGGGACGGGTCTAACGCCCCACTCCGGCGGCGTCTTGACGCGGGGCCATGCCATCGACGGCCCAGGGCCGCCGTGCGTTATATAACGCTGTTCTACTACACAGTGTTCACAACGGTGTTTGGCCTGATCCCTCCGGAGGATGTGGTAGCAAGGCGCGTGCTCCCAACGCTGCGGGCGATGGTGGCCGTCGAGCTTTCAGGCCGGGGCCTTTCGGAGCGAGAGGTCGCCGAACGGATGGGGCTCACGCAGGCGGCAGTCTCGAAGTACCTGCGCGGCCGCGGGCGCCGCGAGCCGGCCGTGGCCGGCGCCCCCGCCTTCAAGGCGCTTGCGGCCCGCCTCGGCAAGGGCCTGGGGGGGCGAACGATGTCGACGGCCGAGGCACTTGGCGATATCCTCGCGGTCCTCCGCGGGGAAGAAGACCGCGGACTCGTGTGCCAGATGCACGAGGAGGAAGTGCCCTCGCTGCGCGGCCTCGGCTGCGACCTGTGCGTGCAGCGGGGCCCTTCCGCGCTCCTTGCCGACCAGGAGGTCCTCGGGGACCTGCGGGGGGCCCTGCGGGTGCTCGAGGCCTCGCCGACGTTCACGCGGCTGATCCCGAGCGTGGGGAGCAACCTCGCGCGGGGGCGCAAAGGCGCGCGGACGCCCCTCGATGTGGCCGCAGTCCCGGGCCGGATCTTCGAGATGCGGGGCGCCGTCCGGGTCCCAGCGGCGCCGGAGTTTGGGGCGTCCCGGCACGTGGCTGAGGTCGTGCTCGCGGTCGCGTCCGTCTTCCCGCGCCATCTGGCGGCGCTGAACGTCCGTGCGGAGGCGTCCACGCTCGAGGCCGCGCGCTCACTCGGCTGGGGTCTCCTTCGGTTCGACGCGGGCTACGAGGGGCGCGGGGACCGGATCGCAAGGGCCGTGCGCGGGCAGAAGCGGCCGCCGCGGGCGCTCTACCATGAGGGCGCTTTCGGGATCGAGCCTATCATGTATGTGGTGGGCCCGAGCGCCACCGATGTGGTCGCCCAGACCGAGGCGCTTGGGTCACGGCTTTGAGGGTGGGGGTGGCGGAGGGCCGGCCTTGTGCCGGCGCCTGCGGCGGAACGGCTTGCGAACGGTCGCCCCGCCAACAACGGTCTTGTTGATGCTGATGCCCGACTCGGCCATTCGCTTGTTCACGTAGAATCCGCCCGCTGTGACCGCGACCATCGAGGCGAGGAGAAAGGCCAGCGGGACGGTGTCGAAGGCCGCCGGAGGCGGCCGGCGGTTGATCCGGACCGCAAGGCCGGAGGTGAGGCCCACGCCGACCGAGACGGAGGTTTCGCTGGTCGCATTGTCGGCCGACGCGCGCAGCGTATAGTTGCCAGGCGGCGCCTCGAGCGTGAAGTTGCCCTGCGCGTCGGCCGTCGTGTTGTACCCGCCGGGAACGAGGATGACGCGCGCGCCCCCGGCCGGTGAGCCGTCCTCGAAGGCAACGGAGCCCGATACGCCGGTCTGGCCAAGGGCGCCCTGGGCAGCGAGGGTCAAGACCACGAGGGCCGCCAGCGCTTCGAGCGCAGCGCGGGGAACCGCCTTGACGCCCATCGTGGCGCCCAAGCCTGCGGCCGGTATTCAAGCTGACGCGCGCGCCCGACGCCTTTTTGACCGGGAGGCGTTTTGGCCCCCTCGCTGAGGCCCGATGAGCGACCAGCCGGCGACCATCCGCGCGACCCGGGGCGAATTCCAGCGCCTCATGATGCCGACGGACGCGAACCCGATGGGGAACGTCTACGGCGGGACGATCCTGAAGTACA
>DATEUP010000176.1:0-3016 GCA_035283065.1 Thermoplasmatota archaeon | reverse complement strand
CTTTTCGTCGTCGGCGCCGGAGCTGACGCATCTTCCCTCAGTCTGCCGTGGCTCCTAAGGTCGCAAGCGGGCATCGGCGACCCGCTCGTGAGCACCGCGCTTACGGTTCTCTTCATCGCGGGCCTTGCGGGGCTGGCCTTTCTCATCCACCGCAAGAAGATGACCTTCCTGGCGGCCTCCACGGCGGCCGTGCTGCTCCTTTTCCTAGTCGCTTCGCGCCTCGGCTACAATTACTATCTCTGGGCCGTCCCCTTCCTCATGACGGCGGGAGCGGCCGGCCTCTGGAGCAAGCGCGTCGCCTTTGTCGCAAACCTCTCGTGGGTCCCCTTCGCCGCCCTCGCCCTCATCTACAACGGCGCGGCGGGCGTCACCGGTCTTGCCTATTGGGCGCTTATCGCGGGCGCGCCGCGAGGCCAGCCGTACCTTCTCGTGCCGCCGTGGACAGCCGCGCTCCTCGTCGCCCTCTTCCTCGCTATGGTCGCCCTCGCGGTCGTTTCGTTGGTCTTCAGCCGCAAGGCGCAGAGGGGGATCCTCGATTGGGGCCGCTTGAAGGTCCCCTTCTCCGGGCCGCTTCTGACGCATGCGCGGGCCGTCACGGCGGCCTCTCTCGGGCTTTGCGTACTCTTCTCCCTCGCGGTCTCGTCAATCGGGGCTCATTTCCTGCCCGACGACTACGGCACCTACACGACCCGCGACGGGCGCGTGACGGTCACCGACGAATTCGCCTCGTCGCTTTTTCCGTTCACCTACGACCGTGGAGGTTCCGGCTTCTTTTGGCTGAACGAGTCGGGCAGCGGCACGCTCGAGCTCGATACCGTGAAGGCGGGAGGAAACGCCTACTTCGTCCGGGCCCTGCCGAACAAGGCGGTAGACATTGCGCTCCGCGTGCGGGTCGAGCGAGTGGACGGGCCCCCCGGTCTTCTGATGGTCGCGCGCCTCCCGGCCGGGTGGGTCGGAATCCAGATCGTGGCGGGGGCGTTTCACCTTGTCTACCTCGATGACGGGGCGCACATTCTCCAGGATTTTGGGCCCGTTGGGCTCGGGTCACCCATGGACATCTCCGTAACGCTCTCCCTCGGGCGCACCGTGGTTCGGTACGCCGGCCTTGAGGCGTCCGGGTCCGGCGCGCCGGTCGATCGCATCCTGCTCGGGCACTACGACTCGCTCCCGTACGCGGGCGGCCGCATGGCCTTCGACAGGCTGGCGCTCTCCTGGGACGCCGACCCTCGAGCGGAATCGCCGGGGGTAGTGGGGGCGACACTCGTCGGCACGGCCGTTGCCCTCGCCGCTCCCGTGTGGATCTGGCGCAGGCGCGGCTTTTGACATCCCCACTGTCCGCGTCGCTTCACGCCGTCGCGTCGCGCTTCCGAGCCGCGTAGATGAACTGGTAACCAAACAGCCCCGGCAAAAGCGACATCGCCCGGTAGAGCGCGGCGCCGAGGCGCGGTCGCTCCATGAGCCGCTGGACGCGGGGTGCAAGCGATGGCGCGGCGCCCGCGGGGATCGGGATCGTTATCGATTCGGCGTCGATGCGGAACCCCGCGTCCTCGAGCAGTTTGCGCGAAGTGCGGTGGGTGAAGAAACGGAGGTGGGTCGCGTCGAGCAGGCCCTCCGACTGGTAGTTGAAGCGACCCATGAGGAGCCCAAAGCGGACGCTCACGAACGCTACGTTGGGGATCGAGACGAGAAGGAGGCCGCCGGGGCGGAGCCGTCCCTCAATCCTGCGCAAGACGGCGCCCGGATCCCGAAGATGCTCGAGGACGTCAGCGCAGATGGCAACGTCGAAGAGGCCGAGGGCCTCCATCGGGTCCACCGCAACATCCAGCTTGTAAACCTCCAGGCCTCGTTGTTGGGCCTGGGCGGCTAGGAAGGCGTCGCGCTCCAAGCAGACCACGGTCGCCCCCCTCCGCCTGAGTTCCTCCGCCAGCGCCCCCGCGCCGGAACCCACGTCGAGGACTCGTGCGGCCGGCGGAACATAATCGCAAAGCAGCCTGTGCGGCGCGTACCGGAAAGAGAGGAAAACGCTCGCGTATTCCGGGCGTGCGTGTTCCCCGTGGGGCCTCGGCCCGGCATTCCTCTGCGCCAACGGGGCCCGCGAACGAGGCTTCTGAATACATCTCTCTTGCGCTCTGGGGGTTCCGCCCCCCAACCTGCCGAGGCGCCAAAGGTCGGCGTTCTCAGTCGACCACCGCCGTTCCTCAACCTCGGGCTCCGGCGGCGTCGGGCGTTCATCACCAAGGGGGGCCCGTACGGCCAAGGATTATGCCCCCGCGCCCAACTCGCGCCCTGTTGTCCACAAGGGACTCCCTCAATGCGGGGCCGCCGGTCGTGGCCCCGGGCACGGCACAATACTACCGCGCGGTCGAGTCCGCCTACGGCGAGATGGCCCCCATCTACGACTCGGCCGTAGGGATGAACCCTGTCGCCGCGCGCGCCAAGGCGGTTGCCATGGGCCGGCTCCTCCGACTAACGAAACCAGGATCCCATCTCCTTGACCTTGGATGTGGCCCCGGCCAGGAAGCCGTTGCCCTCGCGCGCCGCGGGTACCGGGTGCTCGGGATTGACAGCGCCCTTCCAATGGTCGAGCTCGCCCGCCAGCGCGCGCTGGGGCTGCCCGCGGAGCTTGCGACGTTCGAGCACCTTCGAGCCGCCGAGGTCGGTTCCTTGGCGCGGATGGGGCGGTCATTCGACGCTGCGTACTCCTTCTTCGCCGTTCTGAACCTTGAGCCCGACGTTAGGCCCGTGGCGGAGGGTCTTTTCGGACTCCTACCGGCCCGCGCTCCGTTCCTTGTGGGGTTGCTAAACCCCGTGGTCCTCTTTGAGTTGGCCCTCTACCCGTTCGCCGGCCGGCTGAAAGGGTTCCGCAAGGCCTCAAAGCGGCCCGTGCGCCTGAAGGTCTCGCGTGGCGGCACCAATGAAGTGGCCTGCTTCCTTTACCCCCCCCACCAATTTGCCCGGATTTGCTCGCCGTGGTTCTCGCTGGAGCGAACCGAGTCCATTCACCTCTTCTTGCCGC
>DATEUP010000175.1:0-15327 GCA_035283065.1 Thermoplasmatota archaeon | reverse complement strand
GGCGTTCCCGTCAACCGAGGTCGCGCGTGCGCTCGCGGCGCTCCCGGGATGTAACTCCGTCACCGTCGACCCCCACAAGTTCGGGTACGTGCCCGTCCCTGCCGGCGCGATCCTCTTCCGCGACGGCGTCGTGCGCGGCGTCCTCGCGACCCCGCGCCCGTACTTCTCGCGCGGCGTCGAGGACTGGCGCGAAAACCCGCCGTCCTCGATCGGCGGGTTCATCCTCGAGGGCACGAAGCCCGGCGCCGCGGCGGCCGCCTGCTGGCTTGCCCACGCATGCGTGCCCCTCAACCGCACGGGCTACGGCCACCTCGTCGCACGCGCTCGCGCTGGCGCCGACGAGTTGGCGGCGGCCGTCCGCAGCACGGACGGGCGCGCCCTGCCGTCGGGCCGAGGTCGCGTCAAGCTCCGCGTGAAGATCCTGTGCGAACCCGACCTCAACATCCTGTGCTTCGCCGCGAACCCCGCTTCGAACCGACGCCTTGCAAGGATGAACGCATTCAACCGCGCAGTCTTCCGCCATTTCGCCATCGAGGAGGTCGGCAGCGAGGGAGGCCGTTTCATCCTCTCATCGGCTACCTTCACGCGCGAGGAGTACGGCGACGCGCCGGCCGCCTTCTTGAGGCGGCTCGGGATCGCCCGCGAGGAATGGGCCCGCGTCGGCCAGGCCTTCCTCATGCGCGCGGTCGTGCTCTCCCCGGCGTTTGCCGGCGAGGGCCACGCGGCCCGATTCCAAGGCGAGCTGGTGGGCGCATTGACCGACGCCTTGCCCTGAACCCTCGGGGCCGTCGGCGGCCCCCTCCACAAGGGGTAAATAGGCCGCTCAACGAACAGATTGTCGAGTTCGAATGGGTCGATTTGGCGCAGCCGCTCTCGCCCTGTTTCTCGTACTCGCGCTCCGTCTTTCGCTACCGGCCGAGGCCGCTTCGCCCTTCTGCGCAATCGACATCACGCTGGAGCCGAGCGAACGTGAGGCGCCCGTGACTTCGACCCAGCCTGTGGCCGTGACGTTTTCCGGGAACTACACGGCCGATTTTCTCGCGTTCGAGCGGGCCCAGGTCACGCTAACGGCGGTCGTGGACACGGGATGGGTGGCGACCGTCTCGCCCGCGAGTATCACGGTGACCAACGCGCGCACAGGCCCGTTTTCGGTAACGAGCGTCGTGCCTGCGGGGACACTCCCTACGCCAGTCGGGGTCCTCACTGTCACAGCGCGCATGGTTGTGGGCGGGATTCAGTGCATGGATCAAGAAACCGGCCTCATCAAGCCGCGGCCCTACTTTGAAGGGCTCACGGCGCGCATGGACCCTCGGGAACTTGCGCTGGAGCGGGGCACCGAATCATTCAAACTCACGATTGCAGGGAACGCCAGCGTCCCCGTGAGCCTCAGCGTCACGGTGGAAGGCCCCGATGGCCTATCGTTCCGCGGCCCGACAGCGCTCGCGCTTCCGCCCCCGGGTAGCGGCCCCACAAACGTGACGGCGACCATCCAGCTCTCCGGCCCCAACCTCGGCCCTGGAACGTACGAGATTACCGTGCAGGTGCGCGGCACCACGCAGGAGGGCCTCTCGCAAAACGCCACACTGCGCGCGCCCCTCACAGTCCCTGAAGGGATCGGAATTGCCTTGTCCTCGCCCGTCGTGATGGTTGGCGCAGCCGGGGCGGCGGCCGCGGGCGCGTTCGTTTTCTTCTGGTGGCGGAGGAAGCCGTGACGATGCGCGGTCTTTCCCTTTCGGTGGCGGCCCTAGGGCTGCTCGCCCTTTTCGCGGTACTCACCGGGCCGGCGGCTGCCGCGCCGGACCCCTGCAAAGCGACGGTGTCCTTCGGGGGCCCGGAGATGGTCGCCGCCGTTACCTCCACCGAGGGCGCACAGGTGCGGTCTACGGTGATTGTGACCTTCCAGAAGCCGCCCCCCATCCAGGCGGTCATCCGCCTGGCCGCGTCCACCGACACGGGGTGGCCGGTAACGGTCGAGCCGGATCTCCAGATCGTGGACTCCGGCTCGGGCACCTACTTCGAGGTGACCGTCGAGACACCCCCTGCCTTGGCGCCCGGGCCCTCAGGGACCGTCCGGGTCGTTGCTCAGGTCACGCTCGGCGGATTCACGTGTCCGGTCGAGCCCGACGCGACCGCGACCCTTGTTGTCCGCCCGTACATGGATGCCTTCTCCGGGCAAATCCCCATCGGATCGCTCGTCAACGAGGGCAGCGTGGGCCGCGCGGAGTTCGACATCCTCGTGCGCGTGCGGTCGAACACGGCCGTCCACGTCGTTTTCCTTTTCCGCGCAGACCCGGATATCGATGTCGACGCGCCGCTCGCGCTTGACTTTCCCGCAACGTTCTCCGAAGCCTCCGAGCGCACGATCCATGTGGTCTTGCGCGCACCGGGCCTTCGGCCGGGGAGCCACGACGTGAACATCACCGTCCACGCGGAGGGCAACGACCTGACCCCCAAGGACGGCCAGCTCGGGCTCACGATCATCGTCCCCCGCGGCTTCGCGCCAGCTTCCTTCCAATTGGAGCAGTGGGTCCCCGCCGCGGGTGCGGCTGCGGCGGGCGCCGCAGTGGTCGTCCTGTGGCGGAGGCGCCGACCGTGAGCGGGACGTCCCGGCTCGGCGTGCTTGTCCTCGCGCTCCTCTTGCTCTCGGGCCCCCGCCCCGCCTCGGCCTCCGCCGACACCTGCGTGCTTTCCCTAACGCTCGCCCCTGCGGAGCTTGACGTTTGGGTTCGCGAAGACGACCCGGTCAACGCAACGTTCGAGGGCTCCTTCGCCGTCACCGCCGCCCCCTCGATGGCCTCCGAGATCCGGTTCACGGCGACCGCCTCCACAGGTTGGACGGTGACCATGAACCCCGCTTCCATGGTCCTCGAGGAGGCGGAACAATCCAACGGCACGTTCAACGTGTCGGTCGTCGTCCCGCACGGCGCCCCGTCGACAGGAACGGGACTTGTTAGCGTCGAAGGCCGAGCGAACGCCGGAGATGTTGCGTGCGGCGAAGCCTCCGCCCAAGCGCGGGTCACGCCGCTGCCCTACTTCGAACCTGTCAGGATCAAGGTGAGCCCGCAGCCCGCCGACGTCGACCCCGTCACGGGCGCGGCCACGGTCGACCTCACGCTCACGGCGGCGACAAACGCGCCGGGCCCCGCATTGGCCCGCCTCAACGTCCGGACCTCGGCCGGGGTCGCCCACGACGCCCCCCAGGATATCGCCCTCTCACCTTCAGGGTCCGATTCCGTCCAGGGCCTCGTGACCGTGCACTTCTTCCCGCCCGACGGCACCCCTCGCACCTACACCGTGACGGTGTTTGCGGACGTGCTCGGAACGCGCGAACCGGGGGGGATAAGGATGTTCTTCTCGACGACCATCCAAGTGCGCGTCCTGCCCCAACCGATGAACGGCGCCGTGGTGGCGTTTACCGTCGTCGGGGCCATCGTCACCCTCGGTGCGGCCCTATGGGTCTGGCAGGCCACGCGGCCGGATCGACGGTGAGGGAGGGCGCAGGCTTGGGCAGGCGCGGTCGCGGCGCTGGGCCCGGTCGGGCGCAGAACCGCCCCTCCGGTTGGGCCCTCCACGGGACCTGCTGGCTACTTGCGCTCTCGGCACTCTGGATTGCCCCGCCGGCGGCGGCCGTCGAGGACGGCTGCGCGGTCTCCGTGGTGCTCGCCCCCTCCGAACGCGCTGCGAGCGTCACTCTCGAAACGAATGCGGCCGTGACCTTTCAGGGGAAGGTTGCGGTGAACAAGCCCGAGAATTGGACCGGTGTCGTCCGCCTCGACGCCAAGCTCAGCCGCAACTGGGCGGTCATCGTCAACCCCTCGGCGCCCACGTTCGCGGAAGGCATGCGCGCGAACGCCACCTTCAACCTGACCGTCATCGTGCCCGCCGCGACCCCTGCAAACGACCCGGCCCAGCTTACCGTGACGGCCCTTGGGGAATTCAACGGTACGAGCTGCCGCGCCCAGGCCCAGTCGATCGTGAGGGCGCGCGAGTTCCACGGCACGATGTCCGTGGACGCGGCCCCGTCGTCCGTGCGTGTCGGGTCGGGCTCTCCGCCGGCCCTCGTCCTCGTGCGTGCGCAGCAACTCACGAACAGCCCGGGCGAGCCCATCCTCTCCGGCGTCTCGGCCGAAGCGCCGGCGGGGCTTCGGGTCTCGATTCCCCCGACGGTCACGCTCTCCTCCCTTACGAACACCTCGATGGGCGCGGAGTTTACCGCGCAGCTCGAGTGGGCGGGTGAGGCCCCAGGCCGCCACACGGTCATGATTACCGTGCGCTCTGGCGCGATCCGGTCTTCCGAAAGCGCTCCGGTGGCGAACGCCACGGCCTTCCTCGAGGTCATCGTCCCCGAGCCCCTCGGGACGTTCCAGCTCTGGGCTTCTGGAGCCATCGGCGCTCTCGTCGTTTGCGCCGCAGCCGTTTGGCTCTGGAGGGCGAGGCCGGAATCCCCACGCCGCCCCTAGCCAGTCCCACGGAGCGCGCGCGCGAGATCCTCCAAGAGGTCGTCCCCGTCCTCGATCCCGACCGAGAGCCTGATGAGCCCGTCGTCGAGGCCGGCCCTTAGCCGCTCCTCGCGCGGGATCGACGCGTGCGTCATGATCGCGGGCATCTCCACAAGCGACTCGACTCCCCCCAGGCTCTCGGCCGTCTTGAAGAGCTTCAGCCGCCGCAGGACGCGCTTGGCTTCCCGGACCCCGCCCTTGACCTCGAAGGAAACCATCCCCGAGAACCCGCTCATCTGGCGCGCGGCGAGCTTGTACCCCGGGTGCGAGGGCAACCCCGGGTAGTACACGCGCTTCACGCGCGGGTGGCCGGTAAGGAACTGCGCGACCCGCATCGCGTTGCGCTCATGGGCCTGCATCCGGTAGGCGAGTGTTTTCAAGCCCCGAAGCGTGAGGAAGCAGTCGAACGGCCCCGGGGTGGCGCCCGCGGCGTTTTGCAGGAACTTCAGCTGCTCGTACCACGCGCTGTCATTCAGCGCCACCACGCCGCCCACTACGTCCGCGTGGCCGGCGATGTACTTCGTCGTCGAGTGGAGCGTGAGGTCGGCCCCGAGCTCGAGGGGCTTCTGGAAAAAGGGCGAGGCGAAGGTGTTGTCGACCACGCACCGCGCGCCGTGGGCGTGCGCAATCTTGGAGGCGCCCTTGATGTCCGTGATCTTGAGCAGCGGGTTGGTCGGCGACTCGATCCAAAGGAGCTTTGTGCGCCGCGTCATCGCGCGCTCAACCGCCTTCAGGTCGGACGTCTCGACGAAAGTGAACGTGAGCCCGAAGTTTGCAAAGACGCGGTCGAAGAGCCGATAGGTTCCCCCGTAGACATCGCGCGCCGAGACGATGTGGTCGCCAGACTTGAGCGAAAGCAGGACCGTCGTCTCTGCGCCGAGCCCCGAGGAGAAGGCGAGCGCGTGCCTTGCCGACTCGAGGCTCGCAACGGCTTCGTGGAGGGCCGTGCGTGTCGGGTTGTCCGTCCGCGAGTAGTCGTACCCTTTGTGCACGCCGGGGGCGGCCTGCGCGTAGGTGCTCGTCTGGTAGATCGGGATCGTCACGGCGCCCGTGAGCGGGTCGGGTGCCTGCCCCGCGTGGATCGCGCGCGTCGCGAAGCGCCGCTCGTGGCCCTTGCGGGCCCGCCTCGCCGCCAGCCTACTTCCCCCCCTCGAGGAACCCCTGCTCGGCCATCCACTCGTCGTTGAACATCTTCGAGAGGTAGATCTCGCCAGCATCCGGCAGGAGCACGACGACGAGCGCGCGCTTCGGGAGTTTCCTTTTCCGCGCGTACTTTACCGCGCCCGCGACCGCTGACCCCGACGAGCCCCCGCAGAAGAGGCCCTCCTCGCGGGCGAGCCGCCGGCCCATCTGGAAGGACTCCGCGTCTCCCACGGTCACGACGTCGTCGATGTACTCGAAGAGCAGGTTTTTCGGGATGAAGTCCTCACCGATGCCTTCCACCTTGTAGGGCCGGGTCTCTGCCCAGGTCCACTTCTTGCCCCTGAACGCCTTCTCCAGGATCGAGCCCTCCATGTCGACGCCGACGACCTGGACCTTCCCCTTGCTCCTCTCCTTGAGGTACTTCGCGGTTCCCGAGATCGTGCCGCCTGTGCCCATCCCCGCCACGAAGTGCGTGAGCTTGCCACTGGTTTGCTTCCAGAGCTCGGGGCCCGTCGAGCGGTAGTGCGCCTGCGTGTTTGTCAGGTTGTGGTACTGCATCGGCATGTATGCGCCCTTCGTCTCGCGCGCGATGCGCGCGGCCACCGAGTAGTACGACTCGGGCGACTCCGGCGGCACGGCCGTCGGCGTCACGACGACCTCGGCGCCGAACGCCTTGAGGCGCCGGATCTTCTCGGCGCTCATCTTGTCGGGTATCGTGAAGATGCACTTGTAGCCTTTCACCGCCGCGACGAGGGCGAGTGCGACGCCCGTGTTGCCGGAGGTGGGCTCGACGATCGTTCCGCCTTTCTTGAGTAGGCCTTTGCGCTCGGCCTCCTCGACCATGGCGAGCGCAATGCGGTCCTTCACGCTGCGCCCCGGGTTCATCGCCTCGACTTTCACGGCGATGGTGGCCGCGGTGCCTTTCGCGACGCGGTTGAGGCGGACGAGGGGGGTGTTCCCAACGGCATCGAGCACGCTGGAAGCGATTGGGGGCATTGCCTTCGGGATGGTCTTGCCGGGGATAAAACCGACGAGGGAACTTCAGTAGGTGGGCGCGCAGCGCCCCACTCGCTCCGGGGTCCTCAGGAATGGTTCGTCCCGCGCAACAGGTCCATCAGGACCGTCATCGCAGCGTCCGCTCCGACGTCCCGTGGTGGTGCAGCTCGTCGACCCGGCGCACGGAAGCACGGACCTCCGACTTGGACATCGGCTTCCAGGACCCGGCGTGCCGACTCAGTGGCGGTTGCTGCTGGCAAACGAGCCGTGCGATCACGTCAGTGATGCTCTCACCGGCCTGCTTGCGCGAGCACTTCCGGCGGTACATCGTCGTGCTGACCGAGATCGTCTTGGAGCTCATCGCTTCCGTGGGTCACCTGTGTGTAGGTGAGGATTCGGTGGACGCGGGGGCGGCGCGGGTGCCGCACCCCTGGCGGGCGCAAAACTTCGCGCCGCAGGTTCGGGCACGATACACGGAATGCGGCGACGCCCCGGCAAACCCCACGACCATCCAAGGCGAGTGTCCGAGAGCCGGCCTTGAGCGCCAAGAGATTCGAGCCCCTCCAAACCAGCGAGCCGCCGCCTGTCAATTCCGGGGCCTTTCGCGTGGAAGTCAGTAGGAACGGCCGCGGGTCCTACGGTTCCTGGCGGGGCGACCGGCTAGCGACACGGGGGCGCAGACCCTCACATACCTGAATTCGTTAATGGATGAATTGATATACTTCAACTGACAAACGGTTTCCGATGCCAACAACCCACGTCGTAGCGCGCGGTCCCACGACCGCCACCCTCCGAGCCATTGAAGGAGTCCTTCGAAAGGCCGCAGTGCCGGTTAGCCGATACCAGATTCGGAAAGACCTTGACAACAGGATCGCAGCGCCCCTGCTCGACGAGGCCCTCGACTACATGGCCGAGCACGAAATGGTCTACGACGAGGGCCCGGGCGGCAAGGTCCTTTGGATCCGCGCGTCGGCCGCGACGATGGAACGGCTGCGCGGAAAGTAGGGCGTCCCAATGGCCAAACCGAAACTCCTCGGGGTCGACTACGCGCCTCTCGCGGCTGCCGTGAAAAAGTCATGGGAAAACCTCTCGCCGACATCGTCGGAAGCGGAGCGGCGGGGCGCCGCCGCACGTATCAAGAGCCTCCGTACCTTTGAGTTCAGGGCGAAATCCAATCCACTCCTCGCCGGAGATCCGGTCGCACATGATCGCTGGCCGGGCGACCTGAAACGGGATTACGGTCGTGAGGTCCCCAACCTTTTCCGATTTGAGCTCGCCGACCGGTGGCGTGGCTACTACTCCCTTGTTGGAGAAGCGGGCGGCGCCCGCGTGTGGGTGTTGTATTTATGGAGCCACGAGGAGTACATCCGCCAGAGCGGCTACGGCAAGAGGTAGGGGAGGCCGCCTGTGCATGGCCGGAGAGCGCAGGGGGCCTCAAGGGATTCGCTGGTGCTGAAGGGGACCCTCGACCGTGACAAGCGTACTCCTGTCGATTAGGCCGGAGTTCGCCTCCGCAATCTGGGCCGGAAAGAAACGAGTCGAATTCAGGAAGCATCTTTTCAGACGGACCGTGGACAAGGTCTTCATTTACGAGACCCGGTCACGCCGCGGAATCGTCGGGATGTTCGTCGTAGGGGTGGTCATCCGCCTCCCCCCCGCCAAGGCTTGGAAACGTTATCGCCGGGTGGCCGGAATTACTCGGGCTGCGTTCTTCAAGTACTTTGCCGGTTCATCCGCCGCGACCTGCATTGAAATCAGAAAGGTGCTCAAGGCACGAGCACCGGTCGACCCGAGATCGGTTACTCGCGGCTTTGCGGCGCCTCAGAGTTTCGTCTACTTGCACGCATCGACAAGTCGCCGGATAGAAAGGGCCCTTAAGCGATAAAGGGCGGGCGAGCGGTAGCCGCGATGGAAGGCACTCGACACCGCCGGCGCGATGGCTTAATACCCGTCGGACGATTTCCCCCCACTTCGAGCGTGAACGCGTGGGCGACAAGGTTTTCATGGTAGCTGGCGGCGTGAGCAAGTTCGCGAAAGCGCGCCCGGACGTGACCTTCCAGCCGATGGTCAAGGAAGCCTACGACTACGCTCGCAAAGACGTCCCCAAGATGAAGGACAAGGACGTCGACGGCACTGTAGGCTCGTACTTCTCCGACCACTTCATGCGCCAGCTCAAAGCCGGCGCGATGATCCAGGACTACCTGCGCTTCATCCCGAAGTCCTCGAAGCGCGTGGAGGGCGGGGGCGCCACGGGCGGCCTCTCGTTCCAGGCCGGATGGGAGGGCGTGGCCTCCGGGCGCTACGACGTGTGCGTCGTCTACGGCTGGGAGACCATGTCGAGCGTCGAGACCTGGAAAGGCAACGAGTTCATCGCGCTTGCCTCGGATGTGTCCTTCGACTACCCCGTAGGCGGCTTTTACAGCGGCTACTACGCGATGATGGTCGCGCGCCACATGTACGAGTACGGCACGACCGTCGAGCAGCTCGCGAAGGTCTCGATCAAGAACCACATGAACGCGATGTACAACCCCTACGCGCAGCAGGCGGCCAAGCTCACGGTCGCCGACGTGCGCAACAGCCCCATGGTCGCATGGCCGCTCACGCGCCTCGACATCTGCGCCATGTCCGATGGTGCCGCCGTCGCGATCCTCTGCGACGAGGACACCGCCTGGAGGCTCTCGGACCGGCCGGTCGAAGTCACGGGTGTCGGCTGCGGAA
The DNA here is from genome assembly GCA_035283065.1 of Thermoplasmatota archaeon. GTDB lineage: Archaea > Thermoplasmatota > DTKX01 > DTKX01 > DATEUP01 > DATEUP01. The sequence goes on along the minus strand of DATEUP010000175.1, from coordinate 5,971 downwards.
CGGACGCCATGCGCATGGCGGACCGCCCCCACGGCGACGTCATCCTCCTGCCGCACGAGAAGGCGTCCGACTACGTGGGGACGAAGTTCAAGGGCGGCAAGCTCGCCTACCCCGGGATCCACAGCTTCCGCGCGGGGCGGCAGGCCTCGAAGGAAGCCTACGAAATGGCGAAGATCTCCGACCCCAAGAACGACATCTCGTTCATCGAGCTCCACGACGCGTACACGTCCTCGGAAATCCAGACGTACGAGGACATGGGCCTTTGCAAGTACGGCGACGGCGGCCGTTTCGTCGAGTCTGGGGCGCCCTTCCTCAAGGGCGTCGACTACGGCCTTGAGTTCACCGACGAGCCGGGGCAGATCCCCGTCAACCCCTCGGGCGGGCTGCTGGCGTGCGGCCACCCCGTCGGGGCTACCGGGCTCATGCAAGCCGTCTTCGCCTTCTGGCAGCTCCAGGGGCGCATCAAGCAGCACCTCGGCAACAGCAAGCTCCAGGTTCCCCGCGCTGAGCGCGGCCTCATCCACAGCCATGCGGGGACGGGGACCTATGTGACCGTAAGCGTCCTCGAAAGGAGGCACTGAAATGGCGAAGCTCCCCACCAAGGTCGAAGAGACAATGGAGGCCGGCCAGGTCTTCCGCATCCCGATGCCCCTCGACCTGGCGGGGCTCGACAAGATGTCGCCGCTCGTGGTCAAGCAGCCCTACAACATCGTCTACGTGCACTCCTACGGCCAGGACTCGCCCTTCTTCGCGGGGCTCACGAACGGCCGGTTCCTTTCCACGAGGTGCCCGCGGTGCAAGTGGGCGCCCGGCACGCCGCGCGGCCACTGCATGAAGTGCGGCACGAAGATGAAGTGGGTCGAGCTCCCCAAGGAAGCCGTCATCCACTCGTTCACCGTGTGCTACTTCGGCTCCGAGGCCTTCCTCGACCAGTGCCCCTACGTGCTCGTCATGATCGAGTGGCCGGGGGTCGACACGCTCTTCCTCGGGCGCCTCTTCGGCGTCGACCCGGAGAAGCCCGACCTCTCGTGGATCGGGCAGAAGGTGAAGCTCAAATTCCTGAGGAAGGCGAAGATCTCGCCGACGGACGTGTACTTTGTCCTTACCGAGGTGGGCGAGGGGCGGAAGGTGCCGAGGAAGACCCTGGCCGGTCGGAAGGCCCCAGGCCGGGCCCAGTCCCAGTAGTCCTCCCCGGCGCGGGTCGCCCCCTTCGCCCCTCGGGCAGGCGTCACTTTCCCCGCCACTGCGCCCGACATGTTCAGATACTAGACCCCGTTAGCCCGCCCTGTGCCCCTCCCCAAGGCCGTCAAGGTCGTTCTCTTCGACTTTGACCAGACCCTCATCCACCTGGGGGCCGACTGGGAGGCGCTCCGCGTCAACGTAGAGGCCGTCGCCTCCAAGTACGGCGTCCCCTTCGACGAGAAGTGGGTCCTTCGCGGGATCGGGCAGGCGTTCAAGGCCCTCAATGACGAAGGGAAGGTGCACGAAGCCACCGCGTTCCGCAACGAGGCGTTCAAGCTCGTCGAGGACACGGAAAACGGCGCGCTCGAGAACTCCCACGCCCTCCCCCACGCCCCCGAGGTCGTGGGCGAACTCATCCGGCGCGGCTACAAGATCGCCATCGTCTCGAACAACAACCCCCGCTCGATTGCCGAGGCCCTGAAGCGCTTCGGCTTCCCGCCGATCGAGCTCGTCGTGGGCAGGAACAACGGCGACCCCGTGAAGCCCTCTCCGATCCCCGTGCACAAGGCCCTTGCCAAGTTCGGGATGAAGCCCTCCGACGCGATCATCGTCGGCGACGGCGAGGCCGACATGGGCGCAGGCAAAGCCGCCGGTGTGGCGACCGTCCTCTACAGCCCGCCCGGCCCACCCAAGGTCACCGCGACGAAGCCGGCCGAACGTCTCGACGACCTCAACAAGCTGCTCGATTGGCTCCCCCCGATCGAGAACGGGCACGCCGCCCACTGACCCCAGCGCTTTCGGGCGTCCCACCCCCCTACTCTTAAAAGCCCAGCCAGGGGTCTTGGCGCGATGGCGCCACAGGGCGAGCGCGACTCCCGGACACCCGGTGGTGTTCTAATCCCCGCCACGCTGGGGCTCGTCGGACTTGCCGCCCTGTGGCTCGCGGCCGGCCCCGTTTCTGCCGACACGGTCATCACGAACTCGACGACCTCGACGCTCCTGATCCTCGAGGTCGGCGGGTCCCCGTACATCCTCGACCACGACTTCCACGTCCTTCCCGGCGGCTTCGTCCTCATCAGCGACGGCGTCGACCTCCAGGTCGACAACGGCGCCCGCATCATCGGCGACGGCGGCGCGGTCTCCGCGACAAGCTCGGGGCTCGGGCCGGCCGTCGTGCGCGCTCGCGTGGGCGGGAACAGCTCGACGTGGGGCGGCTTCGTCCTCCAGAACGGGTCCGAGCTCACGATCCGCCACGCGCGCATCCTCGACGCCGACGCCGCCGTCACGATGCTCGGCATCGCGACCCTCGACGCGCAGTTTGCCGAGTTCGCGGGGTGCGTGACCTGGTGCGTGGCGACGAACGACACGGCCTCGCTGCTGCTCAAGGATTCCACGATGTCGGGGTCGGGGTGGGGTCTCATCGAACGGGGCGCGGCGGATATCCTCGTCGACAATGTGACCCTCTCAAACTTCACCGGCGGAGGCCTCTGGTTCCAGGCTCCAGTCCCCGGCGCCGCCGTCTCGAGGGTCGCCGCCACGAATGTGACGGTCGGGATCCGGACGGACCTCCTTCGCGCCTCCGTGCTCGGGCCCCTCACCATCGCCTCAACCGGCGCGTCGGTCACAGGCGCGGGCTCCGCCGACCTCCTCTTCCACAACGCGACGCTCACGAGCACGGGCGGCGCGGCCTTCGAGCAGAGCGGCACGGCGCGCCTAAGCCTTCGCGACAGCCGCCTCGAGGGGACCCTGCGTGCGCTCAGCCTCGACGCGTCGTCCGCGGCGTTCCTCGGCTCGAACCGGCTGACCTCGCCCGGCGGCGCGTGCCTCTTTTTCAACAACGTGACGAACGCGCTGCTGCGCGGCAACCTCCTCACCTCCTGCGCGAAGGCGCTCGCCTTTGGTCCCGAAAGCGCCCCTCCGACGGCCGACGCCGACCGCTCGAACACGTTGGAGGGCAAGCCCTTCCTCTGGATCGCGAACGCCGCGGGCGTCGAGGTCGGCGCCTTCGACGACGCCGGGCTTGTGGTGATCTCGTCGGTGAGCGGCGCAAACCTCACGGACATGCGGCTCGGGGGCGTTGGGGTCTACATCCTCGGCTCCTCGAACGTGCGCGTCGAGCGCGTCCTCGTCGAGGGCGCCGACGTGGGGCTCACGGCCCTTGGCACGAGGGGGCTCACCGTGCGGCAGTTCACCGCGCGCGGCGTCGGCGAAGGCATCGTCGTCCAGTCGGGCGCCTTCTTCGCCTCGGCGCAGGACATCCTGCTCGACCACATCCGCATCGAAGCCGAGGGCGGCGACGGCATCCGCGTCGTGGGCGCCTCGAATGTGACGGTGCGCTCGGCCGCGATTACCGCGGCCGGGGCCGCCGTGAACCTCACGCGCGTCCAGGGCGCCCTCATTGAAAACCTCGTCACCGACCTCTCCGGGACCGGGCTTTTGATGACGGACTGCGCGGGCGCCACGGCCGTCGACTCGGCCTTCAGCCGCTCGGCCTCCTTCGGGCTCCTGGCCCGCAACACGACCGGCAGCGCCTCGCGCAACTCCTTCATCGACAACACGGGGCCGCACGCCTCCGCACCCGCCTCGCCGAGTTTCCTCTTCTTCGAGCCCGGCCTCGGGAACTTCTGGTCGGGCTTCGTGGCGCCGAACGTCAACGGCGACGCCTTCTTCGACGTGCCCTACAACCTCTCGGACGGCACGGGCCAGGACGCCAAGCCCCTCGTCGCCCGGCGCGACAACGGGCCCGCCGCCGTGGTCGTGCCCCCCCCGGTCTTCAACGTCGGCCTCCCGGGGCCCCTCAACGCCTCTGCGTCCTTCGACGACATCCTCCTCGGCGAGGTCTACTGGATCATCGACGTCCCCCTTGCCAACGACACGGGCTCCGGCTCCCTCTTCCTCTGGTCGCCGAACCTCACCGGCAACTTCTCCGTGCACCTCAGCGTGGTCGGCAGCTTCGGCGCCGTCGACGAGTACGCGTTCACCGTCTTCGTGCGCGACCGCGTGGCGCCCTCGGCCGGGTCCGTCGCCCTCGGCGCGCCCGAGCTCGGCTCGAATCTCTCCGTCTCCCTCGTGGGGGCAAGCGACAACGACCCCCAGTTCCCCGCGGGGGCGCAGGTCCTTTGGGACCTCGCGGGGCCTTCGGGCCTCCACCTCACGGGCTCGTCGCCGTCCCTCTCGTTCGTGGTGCCGGTCGACCAGCTCGGCGTGTTCCTCCTCTCGATTACCCTGCGCGACCGAGCCGGCAACACGGCCTTTGCAAGCGCGAACTTCGTCGCCTTTGACACGCAGCCCCCGGACGTTGAGTTCGGGTTTTCAAGGCAGCCCGACCTCGGATTCCCCTTTACCCTTGACGCGTCCCAATCGCGCGACCCCGCGGGCCTCAACACGTCGACGGCCCTTTGGTCATGGGTCGATGATGGCCAGGTCCACAACAGCACGGCCTGGCCCGCGCTCACCACGACCTTTGTAGGCTCCGGCCTCCACAACGTCACCCTGCGCCTCTGCGACGCCACGGCAAATTGCGGGAACACCACTGTCGCCCTTGACGTGCGCGACCGCAACGGCCCGCGGCTCGTCGTGCTGCGCGTCATCGTCCCCGGCCGCGAACCGCAGGAGATCGCCGCCGGCGAGAACATCGTCGTCCCGGCCACGGTGAGGGATGAAGTCGTGTTCGAGGTGGTGGGCGAGGACTTCAGCACGCCCCTCACGTACACCTGGCAATTCGGCGACGGCGAAGTCGCTTCGGGCTCGCGCGTCACCCACCGCTTCCTCGCGGTCGGCGGCGTCACGGTGACCGTCGTGATGACCGACACCGCCGGCAATTCGAACTCGAGCGCCCTGCGGATGGACCTTGCGGGCGGCAGCTTCTTCGCGGATTTCCCGGGCGGCGACCTCGGCGCGCTCCTCCTCTTTGGCGCGGTCATCGGAGCGGCCGCGGGGGGTGCGCTCTTCATGCGCGCGCGCTCGAAGCGCAAGACGAAGGCGCCCCCTGACCAGGAGTTCGAGCCACCCCTCATGGGCGGCGGCGAAGGTTGACTTAAGGGGGGAGCGCCCTTCAAAGGGGCGATGCCCGCAGGGCCTGCCACCCGCCGTCCGCCGGCACCCCGCTCCCTCCTTATTCCTTACAAGGTCGCACCGGCGGTCCGCGCGCGGGACGCCGACGCCCTCATGCGGGCACTTACGCCCCTTGTCACGCCGCACGCGGGCTCGATCCGCGGCGCCCACAAGTTCGCCCTCTACAAGGTCGCGGAGGCCGAACTTGAAGACGGCGACGCGGCAATCAGGTGGGCCGTCGAGCTTGCCAGGCGCGACGAGCCGATCGCCAAGCAGTTTGCCGCGCAGCTTTGCGCGCTCCATGCGGACGCTTTTGGCAAACGGCCCGCCGAGGTTCTTGGCGTCCTCCAGGTCTGCGCAGAGGATGAGAACTGGGAGGTGCGCGAGACCGCTGCGGCCGTCCTCTCGCGCCTCCTCGTGCGCCAGCCGGCCGCCTTCCTCGTTGTGCTGAGGTCGTGGGCCGCTTCGCGCTCCGCGAACCGCCGGCGCGCGGCGGTCGTCGCCGTGAAGCTCGCTGCCAGGATCATCCCCGAGCATGCCGAGGCCCTCCTCGACCTCCTCGAGCCCCTTGCCTCCGACTCCGACGAATACGTGCGGCGCAACTTTGGGGCCTTCGCCGTCGGGGACGGCCTGCTCCGCGCCGCGCCCGCTCCGACGCTCCGGCGCCTCGCGCGCTGGGCAAAGGCACCGGACGAGTGGACCCGGTGGAACGTCGCCTCGGCGTTTTGCGCGGCGG
>DATEUP010000174.1:0-7149 GCA_035283065.1 Thermoplasmatota archaeon | reverse complement strand
CGCCCGCCGCCCGAGGGTCAGTCCACATCGACCTGCGCGCGCTGGAGGCGCCCGCTGTAGTCGACGAAGACCGTCTTGATCTCCGTGAACTCGTCGATGGCGGTCGTCCCGGCCTCGCGCCCGCCGTTGCCCGTGTTCTTCGTGCCGCCGAAGGGCAGGTGCACCTCGGCGCCGATCGTGGGCGCGTTGATGTAGGTGATGCCGACATCGAGCTGCTCGATAGCCTTGAAGGCGCGGTTCACGTCGCGCGTGTAGATCGAAGATGAGAGGCCGTACTCCACGTCATTGGCCACCTTCACGGCTTCGTCGAAGTCCTTGACCTTGATGACCGCAAGGACGGGCCCGAAAATCTCCTCCTTGGAGATCCGGGTGCCGTGCTTGGCCTCGAAGATCGTCGGCTCGATGAAGAACCCCCTGTCGAGCCCCGGCCCCACCGCGCGCTTGCCTCCACAGACGAGCTTGGCCTCCTTCTTGCCGACCTCGATGTACTCGAGGACTGTCCTCAACTGGTCCTCGCTCGCGACGGGCCCCACGTCACTCTTGGGGTCCGTCGGGTCGCCGAGCTTGAGCTTCTTGGTCTGGTCCGTGAGCCGCTTCATGACCTCGCCGTAGACACGCTCGTGGACGATGAGCCTCGAGGTCGCCGTGCAGCGCTGCCCGGCCGTCCCGAATGCGCCCCAGAGCGCGCCTTCGATAGCAAGCTCGATGTCCGCGTCTTCCATGATGATTTCGGGGTTCTTGCCGCCCAGCTCGAGCTCGACGGTCTTCAGCAGGGCGGCTGCGCGTGTGTACACGTCCCGCCCCGCCGTCGTGCCGCCCGTGAAGGACACCGCGCGGACCTTCGGGTTCTCGGCGATCTCTCGGCCCACGGTGGAGCCCGGCCCCGTGACCATGTTGAGGACCCCGGGGGGGACACCCGCCTCCGTGAGCGCCTCGACGAGCCTTGCCGCGCAAAGCGGCGTGATCGACGCGGGCTTGAACACGACCGTGCAGCCCGAGACCAGCGCCGCGCCGAGCTTCCACGAGGGGATCGCGACCGGGAAGTTCCACGGCGTGATGCACCCGACGACGCCGATGGGCCGGCGGAAGGTCATCGCGATCTTGTTCGGGAGCTCGCAGGGGGTCGTCTCTCCGAGGAGCCGGCGGCCTTCCCCCGCGATGTACTCGAAAAAGTCGATCGCCTCCTGGACGTCGCCGTTCCCTTCCTTGATCGCCTTGCCCATCTCCTCCGAGACAAGGTGGCCAAGCTCGGCCTTGCGGGCGCGCAGGATCTGAGCGGCCCGCAGGAGGATCTCGCCGCGCCTCGGCGCCGGCGTTGCGCTCCACGCCGGGAACGCGGCCTCGGCCGCGGCGATCGCCTTCACGACATCCTCGCGGTTGCCGTTGGCAAAACGCGCAAGGAGCTTGCCCGTCGCGGGCGCCCGCGTCTCGATCCACTCCTTCGACGAGGACTTCGTCCACTTGCCCGCGATGAAGACGCCAAACTCCGGGGCTTTCTCGCCTCGGCCTATCGATTCGGGAGCCTTCGCCGCAGATCCGACCGCCACACGCCTGCCTCCGCCTTGATCCCAGGGTAGCGCTTCGCGCCGCCCAGAGGGTAACAATCCGCTAGGCGGGCCGCGCACAATTAAAGGTTCCTTTCGGCCGGTTGCAGGGGCACGTGCGCGTCAGAACACCGCTTGCATCACGTACTGCGTGACCAGGCTCGCGCCCGCTGCGATCCAGAGCACGAGCACGAAGTGCGAGATCGCGCCGTACTTGTGGCCGCCGTCCGAAGCCTTCGCGACGAGGCCTGTGACCGCCGCGTGGACGACGACGACCGCGAGGATCGCGAGGTTCATGGCAACGAGGTCGACCGGGCCGCTCCGGAGGATCGCGAGGAACGCGAACCCCGGGATCGAAGGGACGCCCCGGAAGAGCTCCTGGAAGCCCTGCACGAGGAAGAGGGACATGTAAAGCACGGCCACGAGCACGGCGCCAAGGCCGTACATCGTGCCGACGAGCCGGCCGGCCTCCTGGTATCGCAGGCGGCGCAGCGACACGAGCGCAAGGAAGTTGTCCGAGATCACCTTGGCAATCTTGCGCGGGTTCCCGCCCGTCCGCGTGCCGTCCTCGAACATCTCCGAGAACTTCGCGATGATGTCAGACCCCGTCTCGGCCCCGAAGTACTCCCACGCGGTCTTGCGGTCGATCCTCGTCGCGCTCCTCTTGTAGAGGTCTTCGATGTTCTTCGTGAGCCTTCCGAACTTGTGCTGGGAGAGCTTCTTCAGCGCATCGATCCCCGTGCGCCCCGTCGCCTCCGAGGAGGCGCCAAGCGAGCGCATGAAGGCCGGGTACATCGACTCGCGGTTCCGGATCGCGCGGTCCTGGCGGTAGACCTCAAGGCCCGGGATCAGGAAACCGGAGAGGGAGACCGCGAGGAAGAACTCGAGCGTCGGGAACCGGTCGAAGAGGACGAAGGCCGAGAGGCCGAAGAGGGCGACCGAAACCGCGGCGCCCACGACGAACCACCGGTTGATCGCGCGCTGGCTTTCCGACTTGAGCTTGCCGTCGTACCAGAGCTGCTCGTCCGGGAGCATGTAGCGGACCATGATGTAGAAGAAGAGCTCGAGGGCGATGAAGATCGAGAGGCCGCCGACCAGCATCGCGCTGATCCCCTGCGCCGTAAAGAGCGGGGCCATGAAAAGGAACGTGAGCAAAAACGCCACGGAGATGATGAGGGCTTGGTAGAGGTCGGAGAGCGTGAGGAGCCCGCGCAGCGCCGCGTTGTACTTGTTCGAGTAGAGCTCGAGCGAGACCTTCTGCTCGATTGCGAAGAACTCCTCGGCGGTCTCGCCGGACTCCACCGCGTGCCCCAGCCGGTAGAGGAAGTCCGACATGAGGTCCGACGGCGTGCGCTCGGCCACGAGCCGGCACGCCTGCGGCAGCGCGACGTTCCACTCGACCGTGAGCTTGTAGATCTTCTCGACTTCCTTCGACAGCTCGCGGTAGTCCTTCATCTGGCCCAGGATGTCCCGCAGGGACTGCCTCGACACGTCCTCCGTCGACATCGCCCCGATCCGCGTGACGAAGAGGTGCATGTCCTTGTCGATCGTCTTGCCGCGCCGCTCGTACGCGTAGACCGGGTAGGCGACCGCGCCGAGCAGGCCCCACGCCCAGAGCCCGACAAGGAGCGCAAGCGTCCACCCGAAGAAGACCTGGGGGAAAAGGAGTGCGGCGCCAAGCATCGCGCCGGTCGCGAGCACCGCGACGGGGAAGAACTGCTGGACGAGGTACTGCTGGAAAGACAGGGGGTAGTCCGCGTAGGCGTTGTAGAACTTCTGCCTTCGCGAGAGGCGGACATCGTCCTTCGAGGCCGTCTCCGCCACTCTTTCGCGCCTCCCCTCGAGGTCACGCGGTCTGGAGGCGCCGCTGCCACCACAGCTGCCGCTCGTCCGCGCTCATCGCGGAGACCTTGAGCTTGTAGTAGTCATAGAACACCGCGTTCACCCGGTCGTACTCGACGACGTTGCGGTCGACCATCTCCTTGATCACGCGCGCGCGGAACTTGAGCTCGTCGTAGATCATGCGCTTGTCCTTGAGCTTCATCCTCGGCGCGATCTTCTCCTCCAGGATGAACGAGTTGTTCATACCGCGGAAGAAGTGCGTGTCCGTGTAGGGGTCCCAGCGGAAGACCGAGCGCGTGAGCACGCCACCGAGGTCCTTCGAGTAGCGCAGGATCTCGTCGACCGACGTGCAGCGCCGGATGAGGCGCCCGCCTTCGTAGAGGATCGCCTGGAAGAAGGCGATGTTCAGGTTGTCCATGAAGCGGATGGGCACGTTGATCGGGTCGCCCGTGAAGCGCTGGATCATCTGCTTCGTCGAGGGCGCGTGGAACGTCGAGAGCACGCTGTGGCCCGTCTGCATGGCCTGGAACATGACCGCGCCCTCGACGCCACGCACCTCGCCCACGATGATGTAGTTCGGGCGCGAGCGCAGCGCGGCGCGCAGGAGGTCGAAGAGCTGGACGCGCGATTCCGTCGGCCCCACGTCGCGCGAGACGAGCCTCTGCCAGACCGGCTGGGGCGCGACGACCTCCGGCGTGTCCTCCGCCGTGTAGACCTTGTTCTCGTGGTTGATGAGCGTGAGCATGGAGTTTAGCGTCGTCGTCTTGCCCGAGGCCGTCTCGCCCGAGACGATGCAGTTCATCCCGTTTTCGAGCGCGAGCCACATGTACGCCGCGATCTCCGCCGAGACGGTCCCCCACTGGCAGATCTGCACGCAGGTGATGGGCTTCTCCGTGAACTTGCGGATCGTGAACGAGGGGCCGCGCTTCGACACGTCCTCGCTGTAGATGATGTTGATGCGCGAGCCGTCGGGCATCGAGCCGTCAATGATCGGGCGCGCCTCCGACACGGGCTTGCCGATGCGCTCGGACATGTTGCGCAGGTACTCGTCGAGGTGGAAGGAGTCGCGGAAGGCGACGTTCGTCTCCATCATCCCGAAGATCTTGTGGACAATGTGGATTTGCGCGAGCCCCACGGAGTGGATGTCTTCGATGTAGGGGTCGCGCAGGACCCCCTCGAGGACCCCCTGCTCGACGAGGTCGCGCACGAGGTAGTACCAGACCGTCCGGTCCTCGGCCTCGTCGACCTCGACGCGCTCGCCGGCAAAGCCCGCGAGGACCGTGCGCTCCCGCGCGGCCCCCCGCCGCTTCGTGACCCGGTCATAGAGGACGCGAAGCGTCTCGATGAACTCCTCCTGGGTCTCGTGGCTTGGCTCCTTGGGCGCCTCCCGCAGGATGAGCTCGAGGACGCGCCGGTACTTCTTGTCAGTCGCCTCGTCGAGGATCGGCTCGATCACGACGTACTTGAGGCCCGCCGCGCCTTCGACCGCCTGGCTCGCCCTGAAGATGTGGATGAAGATCGGGTCGCCTACGGGGTAGATGATGTTCACGCGCTCGAAGTCGGACATCCCCGAGGAGAGCGCCTGGTAGATCGACGGCGTCTCGCCGTAGGCCTGCTCGAAGCCCCGGATGTAGAGGCGCACGTGCTCGAGCTCGGGGTTCAGGAACTTGCCGTCCGGCTCGCGCTTGTTGATCTCGGAGAGCCCGCTCATCTTGCGCTTCGGCTTGCCCGCCCGCGCGTCCCCGGCCATGTCGTCCCCCCCGCTGCCCTCTCACGCGACCGTGGTGATGTCGATGATGAAGCCGATCTTCGGCTCGATGCGGAAGCCGATCTGGTCGCCCACGGGCTCGGCCGAGCTGCCGAACCGGTTCACGTTGAGCGCGCGGACCGTGGAGCCTTCGATCTGGCTCATCGTGATGGAGAGGTAGATGTCGCTGTCGGACCGCAAGGGCGCAAGCGTCCTGTCATCGATGTCCATCGGGTCCACCGACAGCATTACCGTGCGGTTCAGCCCCGCGAGCTTCTTGAAGAACGCGAGCACCTGGATCGCGCGCTGGCCGCGCAGGTCGGCCTTCACGAGCGACGAGAACGAGTCGATCACAGTCACTTCGCGCTCGTAGAGTTCCTTCGTGTCCATGACCTTGTCCAGGAAGTTCGCGCGCGGGATCGCCTCGCCGATGAGCGGGAACACGGGGATGTACAGGAGGTCCTTGTTGAGGAGGTAAGGGGTCACCGGGTAGTCGAGCGAGCGCATCTGCTCGATGAACCCCTTCGTCGTGAGCTCCGTCGAGATGTAAGTCACCGTGACCCCATTCTTGAGGAACCCGTAGATGAGCCGCTGGAGGATCGCGCTCTTTCCGGCCCCGTACTTCCCCTCAAGGAGCATGATCGAGCCCTTCGGGATCCCGGCCCCGAGCTGGCGGTGGAGGCCGTCGCGCTCGATTTCGAATTTGTAGAGGTCCGACGCCGTTTGTCCACCCCCCGCTTACCAGAAGAACTCCTGCGTGTCGGATGCGCCGTACTGGGCGATGACTTTGAGGAAGTGGTCCGTGCCCTGCGTGAGGTTCAGGTTGTTCAGCGTATAGACCACGATGACCTGGGGGCCCCACGAGGTGTAGTTGCCGGCAAAGGCCCACGTGTAGCCGGTGTTGGCCACCGTCATGGAATCGACGAGGACCACCGTGTTGTTGGCCGACAGGGGACGCGAGCCGATGTTCTTCACCCAGAGCGTGAAATTCTGCGTCGTGTTGTTGTAGATCACGTGGGAGGGGTCGTTCACGACTTTCACCCCTGCCTCAAACGACGAGGCCGCGGCCGCGGCATCTTGCCGGATCGAGTCGGAGACCTCGGAGACTGCTGCGAAGAAGACGCCGACCAGCGCGGCGCTAACGATCACGGAGCCCACGAAGAAGATCATCTCGGAGGCGGCTTGCGCGGCCATCTCTAGACCACCTGACCTTGGAAGGTGTACCCTGTCTCGGTGACGACCTTCACCATGGCCGGCGAGGGCACGGACGCCTGCACGGAAAGGCGCAGGACCTGGCCGGGCGCCCACAGGTTTGTCGCGTTCGAACCGTCGACGGCCCTCATCGTCACGGCGCCCGTATAGAGGGTCCCGTTAATCAGGACGTCAAGCGAGCGCACGTGAATCACCACCGAGCCGTTGTTCGAGAGGTTTAGGTCGAAGGCCGTGCCGTTGTTGGTCCCGTTCAGGAGGGCAATGCGTGTGTTGAGGGCGTCGGCCACGCGCGAGTCCTGCTTGGCTTGGGCTTCCCGGATGTCCTGGCTCGCCGTCTCGACCGACTCGACGATGACGGCAAACGACACGAGACCCCCCGCGAAGAGAATCGCGGCGGCGGCAGCAACGGAGAAACCCAACCCACGCACCTCCTCACGCCGCGGGCGTGAGCGCGCACCCTAGAGCGAGAAGAAGCCGTCGAGGCCGCTCCTCAGGCGCGAGACCTCCCTCCGGATTTCTTCGAGCTTGTCGCGGTCGAGGTCGCCCCCGCTGCGGATCCACTCGATGTACATGAGAGAGCCAATGTGGTCGTCGGGCGTGAGCCTCCAGCTGGCCGCCAACTCCGCCTTGGCCGAAGGGGCGCCCTTCGGGGCCGCCTGGCCCTTGGCGGGCCCCTTGAGCTCGCGCGCCTGCTCCTTGCCGTAGGCGATCACGATGTCGCCGGAGGCGTCCTTGGCCGAGGCCGAAGACGGCGCGCCCTGCGCAAGGGCCGCCGGGACGGCCGGCTCGCCGGCCACGGACCCG
>DATEUP010000173.1:0-12571 GCA_035283065.1 Thermoplasmatota archaeon | reverse complement strand
GCCGGTGGCCCATGCCCTGCCGCCCTCAAAGGCTTTGCCGGGCGAGCGCGCGGGGCGCGCGGGGCGCGCCCGGCGCGGCGGGCGACGAGCCGCCTTGCTCAGCCCTCGTCGATGCCGGCAAGCGCGGTGTCCAGGTAGAAGTCCGAGCCCGACTGGGAGACGACAAGGCGGAAGGTGAGCGTGAGCCCGCCCTGTGCGCGGATGTCGAGGGGCGCATCCATGGCGCCGGGGATCACATCGACCTTCGCGATCCCGCCCCCCGAGAGGTGCCCGATCGCCGACACGATGCTGAGCCGCGCCTCCGAGTACTTGCCGGCCGGCATCCTCCCCAGGGCGAGGCCGGCGGGCCCCGTGTCCTTGAGCTTCGTGATGTCCAGGCTTTCCGCGGAGAGGCTGACGGACGACCAGGCGGACATCGTGAGCGCGCCCGCGCTTCTAAGTTCCACAGCTCCGAACGTCACGTTAAGCGAGCGGAACCCCGTGACCTCGGGGCCTGTAACCAGCACCTTCACGGTCCCCACGTTGTAGCCGAAGTAGTAGCCCGCCGAAACGGCGGGGAAGACCACAAAGATGAGGAGGCCCGCGGCAAGGCGTTTGCGGTTTTTGGTCGACGCTGGCGAGTTCACATGGACCACGGCATCGACCTCGGGAGCCTTGCGCCGCGGGGGCGGCGCTTGCGCGCGGGGACGCCTTGCCGCCCGGGGCTAAGAACGTCGCGCGGTGGATTTCAGCATTGGAACGACGCCCTCCTGCCGCAAACCGTCCGCCTGACATCCGCCCCATGTTTATCAGGCGCGAAAAACAGGCCCCGCGCAATGGCACAAGTATTCCGCCTCACAGGCGGGAAGGCGGCGGGCCTGCCCGCCGCATACTTCCCGTCGCAGGAGGCCCTTCGGAAGCTCGTCGAGGAGAACCTCGACGCCCTCTTGGGGCTCGTCTACCTTGAATCAAACTTTGAACTTGTCGACCTGCCGCCCGAGGCGCCGCGCGAGTGCCGCGCGGTCGACACCCTCGCCTTCGACCGGTCGACCTACGCGCCGGTCGTGATCGAGTACCGGGAGCGCATCTCGCCCGAGATGGTGGCTCAGGGCGAGTCGATGCTCCAGGCGATCCCCACGCAGTCCCAGGTCCTTCGGTGGCTCATCAAGCGCGCGGGGTTCGCCCCCGAGCGCATCGAGTGGGGCAAGATGCGCGTCCTCTTCCTCGCGCGTGAAGCGCGCGCGCCGGCTCCGATCCTCTCGAAGGCCCGCCAGGGCGGCGTGGAGCTCTGGCAGTGCGCGCTCTTCACGGGCGACGTGGTCCTCCTCGACCACCTTGCCACGTTCGCGGCGCCCGACGCGCGCCCAGGCGCCGCCGCGCGGGCCGACCCCGCGCCCCGGCCCTCGGCCGCCGCGTGAGGGGCCGCGGGGCTCCTGCCTCAGGCACCGGCCGCGGCGCGACTTTTTTATCGTTTGGCGGCGATCGGCCATTTCCCTGACTGCGGCGGAAGGGATCCTCCCGACGCTTAAGGAATGTCGAGAACGAAAGACGGTGAAACCCATGGCACGAGGACGGAGAGGCAAGACCCGAGGCCGCGCGAAAGCCAAGCGCGGCGGCGGGAAGCGGTCGAGTGCACGCAAGGGCTCGGCGCGCCGCGCGAAGCGCGGCGGCGGGCGGAAGAAGGCCAAGCGGCCCGCGAAGCGGCGGGCCCCCAAGCGGCGCAAGGCCGCAGCGAAACGCGCGGCCCCCGCGCGCAAGGCCGCACCGATGTCGCACGAAGAGGAGTAGGCGGCGCGAAAGCGCAACGCTCCCTTTCATCCGGCTGGCCCTCGAAGGGCCAGCCGTCTTCCCCCTGTTCTTGTGATTTCGCGAGGACCGCGGCCTCGGTTCGCGCAACCGACCATTCTGAACAGAATTCAAATAGCGCACGCGGGTCTTGGAAGCCGGGCTGGGCGCCTCGGCGCGCGGCACCACGAAGGGGTCGGGCTCATGGGGCCGGAAGAACGCATGCGCGGGTCGTTGGCGCTGCCGATTAGCGCCGCGGCGTTTCTCCTTGGGGTTCTCGCAATCCTCTTGGCCTCCCTCGGCTCGGCCGCGCCAACCGTGTCCATCGTGAGCCCCCCGGAGGGCGCGGACATCGATTCGGGCACCGTGGTGCTCGTTCTTGACATCCAGAACTTCACGCTGAACGGCTCGGCCTTCGGGCTCGCGGCGGTCCCGGGCGAGGGCCACTACCACCTCTTCATCGACGGCGAATACAAGAAGGCCGCCTTTGGGCTGCCGGCGTTCCTCGCGGACGTCCCCGCCGGAACGCACGAGATCGGCGTGCACCTCGCGAACAACGACCACACGCTGATCGGCGTGAACGCGAGCGTGAATGTGACGGTGACGCCCGGCGCCCCCCGCCTTCGGATTGTCTCGCCCCCCGCGAGCCCCGCCTGGGCCTCGAGTTCCGTGGAATTGCGCATCGCGAAGGGCAACTTCACATTCAACGCGCAGGCGGTAGGGGGGCCCGCGGTCCCTGGCGAGGGCCACTACCACGTGTTCGTAAATGGCGCGTACACCGGCTTCGGCACGGCGGAGTTCTTCAACCTCACGGGCCTTGTGCCCCGAGGCCGCTTCGACATCCGCGTCGAGCTTGCCCAGAACGACCACACGCTCGTCCTGCCGCCGGTCTTCGACGAGGTCGCGATCGTCACGGCCGCCGGTGCCCCCGAGTTTCGCCTCCAGGCCTCCCTTAAGGGCGCCCAGGTCGACGCAAGCTCGCTGCGCGCGGCCTTCACGCTCGCGAACTTCACGCTTGACCCGGGCGCGATCGGGCAGGCGGCCGTGGCCGGCGAGGGGCACTACCTGGTCTTCCTTGACGGGACGCTCCTCGGGCCCGGGACGGCAAACCCCGTGGTCCTCACGGACCTTGCGCCGGGCAGCCACACGGTGGTCCTCGAGCTTGTCGAGAACGACGGGACGCCACTCGGACCCCGAGTGGTCGATTGGGCCACCTTCACCGTCGAGGCGAACTCCCCCCGCATCACGATCACATCGCCCAGCGACCCGTCGAGCCCGAACTCGTCGAGCTTGCGCCTCACCCTGGAGGTCGGCAACCTAACGCTTTCGCCCGGCAAGATCGGCCAGGCGGCCGTGGCCGGCGAGGGGCACTGGCACCTGCTCGTCGATGACGTCTACGTTACGGCCGGCGCGGGGCTTGAGGTCTCCGTCCTCGACCTTGCGCAGGGTCCCCACGTGCTCACGGTCGAGCTTCGCCACAACGACCACGGCGCGCTCGCGTGGCCCGCCTTCGACACCCTGCGGCTCGACGTCCTTGCAGGCGCACCCTCCGTGCGCATCGCCGCGCCCGCCTCGCCGGTCACGGTGAACTCGTCGTCCGCGGCGCTTTCGCTCGTAGTCTCGAACTTCTCGTTGAGCGCCGCGAAGGTCGGCGCGGCGCCCGCCGACGGCGAAGGGCACTGGCACATCCTCATCGACGGTGCGTACACCGGTTTTGGCGCCACCCTCGAGGCGCTGGCAAGCCGCCTCCCGCCAGGCACGCACACGGTTGCCGTGGAACTTCGCAACAACGACCACAGCGCGCTGGCCTGGCCCGCGTTCGACGAAGTCCAGGTGACGGTCCGGCCGGGCGCGCCGGGCCTTTCAATCGGCTCGCCGGCGAGCGGCATCGACATCGCCTTCGACTTCGCGGGCCTTTCGATCGCCGTCTCGAACTTCTCGCTTGTCCCCAAGTTCGGCCAGGGCGCGCAGGCCGGCGAGGGCCACGTCCACGTCTTCCTTGACGGCGCGTACCTCTTCTTCTCGGCCAACACGAGCGTCACGCTGCGGGGCCTCACGGCCGGCCCGCACACGGTCCGCGTCGAGTTGCGCCAAAACAACCACGACCCGCTCCCGGACCCCGTCGCAGACGAGGTGGCGTTCACGGCCCGCGGGTTGGCGCCTTCGATCGCGATCGTCGCCCCCTCGGATGGCGCGATCCTCCTTGGCAACACGACGCAGGTCATCGTTTCCATCACGAACTTCACGCTTGCGCCGGCAAGCATCGGTGCGGCGCCACGGAGCGGGGAAGGCCACTTCCACATCCTGGTGGACGGGGTCTACGCCGCCGCGAGTGGCGAACTCAACTCGACCCTCGCGGGGCTTGCGGCCGGCGACCACGTCCTCAAGGTCGAGCTCCGCAACAACGACCACACGGACCTCGGAGCCGAAGTCTCGGCCTTTGTCCTCATCCACGTGGCCGACCGCCCCTCCGTGCGGGTCACCACGCCCACGAGCGGCTTCGAGACCACGGAGCGCGCGGTCGCCTTCACCGTCGAGGTCGTCAACCTGACGCTCGCGCCGGTCAACGCGACCTCGACGAACGTGGCGGGCCATGGGCACCTCCATGTCTTCGTGGACGGGAACCTCACGCAGATGGTGGCCACGAAGACCTTCACGGTGGCAAACCTCGCGGTCGGGACGCACACCGTGCGGGTCGCGCTTGCGCACAACGACCACACCGCGATGGGCGGGGAGAACACGTCCGTTGAGGTGACGGTCACGGTCAGGGAGCCCCAGGCGCCTCCGCGGGGGTTCCTGCCCGCGTTCGGCGCTCTTGAAGCGCTTGCCGCGGTGGGGGCTGCAGTCGCGGCGCTCGCCCTGCGCCGCCCCCGCAGCAGGGCCTGACCGGGGCGGCCACGCCGGCGGGGCCTCCCACAAGGCCGCTCGGATCGCCGGTCCGGGGTATCAGCAGGTTCGACGGGAAGGCGGCGAAGATAGCCTTTAACTACTCCCGCCGGGTTTAATCAAGCGGAGGGTAACGCGATTTTGCCTCCTCTTACCATGTAGAGTGGTGCGCGTGGAGCCCCCTGCCGCAAGGTGAACCAAACCGCATGATCTCGTACCAAAAAAAGCGGCACACGATGACCGAGGTCCTCTCTCAGATGGACCCCGCAATTCAGAAGTGGTTCAGGTCGAAGTTCAAGGACCTCACGGAGCCCCAGGCCTACGCGATCCCGCTCATTGAAGCCAAGAACAACGTACTCATCTCCTCGCCCACGGGCTCCGGGAAGACGATCTCGGCATTCCTCGCGATCATCGACCGCCTCTACAAGCTCCACCGCGAGGGCAAACTCGAGGACAAGATCTATTGCGTCTACGTCTCGCCGCTCAAGGCCCTTGCCAACGACATCAACCGCAACCTCAAGGAGCCCCTGCGCGAAATCGGCGAAGTCGTCGCCCAGATGGGCGGGGAGCGGCCGCCGATCCGCGTCGCCGTCCGCTCGGGCGACACCTCGACGGCCGAGCGCCAGAAGATGGTCAGGAAGCCCCCCCACATCTTCATCACGACCCCCGAGTCCCTCTCGCTCGTCCTCTCCACCTCGAAGTTCATCCAGCGCTTCACGGACGCCGAGTACCTCATCATCGACGAGATCCATGACCTCTGCAACTCGAAGCGCGGGATCCTCCTCTCCCTTGCCGTCGAGCGCCTCCAGCACCTCATCAAGCGGCCGCTCGTCCGCGTCGGCCTCTCGGCCACCCAGGCGCCGATCGAGGAAGTCGCGAAGTACCTCGTGGGCTACGAAGAGGGAAAGCTCCGCGACTGCTCGATTGTCGACATCGAGAGCACGAAGGGGCTCGACATCGCCGTCGTGCCCCCCGTCGAGGACCTCTCGAAGACTCCTTTCGAGGTCGCCCAGGGGCGCATGTACCTCGTCCTCAAGCGCCTCATCGAGGAGCACAAGACGACCCTCGTTTTCACGAACACGCGCTCGGGCACGGAGCACATGGTGATCAAGCTCAAGGAGCTCGGCGTGAAGCGCGTGGCCGCGCACCACGGCTCCATGGCCAAGGACATCCGCCTCGAGATCGAGGAGCAGCTCAAGCGCGGCGAGCTCCAGGCCTCCGTCTCGTCGACCTCGCTCGAGCTTGGCATCGACATCGGCTTCATCGACCTCGTATGCCAGATCTCCTCGCCGAAGTCCACGGCGAAACTGCTCCAGCGCATCGGGCGCGCGGGGCACGCCGTCTCCTCGATCTCGAAGGGGCGGCTCATCCCCATGGACCCCGAGGACCTCGTCGAGTGCGGCGTCCTCGTCAAAAGCGCGTACGCGAACAAGATCGACCGCGTGCGCATCCTTGAGAACAACCTCGACGTCCTCGCGCAGGCGCTCGTCGGGATGGCGATCGACCACCAGTGGGACGTCGAGGAGGCCTTCACGGTCGTCCGCA
Source organism: Thermoplasmatota archaeon (assembly GCA_035283065.1). Lineage (GTDB taxonomy): Archaea > Thermoplasmatota > DTKX01 > DTKX01 > DATEUP01 > DATEUP01. Next base: position 6,376 of record DATEUP010000173.1, on the reverse strand, counting down.
GGGCCATGCCCTTCCACCAGCTTCCACGGAAGGACTTCGACGCCGTCCTCGACTACCTCGGCGGGCGCCACACGCTCCAGGACAAGAGCGTCTACGCCAAGATCTGGATCGACCCCCAGCAGAACAAGTTCGGCGCAAAGCGCGGGTCGCGCATGATCTACTTCATGAACATCGGCACGATCCCCGAGGAGTCGAACTACCGCGTCTTCTCCGAGCGGGGCGTCCCCCTTGGCACGCTCTCGGAGTCCTTCGTCGAGAGGCTGGGCGCCAAGGAGATCTTCGTCCTCGGGGGCAAGTCCTACGAGTTCCTCCAGACCAAGGGCACGAAGGTCTTCGTCCGCGACGCGCACGGGCGCAAGCCGACAGTCCCGTCATGGTCGGGCGAGATGATGTCGCGCACTTTCGACCTCTCGCTCCAGATCGGCGAGTTCCGCCGCTGGATGGACGAGTCGATCGGCGAGAAGACGACGCTCAAAATCAAAGACGAGATCATGAAGACCATGCACATGGACATGCCCGCCGCCGAGACGGTCATCCGGTTCTTCAAGGACCAGAAGAAGATTGGCGGCGTCGTCCCCCACGACCGCGCGATCCTCGTCGAGGGGTACATCGACGGGCGCGGCGTGCACAATGTGATCTTCCACTCGATCTTCGGGCGTTCCGTGAACGAGGCGCTCTCGCGGTACCTCGCGTACAAAATCCAGCTGAAGTCGGGCTTCAAGATCCAGGCGTCCGTCACGGACAACAACTTCCTCCTTGCGCTGCCGGAGGTCATCGACCTCAAGGAGGTCGCCAAGATGGTGAGCGCGGCCGACTTCGACGACGTGCTGCGCGCCTCGCTCCCGAACTCGGAGATCTTCAAGCAGCGCTTCCGCCACTGCGCGACGCGCGCGTTCATGATCCTCAAGAACTACCGCGGCAAGGAGATCTCGATCGCGAGGCAGCACCAGCACGCGCGCAAGATCCTCGACGCGCTTGCATCCGACCCGGAGTTCCCGATCGTGAAGGAGACCTACAACGAAGTCCTCCACGAGTTCCTTGACGTGGACGACGCCCGCGACGTCGTGGCCGACATCGACGCGGGGAAGGTCACGTTCGCCTTCCGCGACTGGAGCCAGATCCCCTCGCCCTTCGCCCTCAACGTGATCCTCATGGGGATGACGGACCTCCTCACGCTCGAGGACCGGACGGCGCTCCTCAAGGAGCTCCAGGACTCGATCCTCACGAAGGTCGTCGAGGGCGGCGAGACCGAGGCGCCCAAGTTCGAGCGGGAGCGCGTCGACCGGTACTTCGCCTCGAAGAAGGAGCTCCTGCGCTTCTCCTCGAAGGGGGAGATGCTCGAGGCGCTCGAGAAGCTCGGCGCAGTCCACGCGTTCAAGTACGCGCGCCCCTCGCTCTACGAGTTCACGAGCTCCGCGCCCGACGCGATCGCGAAGTGGGCCGACGACCTGCTCAAGGAGGGGCGGATCGAGTCCGTCTGGATCCAGGACCGGATGTGGATCCCCTCGAGCCTTGCCAGGCGCTTCTCGGCGGTCTACCGGCACGCGGGCGCGCTCAGCCCGAGCGAGAAGCGCACGCTCGACCTCCTCGGCGCCGGCAAGACGCCCGACCAGCTCAAGGCGGCGCTCGAGGGCCTTGAGGACGCCTTCGACGAGGACGAGGAGGTCATCGCGGCCGACATCCTGCGCTCGCTCGAGACCAAGAACCTCGTGCGCGTCGCGGGCGCAACCGAGGACGGTTCGTTCATCTTCCGCGCGCGGGCGGCGGGCGACCGCGCGGACTTCGAGACCGCCGTGAAGGGGATCGTCGTCGCGTACCTCGAGTACTTCGCGCCCGTGACGCGCGGGCGGCTCGCCTACGACCTCAGCCTCGACGAGGAGGTCCTTTCGCTCGGGCTCACGGCGCTCCTCAAGGAGGGGAAGGTCGCCGAAGGGTACTACGTCGTCGGCGAGCGGCCCCAGTACATGCTCACGGAGGACAAGAAGGGGATCGAGGGCCAGGTCGAGGGCGCGGTCCTGCTCGACGAGAACATGGTGATCCAGCACATCATCGCCAAGCAGTTCGAAAAGTTCGAGACGATCGACGACTACTTCGAGGTCTTCATGAGCGCGGGCCTCGTCTACGACGTCTTCAGCCGCGTGAAGAAGTTCGACATCGAGGACTGGTGGGACCGCCGCGAGCGCGAGGAGGTCCGCCACGGGCGCTTCGTCCGCCGGCAGGTTGGATTCGCGCACGACAAGTACGCGGACATGCTCGCGTCGGCGTACCGCCAGGAGGCGCCCCTGCGCACGGACGAGAAGGCGCTCGAGGCGATCCGCGACTCCGGGGGTGTCACGGCGAGCCAGCTTGGCAAGAAGCTGCGCCTGCCGAAGGAGCACGTGCAGGAGATCATCGACAGGCTCGACCGGAACATGTACATCTGCCGCAAGGCCGAGGAGCGCAAGTCCTGGTCGTCGCGCAACGTGTACATCCCCTACCCCGTCCGCCAGATCGTCAAGGACGCGAAGCGGCGCGTGATCCTCCAGTTCCTCAAGTCGTCGGGGCCCGCCTCCTTCACGGCGATCCGCGGGTTCACGGGCTTCTCCTTCAACGAGGTCTTCTCGATCCTCAACAAGCTCGAGGAAGAGGAGGTAGCCAAGCGCGTCACGGTCGTCGGCGAGACCTCGATTGACATGTACATCCTCACCGACGAGCTCGCAGAGCTTGTCAAGGCCCCGGCCCAGGACGAGGTCCACGACCGCCTGCGCATCCTCTCGCTCTACGACCCCTTCGTCCAGCCGATGTGGGCCGAGCTCACGACGAAGTACGGCGAGGGCTGGATCTACCCCGTGATCAAGGACGGCGAGCTTGTCGGGATGATCGAGAAGTGGAAGATGTCGGGGGCCGTCGACATCCGGGCCGTCATGCTCGAGGACGAGTCGGTCCTGCCGGAGCTCCTCGACGAGCTCGACCGGATGATGGAGTTCTACAAGATGATGGGCATCGAGATCCTGCGCATCCGCAAGGTCTTCGAGACGCCGATCGAGGAGCTCGACGAAGGCGTCCTCGATGTCTTCCGCTCGAAGGGGTACCACGTCCTCCAGGGGATGCTCATCAAGGGCGCGCTCATCCCCCAGGTCTTCCAGCGCAAGGACGTCTACGCGTACCTTCTCTGGAAGCAGCACATCCACCCCGACAACAAGGTGCGAGACGTCCTGCGCCTCGCGCAGAAGTTCGGGGGCATCCGGTCGGACTTCGAGTCCTACCTGCGCGTCCAGCGCTTCAGGCGGCTGCGCCGGCACCTGCGCGACAACGAGCTCATGGCCGGCCTCGTGATCCCCGCACACCTCACGTACTGCCTGAAGAGCGACCTGCGCCTCTACAAGAAGGCGAAGTCGCGCCCGCTCACCGGGCCCATGCGCCAGCTCATGGAGCAGCTGCCGAAGTTCGACGCGGTCTCGCGCAAGGAGCTCTTCGAGCGCGTCGAGATGGACCCGAAGGACTTCGACGAGGCGTTCAACGCGCTCTACGAGGGCCTCTTCGTCGTGCGCAACGGCCAGAACAAGTACCTGCGGATCGGCGACGCCGTCGAGACGCAGGAGCAGGCCCGGCGGATCATCCTCGAGCGCCTCGTGACGAACTTCGGACTCGTCTCGGCCGAGGGGCTCGCGCGGATGACGAAGCACGAGTTCCGCATGCACGAGATCCGCGACTACCTCTCCGAGCAGGAGAAGGGCGGGAGGCTTGTGAAGGGCTTCTTCATCGAGGGCGACGAGACGCTCTACTGGATGATCGCGGCCGATGTCCTGAGCATCGGGAAGGTCGTCTGCGGCGAGTCCTTCGTGCTCTCGCCCTTCGACCAACTCGCGCTCTTCCTTGCGGCGGAGATCCGGCGGCGCTTCCGGATCGGGAGCTGCTTCGTGATCTTCAACAAGGGCGAGATGGCGGGGGCCTTCAAGGGGACGAAGAAGGGCAACACGCTGCTCCTCTCCCAATTCGTGGGCACGGAGGGAGAGAAGGAGGTCCTGCGCGCCTTCGAGCGCCAGTGGGGCCTGCGCGTCACGGAGCAGGAAGAGGGCGAGCAGCAGGACGACTGGGAGATCATGCGCTTCTGGGAGGAGCAGGCCTACTGAGGGAGGGCGCCACCGGCGCCTCCGGAAACGGTGAGCCTTTTAAGGGGGCCAAGGCTCCTTGAAGGGGCGGGGGGGCCAGCCGTGTCCGCCGAGAGCGCAATCCGGCGCCGCCGCGTGCGCATCTTCGAGGTCTTCGGCGTCTTCCTCCTCCTCTTTTCCCTGCTCTTTGCGGCGCTCTACTGGTCCGACTTCTCGGCAAGCCCGGGCGTCTCCGTGAGCTACGTGGAGTACGAGTCGACCGACGGCGTCCGGATCGCGGGCGCGCTCTTCAAGAAGGTCGGCCTTGAGGGGCGCGTGCCCGGCGTCGTGGTCGTCCACGGGCTCACGAGCTACAAGGAGAACCTGAACCGGCTCTCCGTCGAGTTGGCGCGGCACGACTTCGTCGTGCTCGCGATCGACCTTCGAGACCACGGGTCTTCGACGGGCGCGTCAACTCTGGGCCTGCCCGACGCCGAGCCCGAGGACGTGGCGCGCGGCGTCGAGTTCCTTCGCCAGCAGAGCGGCGTGGACGGCCAGAGGATGGCGATCGTGGGCCACTCGTTCGGCGGGATGGTCGCGCTCACGGCGGCTTCAAAGGCCTCGACCCAGGTCAACGCGACGGTCACTTGGGCCGCGCCCACGGACCTTCAAAAGCTCGAGCGCGAAAACCACGCCACCGTCGCCTTCGTTGCCGACAAGCGCGTCCTGCCCCTGGACATCCTCGAGCCCCTCCAGCTTGCGATCCGCTCGCCGGTCACGTACATCGCGTCCTTGCGGGGAAACTCCACGCTCTTCATCCACGGGCTCGACGACACGCTGGTCCCGCCGAACCAGGCGGAGGTCGCCTTCAACCTGACGCAAGGGGACGGCCAGCTCATGGAGCTCCTTCCAGGGCTCGACCACGACCTCGACTCGATCAGCGTCGTCGAGCGGACGATCGCGTTCGTCGAGATGAAGACGAAGGGGCAGGCGTCGCTGCCCATCGACCCCGTGTACCCGGCATTCCGGCAGGACGCCTCGACCCTCTCCCTCCTGCTTGCGGTCCTCAACCTGCCGGTCGCCTGGCTCTCCTGGGAGTTCTTCTGCACGCGGGAACCCCAGCGCGTCCGCCTCTACTCGTTCCCCGCGGAGGGCAAGCCCCTCTTGGGCTGGGCCTTCGGCGCGACGGACGTCGCCGTCTTTGGCGCGGGCGTTTTCGCGGCGGGCCTTTTCGTTGCGCCCGGCGCCGCGCCGTTCCTCTTCGGCGGCCTTCTCCCGGCGCCCTCGCTCTTCAGCGCGGTGCTCGTCGCGGGCCTCGTGCTCCTCGGCGCCGTCCTCCCGCTGTCGCGCGTCGAGCGATTTGTCCGCGGGCGCAACGACCGCGCCTTCGAGGAGGGGGAGAACCTCACGCGGTCCCTGCTCGTCCTCCTGCCGGTCCTCGGCATGGTCCTTCTCGGGGCGGGGCTTGAGTACCTCCTGTTCCTCGGCTACAACGCGCCGCGCTCGCCCACGTTTTGGCTCCCCGTGGGCCTCCTCGTCCTGGCCATGCTCGGCTTCGAGGCGTTCTTGCGCCTTCGGGTCCAGAGGCGACTTCGCGGCGTCGTCGCGGCCATCGCGCCCACACCGGGCCTCCTGCGCGCGACGGTCGACATCCTCGTGGGCAGCGTGCTCTACTTCGCGATGGTCACCTGGGTCCTTGCCTGGGTCTTCCGCGGCTTTGCGGCGCTCCCCAGCGACGCCGTCGCCTTCACCGTGGGGGTCGGCGTGCTCTCCTCCCTCCTCTACGACCGCACGAAGAGCATCGTGCCCGGTGCCTTCTTTTCGGGCCTCTACGTGGCCTGGGTGCTAAACAGCGCATTCCACTTCTAGCGCGCCCCCTGCGGGAGGGTTAAATCCAGCGGCCCGGTTGGGGAACCCCTAAAAGGCCATGGCGAACATCGAGCAGCAGATCGCCGAGGTCGAGAAGGAGATCTCGGAGACCGAGTACAACAAGGCGACCCAGCAGCACATCGGCCGCCTGAAGGCGAAGGTCGCGCGCCTCAAGGCCGAGGCCGAGAAGCGGGCGGCGGCGCGCAGCGGCGCCGGCGGGCGCAGCTTTGCGGTGAAGAAGAGCGGGCACGCGTCGGCGGCGCTCATTGGGTTCCCGAGCGTCGGGAAATCGACGCTCCTCAACAGCATTACGGACGCACGTTCGGACGTGGCGGCCTACGAATTCACGACCGTCGACGTGATCCCGGGAATCCTCTACCACCGGAAGGCCGAGATCCAGGTGCTCGACCTGCCGGGGATCATCCGCGGAGCGGCGG
>DATEUP010000172.1:0-8797 GCA_035283065.1 Thermoplasmatota archaeon | reverse complement strand
CGCGCCCGTCGAGTCGCCGATCCAGAACCCCTGCACGCTCGCGTTGAGCGGCGCGGGGTCGTTGTTCGTGAGGCTGACCTGGAGGATGAGGGGGCAGGTGCCTGGCCCGAGGAGAGTTAGCGTCGGGGTCGTCCGTAAGGGGGGCACGGGCTGGATGCAGCCGGCCACCACGACGGCCATGCCGCAGACCGCCGCAACCGCGACGCGGCGTTTCCCGATCCTCAACCCGCAACCTCGCGCTTTCAAACCTGAACGCCGGGGCAAATGAACCTCGCGGTGATACGGGGCTGACGCAGCGTGCGCTGCGGGCTTCCCCAGAGTCCGGAGAGACATCCTTATGGCCCATCAATGCCCGCCAGGGGTACGGAGAACCCTATGGCCGAAGAGGTGACAGGCGAGATGATCGACGCCTTGAACCTCTTCGTCGAAGAGGTCCAGGCGCTCGTGGGGTCGGAAGTCGTCAAGCGGCTGAACGGGGAGCGGGAGACCGTTAGGGTCAAGTGGGCCGACCCGTCGAGCCCCGCACCTGGAGGGCCGGTCGGCGACCCCCGCGCGCTGCACGCGGCCTCCCGCATCTTGCGTTTCCTCGAGGACCGCGGGGAACCGACCTGTTTGGTGAACATGGATGCTCTTTTCCAGCGGCTTCCGCTTTCGCCCGCCCTCGCCTCCCGGTTCCAGGACATCCGCCTCCAGACGGAAGATTACCTCGACACCCTTGCCGTCGATGCGCCTGTGCTCCTCAACGGCCAGACACTCAAGCGCCGGGACCTCGCTTCGATCTTCGTTTGGGGCGGGCTTTCCGGCACCGATGCGGAGAAACGCGTCCTCTTCGAGGGCCTGCGGGAAAACGGCGCCCTCTTCGCCGAACTCGAGGGCGCGTTCCTCGAAACCCTCGCGTCCCTAAGCCTGGGGCTCACGCACCTCGCTTCCCTCTGCGACCAGGCACTCATCGAGATCGTCCGGGCGAGCTGACGAGGCGGCACGAGCCCGCGGATCGGTGCAGGCGGCCGTCCGGAAACGGGCGGCCGTGGGTTTGGGGACCCCTGATCTAGGGGGCCAATCCCAACGGCCCCGCAAGGATTATCTCCGCGACCCGGCCTCGTTTCCATGATGGCATGAGGGTTTCGTGAGGGTTATCCAGCAACCCTCATACGCTCGCGATGTCCGCTCGTCCCCAGGAGGCCTTTCCGTAGCGTACCCCCCACCCACCCCCGTCATCCGTGGTCGCAAGGACGTCGAGGAGTTCTACCGCCGCCTGGAGGCGTTCACGCTTACCGCGGAGCAGTTGGAGCTCTACCGGGACGCCATCGAGCGCCAGAAGCGACGGCGCGCAGCGGACACCAAGGCCCCTTCGCAATAGGCCTTGGGGGCGTTCGAGCATTGTCCACGAACGGAACGCCGCCGCGTGTTGATCCCGAGAGGCTCGAGGTCAGGCCTTTCCGGAGGACGCACGACCTCGGTACGTTCGATTCGGGAACTCGCGAGCTGGACGCCTTCCTCTCAAGCCGCGAGGTCGAGCGGTTCGAGGACGAAGGCTTCGGCCGGACCTTCCTCGTTTCCTTCGAGGGGGTGCTCGTCGCCTACTACACCCTGAGCAGCGACAGCCTCCGCACAGAATACGTGGAAGGGACGGGTTTCCCACACCCCTCCCGGCGGCCCAAGGTCGGATCCGTTCCCGCCGTCAAGATCGGCCGCCTCGCGGTCGCCCGGAAGTGGCAGGGGCGCGGCGTGGGGCGCAGCCTTGTGGCCTTGATCGCTGAGGAGGTCCTTTCGCTCGGCAGGCACGTCGGCGTGCGTTTGCTCATCCTTGAGGCAAAGCCCGAGGCCGTTGCCTTCTACGAGAAGTGCGGGTTCAGGCTGACGCGCGAAACCCGACGGGAACGTGGGAAACGGAACCGAACCATGTTCCTTGACCTGCGGCCGCTCGGCGCCCTCGTGGACTGAGGTGGGGGCGAAGCGCACAGTCGTGCAACCTGCTGTGCGGCTCGAGTTGCCGCCCCCCGCGGTCCGGCCGCTTATGGGCTGCCGCCCTTGCGCCTGCGCGCCCTAAGGAGGAAAAGGGCGCCAACCGCGCCCGCAATGGCAAGGACGACCCCAAGGGGGACCGCGGCCGACATCCCCGTGGTCAACGTCCGCGCAACTTGGCTCGTCTCGGTGCCCACTGCAGAGGTTGCCCGCACCGTGCAAGTCGAGCCCCCGAGGTCGCCGGGCGGCGTGAAGGTCGTCGTGAGGCCCGCTCCTTCTGAGAGCGCGCCGCAGGTCGCCGTCCAGGCGACCGTGGCCTCCGGGATCGAGTGGCCGTGCGGGTCCTTCACCGTCGCGGTGAAGGTCTGGGGGCCGCCTTCGGCGCCCGCAGAGGTTACGGCAAGCGTGAACGGCCCCGCGTGCCGCACGCTGATGCTGAGGGCCGCGCTGAAGGCCCCGTGGGTCGCGGTGACATTGCAGGCCGTGCCGCCCGCGTCCGTCGACAAGAACAGGGTATTGCCGGCTCCCGTCTCGCTGTCCAGGTTGCCGCAGGTCGCCTGCCAGCGGACGGGGAGCCCCGAGAGCTTGTGGCCCGCCCCGTCGAGCACCGAGGCCTCCAGCAGGACCGAGCCGCCCTCGAAGACCGTGGTCACATTGGCGCTAGCCTCGACCGAGGCTGGCGCGCTGTGCGTCACGTTCACCTGCGCCAGGAGGCTGACGCCGGCGGAGGTCGCGCGCACCGTGCAGGTCAAGAGGCCGACCGCCCGGCCGACGGTGAGCGTGACCCCGGGCCCGCTTGCGGTCGAGAGGGCACCGCAGTGTGACGGCGACAGGTCCCAGGCCGCGTCGAACGGGTGACCGTAAGTGTCCAGGACGGAGAACGCCTGCAGGCCGGCTTCGGCGACGGTCGCCGCCAGGGGCGAAAGGGTGGAGGCCCCAAAGTGGTGGCGCACCCTGACCTCCACGGACCGGACCCCGGCGCCAGCGGCCGCCGACACCGTGCAGGTCGAGTCGCCCGCCTCCTGCGAGGCCGTGAAGACCGTCAGGGAGGCGGGGGTGACCGAAAAGGCCCCGCACGAGGTTGGCGAGACGGTCCACTCCGCGTCGGCTGGGTGCACATAGGCGTCCACGACGGAGAAGGTCTGGCTCGCTCCCTCGACGATTGTCGAGAGCCCCGGAGCCACCGCGAGCGTCCGCGTGTCGTGGAGGACGGGGATCGAGGCGTCCACGATCGCCATCGGCGAGGTGACCCGCAGCCCGCACACCTCGCCGCCGAGGTCGTCCGCGGTAAACGCCGTCGAGGTCCCGGCCGAGGGCGACACGCGCCCGCAGGAGGCCGCCCACCCGAACGTGAGCTCGTGGCCGAAAGCGTCGACGGCTGAAATCGACAGGGCCTCCCCTTCGATGAGCTCGAGGACGGGCGGAGCGACCCTGATCACGCTCGAGTCGTGGAGCACCTGGAAGGTCGCTGACGCGGCAGCCCCGCCGGCGCTTGCCGTCACGGTGCACACGAGCCCGCCCGCTTCCTCCGAAGCCGTAAAGAGGACAAAGGGCCCAAGGGCGGCGCTGAGCACACCGCACTCGGGGACCGAGAGGGCCCAATTGAAGTCGATCGCGTGGCCTTTGACGTCCGAGGCATTCACGCTGACGCTGCGGCCTTCGATCAAGCTCCCTCCCACGGGGTCCACGGAGACCGCGGTGATGTCGTGGGTCACGACCACGGAGGGCGCCTGCGCCGTGCAACTCTGCCCGAGCGCGTCCGTCACGTTGACCGTCGCCGTGTACGTGCCGACGTCAGCGAAGGTGCGCGAGGGGGAGGGCGCGACCGAGGTCGAGCCGTCGGAGAAGTTCCAGGCGTACCGGTAGGGGGGCAGGCCGTCTGCGGCCTGGAGCGTGTAGAGGAACGGCGTGACCCCCTCGAGCCCCGTGAGCGAGCCCACCTCGGCCGTGCAGTTCACCGGGAACACGACGCCCCACACACGGACGTCGTCGAGGTAGGCGCCCTCGCTGCGGCCGCTGCCGTCTGTGACGAACCGGAAGGCGACCCGCGTCGAGTTCGTCGGGATCTCGAAGGTCAAGGACCGCCAGCCCGAGCTGTTGCCGCTGGCGCGGTCGAGGGACGTCCACACCGGCCCGGCAAGGACCATCGCCTCGAGCGTGTCGTTTCCTGAGTCCGTCTCGAGCCAGTAGCTGTACTCGAGGTACGCGAGCGCGTAAGGTGCGACGCTGACAGTTCGCCCGAGGGTCGTGTTCATGAAGGTGTCGTAGGTGCGCAGGCCCTCGTTCGGGTCGTTTCGAGTCGCAAAGAACTCGACGTCGTCGACGTACACGCCCTCGTAGATCACCGAGCCGTCGGTCGTGAAGAGGAACCCGATGCGCTCCGTGTCGTTCGGCACGGTGAACGAGAGGGAGACCCAGCCCCCGCTGTTCCCGTCGAGCGAGTTTAACGCCGTCCACCCTGCGCTCGCGTTGTAGACCATCGCCGAGAAGTAGTCGTAGCCCGACTCGCTGTCGAGCCAGTACCAGAACTTGAAGGTCGCCGAGGGGAAGTCCGAGAGGTTCGAGTTGACGATCGGGCGCCACGCGAGCGCGTACATGCCGTCGTCGTAGGCCGCGACGTTCGCGTTGGGCGCGCCCCAGTTGCTGTTTTGCCCGACCTGCGCCGACCAGAGGCTTGCGCCCCCGCTGTAGGAGCGCGCCGTCGAGATCCCCCAAAAGTCCTTCCCTTGATAGGCGTCGTCGTCGGTCGCCGACCAGTTGCCCGTCGCATTGGCCGGCTCGAAGTCTTCGACGAAGGGGCCCGCGGGCTGAGGGGGCTTCGGCGGGGCGGCCGCGACGAGCGTCACATTGTCGAGGTAGGCGCCCTCGTAGATCACCGAGTAGTCCGTGTAGAAGAAGAAGCCGACGGCGGTCGCGCTCTTGGAGACCGGCACCGACGCGAAAGTCCAGCCGTTGCTCGTCCCGGAGTCGGAGGTGGGGTAGTTCCAGGAGCCCCCGGAGAAGTACATGGGGTAGAGGTAGTCGCAGCAGGACTCGCTGTCGAGCCAATACCAGTATTCGAGCACGACCTCGGAGTCGTTCGAGATGTTCGAAAGGTCGACGCTTCGCCAGACATAGGAGGACTGGTCGTTGTCGTAGGTCGACACGTTCACGTTGTCGTCGAGGAGTTCGTCGTTGTAGCCGACCTGCGCGGACCATACCGAGGCGAGCCCGGCAAAGGCGCGTGCCGTGGACACGCCCCACGTGTCGTTGCCGCTCGTTGCGTCCTCGTCCGAGACCCCCCAAGTCGAGGCGAACGCGCCGCCCTCGAAGTCCTCGAAGAAGACCGTGACGTTCGTGATGTTCGACGTGTTCACGGGGGGGACCTCGCCGGCGTCCCACAACGAGAGCTGGCTGCCGTTGCCTGCCGACCAGACGCTGCGGTTTCCCGACGCCGCGCGGTACGTTGTGGCCGCCCAGTAGTCGAAGCCGCTCGAGGCGTTCGTGTCGTTGGCAGACCAAGAGCCGCCGGGGAACGCGCCCTCGAAGCTCTCGTTGACGACGGGGACGTCGATGTCCAGCGCCACCGGGGCTCCGTCGGCCGCGGCGGGGCCCTGCGCGGGGACGAGGGCCGCCGCGACGAGGAGGGCCAAGAGCACGCGCGCCTTGCCGCGCCCCGTGGCCGCCCCGCCGCTCGACCGTCCACTCCATGACCATGCCGCCCAACCGCTGTTCATGTGAAAGTCCCCGCTTATCCGCCCGTGAACAGAAAAGAGGGGCGGGGGGCCGATAAGAGTTATGGTTAGGTAGAGGGGAACGCCCCGTTGTCGGCCACCGACGCACGCTGGCCATAGGCGAGCGGGAGCGACACGTCCGCTCGTAGGGCGCCGAGGGCGGTTGACTGCGCATCGAGGGCCGGAGGTTGCCACGCGAGGCCTGGAGGCGCCGGGGCTGGGGCATCGGGAGTTAGAGAGCGAAAATTTCGGGGTGGTAAGGAGGGGCCCGGGTTCGCGAAAACGGTCCGGGCGAAGGAGGGGAATTGGGCGGGCCGCCTCTCCTTGGAAGCCCCTGCCACGACAAGCGGCCCCGTTTCTTCCTACTTGGGCGGCTCGGGCGGCTTCGAGGACGCTTCTTGAGCCGGGGATCCAGGCCGCTTCGCCCGCCCGGCCCGCACCGCCATTCCCACGCCGAGCGCCCCGACTCCGATTCCGACCGCGGCGAGGATTAGGGCGAGCGAGCCGCAAAGGGGGGGCACGCGGCGAGCGGGGGATGGGGAGGCCGTCAGCGGCGAACGAGGGGGGAGGCCGGGCGAGGGGCGGCGGGGGGAGGGCCGGGGTGGAGGGCACTTGTCCGTCCGGATTCCCGCCCGCCCCGCCGCGTGCAAAGCGCGGCTGGGGTCGCAGGGAATCCTTCAAATAGCCGAGAGTTGAATGATCCTACTGGTAGGAAAGTATGGAATCGGAACCCGAGATCACGACGATGGGAGAAAAGGGCCAAGTCGTCATCCCCAAGAACCTCAGAAAGCACCTCGGCGTCGAGCCACGGACGCGGTTCATGGTCTTTGGCAGCGGCGACCTGATCGTGCTAAAGAGGCTCGCGCTCCCGGACATCCGCGACGAGTGGGACGCAATCTTTGCGGCAGTCGACCGGAAGGGCCGCCGGCTCACCGAGAAAATGGTGGAGGCGGAGATCGCCGCGGTGCGCCGGGCGCGCAAGCGAAGGGCGAGCGGTTGATGGCCGATGACTCGAGTCGTCGCGGACACGAACGTCCTCGTGAGCGCGGTCATCGCGAACGGCAAGCCCCGCGAGTTCCTTAGGCGGTGCATCGCCAAGGAATGGAGGCTGGTGACTTCTCCCCCGCTCCTCGCCGAATACGTCGATGTCCTCCGTGCCCTTAGCGCACTCGTGGAGGTTGCCGAGGTTGTCGAGCCGAAGAGGCCGGTCCGCGTTGTCATCGACGACCTGGACGATGATCGGGTCCTGGAGGCCGCTTTCGAGGGAGCGGCCGACTTCATTGTCTCGGGCGACCGGCACCTGCTACGCCTGAGAATTTATGAGAGAATGCCCATCGTCACGGTTGCAGAGTTCCTATCCGCTGCCCACAAGTGAGCAGCGGTCGAGCGCGCTCGTGGCGCAGGCCGTGCCTTGGCCTGAGCCGCGCGCCCAGCCCCAACCGTCTCACCACCTCCCCCCTCGAGCATCATCAGGCCGGCGACTCCATTGCGGCCCCGATACGTATGTTGTTCAAGATCGAGAATCATGACGTGACGTGCCTCTGTGCGATTGTGGGATTGCCCAAGCGGGTCATCGTCCAGGAGCTGCCGCCTCGGGATGGCCGGGCCCGGTGGCAATTCGAGGCCTTCACGGAGGGCTCGATAGGGGCGGTCCTCGAATGGCTCCACCCCGCCTTGACCCGGAGCGGCGCGCGTCCCCGGGTCCCCACACCCGCGCAGCGGGGGCGAGGTATTAGATACTTGTAAAATACTCATTTTCTAAGCTATAATGGAACTATCTATTCGGACGGGGCTCCCCCGCGCGCTGCCCGCAAGGGCCGCTTCCCGGCTCGAACGCCTCGGTTTTGGGCAAGTCGCCGACCGCAAGGCCATCGCAGCCCTCTGCGGGAGCCTACGAGCGGGCGACCAATTCATCCACGCGTGGGCGCGAAGGGGGTTGCTCGTCCCGGCAAGCTGGGGCGAGTACTTTGTCCCCGAGGAACGAATCCTCGGGCTGCTCCTGACAATCCGGACGCCCCCTGAGTCTCGCCTTGCCGCTTGGGCGTCGGCCCCCTGGAAGGACCTCGGCTTTCCCCGGCAGCCCGGCTTCATGGCTCCCACACTTTGGCAGGCGACCGACCTCGCCGTCGCATCCCCCGGTCCGCTCACGCCGCTTTTGGCGGGCGAGCGCCGCTTGCACCCCGTCGCGCCTCAGCTCGAGGCCTTTGCGGCGGACCTCGACTGGCCGTTGCGTCCCCTCACGCTTCGTTTGGGAACCTCGGAGACGATCGCCATGCGAGCGGTTGACCCTGCGGATGTCGCCTGGATTCTCTCGCTCAACGCGGACCCACGCCTGCGCGCCGCCGGGAGGGGTCTTCTTGGAGGACTCCGGGCCAAGGAACGCCGCCGCGCCCTCGAGGTCCGCCGGCTCGCCGCATTCCCGGCGCCGATGCCGACGCGCTCCAAGGACCTGGACATCCCGGTAGGGCCGCCGCACCAGTTCCGGCTATTTGCGCCACGCTGGTTCATCGAGCCGCACCTGGAGGCCCTTGAGTCGGCGGGAAGGAGGTGGGAGGGTGCCTGAACCGTCCCGAACCGACCCCGTCACGCTGGAGGGGCACCGCAAAGTCGTCGAGATGATTACGGCGAAGCTGCCCGCCGAGTCTTTCCTCATGCTCTTAGGAGGAGGCCTGATGATGGAGGCGGGGCTGCGCCACGCCGTCACGACCAAGGACGAGGACCTCGTCTTGCTTCTGGTTGAAGGGGAAGGTCTTCGAGTTGCCGACGCGGCCGCCCTTGAACGGCTGATCCGCGAGCTTGGGTCGACCCCTAAAGTGCGCAAGGACCAGACGAATGTGAGCTGCGCACTTGACACCAGCGAGGGGACCTTCCTCGTGGAGTTCGTTCGCGGCCGGCGAGGGGGGCACGGCTACTTCATTTCGCGTGCGGTACTCGAAAGAGTCGCAGAGAATTCGCGGCGGGACGGGCGCCTGCTCGTCCCGCCCCTCGAAGCGCTCGCCTTTCTGAAAGCGTGGGCAAGCGTGGACAAGGCGAAGCTCGTGGCGACGGGTCGCGACGGACGCGGATACCACGCGGAGCGGCAGCGAGCGTTCCGGCGGGATGTCGCGCTGATCCGGGAG
>DATEUP010000171.1:0-5252 GCA_035283065.1 Thermoplasmatota archaeon | reverse complement strand
CCTCGTTGCGCTCGAGCCAGTCGGCGAACGCCTGCATCCCTTCGAGCGTGAGCTGCGCCTGCTTGTCGAGCATCGCGAAGAAGTCGCGCTCGACCGGGAAGAGGTTCGCGACCCAATTGCGCTTCGCCTTCTCCGCCACCTCAAGCCCTCCTTAGAGGCCCGCGCCGTAGTGCAGGGCCGCCATGATCGCGCCTGCGGCCAAGGCCGACGCCGGGATTGTCGTACCCCATGCCTGCAAGATGTGCTTTGCGACGCCCCAGCGCACCGCGGACACGCGCTCGGCGGCCCCCACGCCCATCACGCTTGCGGCCACGACGTGGGTCGTGGAGACCGGGGCGCCGAAGTTCGTCGCGCCGAAGAGCACGGCGGCCGAGGCGACCTGGCTGTCGAGCGAGTGGACGGGCTCGAGTTTGAAGATCCGGCGCCCGAGGGTCTTCATGATAGGCCAGCCGCCGCCGAGAGTGCCCGCCGTGATCGTGCCAAGGACGACTGCGCGCACCCAGAGCGGAACGCTGTCGCCGCCCTCGAGGTCGCTGTAGAGGAGGATCACGACGAAGATCCCCATCGCCTTCTGCCCGTCGTTCGCGCCGTGCGCGAAGGAGAGCACGGAGCTCGTAAGGATCTGCGCGCGCTTGAGGTGCGTGTTGACCCGGAAGCGGGCGTTTCGAAGCGCGAGCTTGACGACCTTGTGGATGCCCCACGCGGCCGAGAGGCCGAGCGCGGGGGCGAGCACGAGGCCGAAGACGACGCCCGCAAGCCCTCCGATCGGCTGGTGCAGGGGGTCGGAGAGCCACGCGGCCCCCCAATTCACGGCGTCGGGCCCGCGGGCCACAAGGGCCGCGCCTACAAGGCCGCCGACGAGCGCGTGGGACGAGCTCGAGGGGATCCCGAGGCGCCAGGTCGTGAGGTTCCAGAGGACGGCGCCGGCAAGGGCGGCGCCGACGATCGCCACAGCAGAGAGCTGCGGGGCGCCCGCGACGTGCGGGGGCAGCACGACCATTTTCTTGATCGTGTTTGCCACCGCGCTCCCGCCGAGCACGACGCCGAGCGCGCCGGTGACCGCCGCGAGGACCACGGCGTTGCGGGGCGATGCGGCCCCCGAGGCGATCGTGGTCGCGACGACCGCGCTCGCGTCGTTGAAACCGTTGGTGAACGAGAAAAAGAGGAGGAAGAAGACTGCGAGGGCGACAACGGCCCAGCCGAAGGCGTCCATCCGGTCCTCGACCTGCGGGGGCGCTCTCCGCCCGCCGCGGCGGCACGAATCGCGTCCGCCTATAACGGCACTTCCGCCATTACCCGGGCGGGAGCGTGCCCCGACGCGGTCGCGCGTCCACGGACGATCGAGGCGGCGTGCCCGGGCCCGCCGTCGGTCCGCCCCCACCCCGCGAAGAAGTCCACGTCCTTCGAAACGTCCCCCGAGCCGCGCCTTTCGAACTCGCCGCGCCGCCCCACCCAAATCCTTATAGCCGGTTCTTAGGATGCGCGGCGCCGGTGCATCCGTGAAACGCTCTTCACGCGCATGGAAGAAGCGCGGGAAGCAACGCTGGAAGTGGCGGAAAAAGAAGATGCGCCGCCGAAAGCGACTCGCGCGCCAGCGCAAGTAGGCACGCGCGGGAAGCCTCGCGCCCCCTTCTTCAGCCTCGTCACCGGATCCGCCTCTGCCGCCGGCCGCCCGTTTCCGAAGCGTTTTATAGCGCAGAGCCCCGATCGACGCGCCAAGCATCTGGCCTTGAGGGGAAACACGTGATGAGAGGGAAGCCTCGCCGCGCAAGCCTCGCGCTCGCGCTTGCCGCGCTCCTCCTCGTCCCCCTGCCCTCCACTGGGCTCCCCGACCCGGCGGCGCCCCCGCCTCCACAGGCGCCCGGGCCGCTGCCGAACACCACGCTCCCGGGCGGGAACCTTACCAATGGTTCGCTCCCGGGCGGCAACCTGACCAACGGCTCGCTCCCGGGCGGGAACATCACGAACGGCTCGCTTCCCCTGCCCGGCATCAACGGGAGTGGCCCGCTCGACCGCGGCGTCCCGCATTTCACGGACCGCACGACCGGCGCGGGCCTTTCGGGCCTTGGCTTCAGCCGCCTCGCCTGGGGCGACTTTGACGCGGACGGCTTCGACGACATCATGTTCAACGGCGGTGCCCTCTTCCACAACAACCGCGACGGGACGTTTTCCGACGTCTCGTTTAGCGCCGGCACGCGAGGCGACTTCACGGGCGGCGCGTGGGGCGACTACAACAACGACGGCCGCCTCGACTTCTACGCGACCGCTTGGCGCGCCACCTGGGACACGCTCTTTCGCAACAACGGCGACGGGACGTTCACGAACGTGACCGCGGCCGCGGGGATGGTCAAGGACGACCTGCCGACCGAGGCCGCCGCCTGGGCGGACTACGACCGCGACGGCTGCCTCGACCTCTACGCGGCGAACTACGAGTGGCCGCCGCTCGACGACGAGGGCACGGACTCGCAGGGGACGCCGAACATCCTATGGCACAACGACTGCGACGGCACGTTCGAAAACGCGACCGTCCCCTCCGGCGCCTTCGAGAGCCGGCGCTCCCGCGGCGTGGTCTGGGGCGACTTCAACAACGACGACTGGCCCGACCTCTACGTTTCGAACTACAGGCTCGACCCGAACGAGATGTGGATCAACAGCAAGAACGGGACTTTCACGGACCGCGCGATGGCCCTCGGCGTCGACTGCGACAACATCTCGGTGATCCCGAACCCCTTCGGGGCGTGCGGGCACTCGATAGGCGCCGACGCGGCCGACCTCAACAACGACGGCGACCTCGACCTCTACGTGGCGAACCTCGCGCACCCGCAGTTCCTCGCCCTCGGCCACGACATGTCGCAGCTCTTGGTCAACCGCGGCGCCCCCAATTTCGAGTTCGTCGACCGGCGGGAGGAGGCCGGCATCCGCTACTGCGAGACGGCGTCGGACCCGACCTTCGCCGACTTCGACGCGAACGGGCGCGCGGACCTCTTCATCACGAGCATCTACGAGAACCGGACCTCGCGCCTCTACCTCGCGGACGGGACTGCGCCGGCGGCGGCCGTGCGCTTCAACGAGGTCTCGGAGGCCTCGGGGCTTGCAGTTGACAACGGCTGGGGCGCGGGGTGGTCCGACTACGACCGGGACGGCGATATCGACCTCGCCGTCGGTTCATCGAGCGGCGTGCGCCTCTTTTCGAACGACGGCAACGGCGCCTCGTACATCGAACTCGAGCTCAAGGGCCGCGGCTCGAACCGCGCGGCAATCGGCGCGCGCGTCTTTGTCGAGGCGGCCCTTGGAGGGACGCTTGGCGCCACGACCCAGATGCAGGAGGTCCAGGGCGGGGACGGCACGGGCTCCCAATCGTCGCTCCGCCTCTTTTTCGGCCTCGCGGACTTCGTCGGCAACGCCTCCGTCCAAATCCGCTGGCCGTCGGGCCTCATCCAGAACCTCACGCTCGCGGCAAACGCGATCCACCAGCTCGAGGAGCCCGAGGGCGTCATCGACCTTGCCGTCACCGGCCTTGCCGCTTCGCCCGCCAACCCGATCGTGGGGGGCCAAGTCGAACTCACCGCCACCGTGGAGAGCGTGGGCACGGCGCCTCCGAACACCGCGGACATCGTCTTTTACCGCGGCGCGCCCTCGACGGGCACGGAGGTCGGCCGCAAGGCCGTCGGCAAGCTCGTGGGCTCCCAGAACTTCTCGGTCTTGTTCTCGGCCCCCGCTTCCCCGGGCCCCCTGACATTGAGCGCGCAGGTCGAGGAGATTGCGCCCCCCGACCAGAATCCCCTGAACGACGCGCAGAGCGTGACCGTGACCGTCCGCTCTTCGAACGAGGCCCCCACCGCGCGCCTCAACGCCACGCCGCCCTCCGTCGAGATCGGCGACAGCGTCCTCTTTGACGGCTCGGGGTCGACCGACGACTCGGCAATCTCCCAGTACATCTTCGACTTCGGCGACGGCGACTCGGCCCTCCTCAACGACTCGTCGGTGAGCCACGCGTACCGCGAAGGCGGCACCTACACGGCGAGGCTCACGGTCGTCGACGACAACGGCGAGCCCTCGCAGGTCCCCGGCAACGCGACCGTCACGGTGTTGAAGCCCGGGCAGCGGCCGCCGACTGCAGTGATCGACTCCGTGAACCCCCCGTCGCCCGAGATGCTGGGCGCCAACGTCGTCTTCGAAGGGCACGGGGTGGCCACCGACGCCTCGATCACGGCCTACGAGTGGGCGAGCAACATCGACGGGCCGCTTTCCGACCAGCCCCTTTTCCAGACCGACAGCCTCACGCTCGGGCCCCACACGGTCTCCTTCCGCGTCCAGGATTCGAACGGCGTTTGGTCGGAGCCGGTTACGACCCGGTTCCTTGTCGTGAACACGGGGGGCGTGCAGATCACCTTCATCGGGCTCGTCGACGACTCTACCCTTAGCGGGACGACGACGGTCCGCGGAGCCGCCCTCCCGCCCGCCGGCGTCTCGGTCACGCGAGTGGAATGGCGAGTCGACCTCGGGAACCTGCAGCCCGCGATTGGCGCCGACGAGTGGTCGTTCTCGCTCAACGCCGGCGCGTTCCCGCAGGGCCCGCACGACATCACGGTGGTCGTCACGGACTCGGACAACCTGAAGACGACGCGGACCGTCCACGTCCTCTTCGGCCCGCCGGTCACGCAAGCGCCGGGTCAGGGCTGGTTCTCGATTTACCTGGCGGCCGGCATCGGTTCGGTCGCCCTTGCCGTCGCGCTCTACGCGGGGCTCACGGCAAGGCGGCGGAAAGCGAAGCGCACAACCGCCCAGAGGTTTGCAAGGCTCCCGGTCGTCTCCCCCCCGCCCCCGATCCGCCCGCTTCCCGTGCCTCCGGTCCCAAGGCCCGGGGGCCCACCGAAGAAGCGCGTCAGGGTCGTCGCAAAGAGGCCGCCGTCGGCGCCCGGCACGCCTCCATTTGCGCCACCGCCTTCCGGGTGAACTGCGGCCGCCGCCAGGCGCGGAGCGCGACCCGCCAACCCTTAAGTAGCGCCCGCAGATTACGCGAATGCCAGGTCGGCGATTCCCCGCCCAAGAAACGGTGAAGCGCCGCGCGACATCCGTGGGGGCATGGGGTAATCTGGCATCCTCGCTGGCTCCAGTTACGAGAATGATGAGAAACGGGTATGCGGGAAGGTCAATCGCGATCCATGCCGATTAACTGGAGCGCAGGACTCGTAAACTCATCCGGGCGGCGTAAGAAACCGCGCGGAGAAGATACCAGCTGATCTGGGTTC